>JAYZJO010000075.1:0-21314 GCA_036164375.1 Chlamydiota bacterium | reverse complement strand
GTGGATCTTGGCAATGGAAACCCTCCTATTCGATTAACGGACCGGTCGCTCATTCGTTTTCTCAATAAGATAGAAACCTCTGACGTACGCTTTAATTACGAAAATGTCAAATTAGCGATAGATCAGGTTAAGCATGGTAAGCCAGATGTCACGATTAGTATGAAAGCTTTACTAAATAGTCATAAATCTAAAGCTGTTTACACGAATAAAAAAACCGTAAATAGAAATAAAAAAATTGTCGAGAATTTTAAAGCAAAATGGCAAGCAGAAGTCAAGTCTAAATATCCGAATTTGGTTGTATCAAATGAGCAATTTGCTGAAAAAATTGAGCAGATTATGGACATGGGTTACGATTTAGAGGATCACCTAGACTTAGTTCTGCAAGATAACGACTTGAAAGATAATCTTGCAAACTTAAATGTTTTGGCTACGAAAAACAAGAAAGGTGATACATTCCAACATTTGATGAGCGACCTTTTGTTATCGACAGCTCTTATCCCTACTCGAGTACGAAAAGCACCATCAACTATTTTACAAAAGCATATTTCAGTTTACCGTCAGGCAATCGAACCGATAAGTCCTCATCAACTGCTAAATATAGTAGAGGATCTCGTGATGAATGAGGGATCAGCAAGTTACAGTAAATACTTTAACAAGCGTCAGTTGTCTTTATTAAAAAATAAAGATACGACTCAAGCGCAAAAACTCATGCTTTTCAGTCTCTGTAACTTTAAAAATAGGGTTAAAAAACCTCTTTTGGAGAATCCTGAGAGTATTTCAGGGAAAGTATTTAATCACATTTATCACCAAAAATATTTGTCTAATTGGTTAATAGCAACAAGTGGATCACTGGAGCAGTGTTATATTAATACCTGCGTAGGAACAGTACATGCACAAGAAATGTTGACTCACGCAGGCTCGGTTGCGGAGCTTTTACTTGCCGGTGAAATAGCTCTTGATATTGCTCAAAAGGGTCTTGAAAAAAGAAAGCAGAAACTAGAAAAAAATGAAAAGACTTTAGAAAAAAAATCGGAAAAAGAGATCCGTTTTATTGAGTCAAATATTAAAAAAATGCGCTCAGAATACGAAACAATTGCAAATGAGCTCATGAACCTTCGCGATGAAGAGGTTATTGATCCTAAAGTTGTCCGTAAAATTGTTCAAAAATGGGGGAAAATTCACGAAAAAGTGGGGATGTATAGTGATCTCGACGACCTTTCCGAGAGTGTTCGTGCAGTGGTTAAAAAACCGATTCACAATGCGTGGTTATTAAGTGCTATTATGATGATTGTTCCTGTATTGGTGGATTACTTCCTAGGCTCACATTTAAGGCCATTGTTACCTAACGGTGATTCAGACCAGGCCGTCTTTAGTCCCGGTCAGGTTCTTAATGGAAATAACAGAACCAATATCAATAAAGAGTTTGGCGCTCCATTAACTGAATTCAAAGAAGATTTAAGTGAAGATGTAAAGAAGACGCTGGAAAATTTACATGAAAAATTAAAAAGCGCCGATAACATTCAAAAATTGAAAATGATGAATACTTTATGGGATAGTGCTTATCGTAATTCAGGTTTAGCTGTAGAAGACTCCTCGCACTGTTACTACTTAAAAGCGGTAATTTTAGATGGTAAAAAGGTTTTTTTGTTGAATGATCCAAAACAAGCGCATTATCAAATGTGGAGTTTTGAATCTCTACCCAAAAAAATTATCGGCAGTAAACTTGAACTTGCCTAGCTATAACCGTTTTTTCAATTCTGAAAAAGTCTTTATGCGCTTTAAAACACCCTTTTTAGTATAGACATCATAAAATGTATGATGATGAATCTAGAAATGTGGGTCTCGATTTTTTAGAACTCGGTTTATATCCAAAACCAGTAGCAAGGCTTTCGTAAAACAGCAATCTGCTGCTTCAGATAGTTCAGCCATAGCTTCGCTATGCCTTTCTATCTTGATTAGATCTCACTATTTTACGAAACTCTTGCTACTGGATTTGGACGCAAACGGGGATTAAACTCGATATATTTTGTTGTTTTTCCTGTCGATAAAAGGGTGTATTTTTTATCCTCTAAGTTCGATTAAAAGTAACTGGATGTGGTAGTGAGTTATGGCAAAAGAAATTTCTATTGTTTGGTTTAGACAGGACTTGAGGCTTTCGGATAATCCTGCACTAACCGAAGCTGTTCAAGCAGGAAAGATTCTTCCGATATATATCCTTGATGATTGTGCCCCAAAACCTTTTAATATCGGTGGCGCAAGTAAAGCATGGTTGCATCACTCTCTTGAAAATTTTAATAAATCTCTTGGTGGTCAGCTCAACATATATGCAGGGAAAACAAGTGAAGTTATTGAGTCTTTGCTCCAACAGTATGGTGTAAAAAACATTTTTTGGAATAAGTGTTATGAACCGTGGCAAGTAAAACAAGAGAAAGATGTAAAAACTCTTTGCAAGGGAAACGATATCCGTTGTCATGAATTCAATGGAAACTATCTTTGGTCACCCAATGAGGTGTTAAAAGATGATGGGCACTACTATAAGGTATTTACTCCGTATAAAAAAAGAGCATATCTATGTCCTCCTCGTAAAACTGTGTATGTACAAGATAAACCGCAGTGCATTAAAGACGAGAAAAATAGTATTAGTATAGCAGATTTAAACCTACTGCCAAAGAAACTTAATTGGCACCAACAGATGCTTAAACACTGGGAAATAGGCGAAATAGCAGCGCAAAAGAAACTCGATGCTTTTATTGCCAATGCACTTTCTGGGTATAAAGAGGGTAGGGATTTTCCAGGACAAAATCAAACCTCACTACTCTCGCCACATCTGCACTTTGGAGAAATATCCCCAGCACAAATTTGGGAGTCCATTGATCGTGTCGAAGGGCCTGATCAAGAGCACTTTTTAAGCGAGGTAGTCTGGCGTGAATTTTCGTGTTATTTACTTTATCACTTCAAAAGGCTTCATGCCGATAATTTTAATGCTAAGTTTAATCTCTTTCCTTGGAAAGATAACGCGTCTCATTTAAAAGCATGGCAAACAGGTAATACTGGCTATCCTATTGTAGATGCCGGCATGCGTGAACTTTGGCAAACAGGGTATATGCATAATAGAGTCAGAATGATAGTAGCTTCTTTTTTAGTAAAAAATTTAACTATCCACTGGCATAGGGGCCGAGATTGGTTTTGGGACTGTTTAGTCGATGCTGACTTGGCTAATAATAGCGCTAGCTGGCAGTGGGTAGCAGGCTCTGGTGCTGATGCAGCTCCCTACTTCCGAATATTTAATCCCGTTACGCAAGGGGAAAAGTTTGATAAACATGGGGACTATACGAGAAAATACGTTCCCGAGCTAAAAGATTTGCCAGATAAATACTTATTCAAACCGTGGACAGCTCCAGATGAAGTTCTTCGCGCTGCTGGCATAGAGTTAGGGGAAAACTATCCAAAACCCATTGTAGATTTAGCTGCGTCAAGAGAGAAAGCTCTAGATGCATATCAAACGCTTCGGTAGCGTTAAGTGTAGGGGCTTTTATGGACACAAAAACACTTGTGTCCGATTTTTTATCGGCTGTATTTTTATGGGGAGCTAGCTCTGATATAGAGGATGATTTTATTCTGCAAGATGGATGATGTTATTCTGTATGATGGATGATGTTATCTGTATATTTACGTTTCTATAAGAGTCAATTTATAAGCGTAAATTCCATCAAACGCAGTAATTAGGGGAAGGTCTACCCCTTGATAGCAACTTGAGAATGACTTCGTTGCATTTTTTGGGTAAAGAGGAATCGAGGCAAATTTCTCTATTGGGTACGGATTTTTTCGTTGAATTCACTATTTTTTGAGAATTCCAGCGGTTTACATCTGTAGTATTGTTTACATTTGTAGTATTTATGTTTGTTGACATTATAATTTCATTTAATAGCATAATGTGGACTCCTTTATGAACAATTCATATATCTCAATGAAGGCTACATGTAAAGCTTAGAGCTTTATAAATTTGGACTACATTTAGATACATATATATCTTATTACTGGGGGCTTGTGGTATGAGTGACTCAGTATAGTATCAATCTTTTCAACGATGAAAACGATATAACGATACGAACGATAAGAAAATTTTTTCCAGAACGGATTCTATGCTCTTTTATGCTCCTGAATTTTTCACAATGATTTATTATTTTTATAAGGTTCCGCAAATGTTCGGGATTGTTTGACCCCCAAAAATTGGAGCTCATACCATGTTTCAATCAAAATTGTTTAAGGGAAAAATTCGGGAGATGTGAGACAGTCTTCGAACTTTTTCGTGGTGTGAGTTTGGTAATGCCCTAGGGGAAATGCTCCCATTTACTGCATGATTATCCCAAAGGTTTTTTAGAGTAAATGAACTAAGCCGTGATATCAGGTCTTCTTTGATGTTAGGTTATTATTTCTCTAAGATTAAATGAAAATTCATTTGGCGTACTCCAATCTTTTCCTACTTTTTTTGTTCCTACATATTCTAAGGATAAAATTTTGTTTTTACATTCTTCAATTATACCTCTATTTGTTTCTATTAATGATGGTGAAAGTTCTTCAAACATTCTCAAGTTGTTTTTGAGTTCATCGTAATTATATTCTTTTTTCTTTGTGCTAGGTTCTTTTATTTTTTCCTCTATCCTCTCTTTAAAGTATGCTTGATCATCTTCGTTGATTAGCGACATAAATCTTCCCATTTTATACCACATGATGGATCCTGCAAATGATTTAAATTCCGTATCAATAAAGTATACCCCATCTTCAGCAACCACAATGTTTGCAGGGCACATGTCAACGAAGTTTGATGTTGCAATAACTTGGATTATTTCATCAATCTCCTCTCTTGACAGTTTACGATCTACACTTGTTATTATTTCTGCAAAAATTTTAATCTGATTAGAATTGACCTCGTATAGATTATCCGATGCATCCCACCCTGAAACTTTTAATGATTCTGTCTTTTCAACAACAGCAATTTTTAAGGGCACTTTGATATGTTTTAGTTTGTTTTCTCTTATTTTTTGCATAAGATGATCGCATCCCAATATTCTGCTGAGCTGAGTTTTTTTAAACCATTTTTTGGATGATAAAGATTGGAACTCGCTCTCAGTTAGGAGCCTGTTGGTTTTCCTTAGTTCCTTTAGGAAGTGAAGGATAATATCATGTTTGGTAGCAATATCCATAAACTTAGAGAGAATTGTAGGCCCTGAAAAACTTGGAAGATTGGGGGTCATTCCTAACTCGTTCAACTGTCTTACTAAATCAACATCTTGATTTTCATTAGCTTCTTGATAGATGGCTCTTCTGGTAATATCATCAAAACTAGTAAAATTCTGAACTAAAAGTGTTGTATCTGTTATGGTATTCATTAAATTATTTCCATTAGTTTATGAATTAAAATTTAATTATTGTGTGTTTTGTCTTATATTTATACAATATTATAAATGATATATTTAAAGGTGTTGTAAGAAAAAAATTAAGATTCGAAAAAGATTGAACCTCTAAAATTGGTCATATAACCTTGATTGTGCTTTTAAAAATAGGTTAGAGATGCAATCTCGAGGGTAAAAATGTAAACAAATAAAGCTTTTCAGATGTGAATGATATAGGAAATTTTTTTAAAAGATTACGTAAGTATTGTTGAGCAGGGAAGTCTCCCCAAATTATCGTAGCGAACATTCGACCGTTTGCTACGTTTCTCAACTCCTCTTCGATGCAACCCATCATAACCTCATTGAAAGAGCAAAAATACAGTGACTTCAAGAAATTTCAAACCGCATTTACTGCTTTTCAAGCAGATAAGAAAAAAGTACTCGATGAAATCGCCAATTTCGTTAAATCAACCCCATTTTTGGAAAATCGTCTCGCCCCTTCGGGGTGATCCTGTCGGATCATCGTCCTCGCTTCGCTGCGGATCGAACCCACGTGTGGGTTCTCATCCCAGTATGTTTGGGGAAAAATTCGGAGGAGGTGGGATTCGAACCCACGGTACGCGTAAACGTACACACACTTTCCAGGCGTGCTCCTTCGGCCACTCAGACACTCCTCCATAGAAAGACTCTAAATTCTAGCTAAAAATCGTATTTGTTTGCAAGGTCTTTATCCACTGACTCCTTGCTATTTATCAACTTATCCTTTAATATGGTGGAAATAATCTTAGGAAATTATGGTCCATTTACGAAATATTATCTTTGTTTTTTTAGTCTCCTTTAACTTTTATCTTTATGCCGATGCTGCGGATAAAACACCAAAGGTGTTAGTGAGTATCGCCCCACATCGCGCATTCGTTCGAGAGATCGCCGGTAATACTATAGACGTTCAAGTGATCGTTCCAGCAGGAGCAAGCTCACACAGCTTCGAACCAACCCCCAGGCAAATGGTCGATGCCGGGAAAGCCGATATGTGGTTTCGTGTCGGTGAATCCTTTGAAGCTCGCTTTGCCGATGTAATTCGTAGCTACCACCCAGAAATGAAAATGGTGAACATGCGAGACGGTGTAAGTATGATTAAAGCTGAAAAATGCCACGGACACCAGTGCTCACATGATTTTGAAGATGTCCATATATGGCTGAGCCCAAAAGAGGTAAAAGTCCAGGCGGAGACTATTTCAAGGGCTTTGTCGGCGATGTATCCCGAAAATGCTCAACTCTACGCCAAAAATAAAAGCAACTTTTTGAAAAAATTAGATGCTCTAGATGCCGATATCCGCAAAATCTTATCCGATTGCAACTCAAGAATTTTATTGGTGTCTCATCCTGCCTATGCTTACTTCGCCAGAGACTACGGCTTCACTCAACTTTCAGTCGAATTCGAGGGAAAAGATCCAACCCCTCAACAATTGACAAATTTGATTAAACGAGCAAAAGAAGCTAAAGTCGGCATCATTTTTACTCAGCCACAACATAGCAATAAAGGGGCTCTTCTTATCGCCAGGCACCTTAACGCAAAAGTGGAAAATATAGACCCTTATGCCGAAAATTATTTCGACAATATGCGTAGCCTCGCAGAGAAAATTCCTTGTCGAAACTGATGTGATTGGAGTAACTTGCAGCTTATGGATACAGTAATCAGTTGTGAAAAAGTCTCTTTCGGATATGACGAAGTGCAAGTGTTGTGCGATGCTACCTTCAATGTATCTCGTGGAGAGTTTATTGGCGTGATTGGCCCCAACGGCGGCGGAAAGACAACTTTGCTAAAACTGATTTTAGGATTTTTTTCTCCTGATTCGGGCTTTCTAAAACTTTTTGGTGGAGAGCCAAAGGCCAACCTCAATAGGGTCGCCTACGTTCCACAAAACTTAAGATACGATAAAAAATTTCCTATATCCGTTTTTGAGCTTGTTCTATCAGGCCTGCTCTCAAAGCTTCCTTGGTACGGGCGGTACTTAAATAAACATAAGCAAAAGGCGCACGAGACCTTAAAAATGCTAAAACTTGACGGTCTCGAAAATCGCTCACTAGGGACTCTTTCGGGTGGACAAGTGCAAAGGGCTTTGATCGCTAGAGCGCTCGTTTCCGATCCAGAGCTACTAATCCTCGATGAGCCTACAGCTAATGTCGATGCAGAAGCTGAAACAGAGATCTATGCTCTTTTGAAAAGTCTTGCTGGAAAAATGACGATTATCATGGTAACTCACGATCTCACTGCTTCCATTAAATTAGTGGATAGGGTTGTCTGTGTGCAAAATACAGTAACCACTTTTAAAGCAAGCGAGGTGTGTGAGCACTTTGCTCTCGGTCTTTACCACGCTCCCCTTCTCGTAAAATCCAATGTAGACGAAACCTGCTGTCAACTGCAAGTTCCTAGCGAAAAAGAAGAGGAAAATAGATGAATTTTTTTCAGGCTTTACTAGATAACCCTCTCTTGCTTTCTGCTGTATTAGCGGGACTCGCGGCGTCGATCGTTAGTGGAATAATCGGTTCTTACGTGGTCGTTAAACGTATCGTTTTTATAAGCGGTGGTATTTCTCACTCTGTTCTTAGTGGGATTGGTATTTGCTTGTGGCTCGAACGCGTTCACGGTGTTAGTTGGGTCTCTCCTTTATTTGGCGCTTTAACCGCTGCAATTGTTGCTGCGCTGCTTATTGGATGGATTCACCTCAACTACCGTGAAAGGGAAGACTCCGTGATTGCCGCTCTTTGGTCTATAGGAATGGCTGTCGGGGTCTTGTTTATCTCACAGACTCCCGGATTTAATGTCGAGTTAACGAATTTTTTGGTAGGAAATATTTTATGGGTGACACCCACCGATCTTTACTACCTATGCGCTCTTGATCTCGTTGTTCTTTTGATCGTTATTTTTATGCATAAGCGATTTTTGGTCGTCTGCTTCGATGAAGAGCAGGCTCGTCTGCAAGGTGTTCCTGTTAATGCATTATATCTATTGCTGCTCGTTCTCACTGCAATCACTGTCGTTTTACTCGTCGAAGTCGTCGGCATTATTTTAGTGATGACCATGCTGACGGTTCCGCCAGCGATCGCCAATCTCTTTACGATACGCCTTTCTCGGATGATGGCGCTAGCTGTGGCGTTCAGTGCTCTCTTCTGTTTTAGTGGCACAGCAGCCTCTTTTTATCTCGACTGGCCAGCAGGGGCAACTATAGCGCTTTTAGCAGGCGCTGCTTACGTATGTATTCTTTTTCTTAAGGGGTTTAAAAGGGTAAAAAAAAGCGCGTGATTTTCATCACGCGCTAGTCTTTCGGAAAGAGAGGGATTCGAACCCTCGATACCCTTGCGAGTATGCGTCCTTAGCAGGGACGTGCTTTCGGCCACTCAGCCATCTTTCCTTAGGTAACAATCTGTTAAATGAACATCGTAATAATAATCAGGATTTTATGCAATCGAAAAAAGTGTAGCCGGTAATTTTACTGGCTAACTGACCTAATACCCACCCTAATAAATAAAACTGCAAATGAGCATCATCAGCTGGACATCCTTTGAACAATCTTTTTTTTATTTATTATAAATAGAATTGAATAGTTTTTATTAAGTTTTTGTAAAGAACGTTTTCTTTAGTTTTTTTAAGTGATTTTTTTTAAATAAAATTAGTTTTTATGTTACGATTAGTAAAAAAGGAGGTGTACCATGATGCCTATAGGCGGAGGCAATGAAAATTCATCTAACGGTGTCACTTACTCGATGGGTGATCGCATAGAAGAGGGTAAACTGCGGCAGTTGAATCTAAATATCTCTACTAAGCTTAGAGGAGAAGCCCTAACAATTTCTCTAAAGGTTAAGCCCGAGAATGAAATGGGGGTTTTTGCAAAATTTTTAAATTTCTTTACAGGAAAGTACGATAAATCTGTGATTAGACAGGATGGGCGGGACCAATCTGTCTATGTTTTGAGAAAAAGTGTAAACGAATACAAAAATATCTTTATTCTTGGTTCATTTCCCGGCGGTAAAAATGCAGATTCTGTAGCTCGAAAAGTCTTTGGCTTGTCTAGAAGGGCAGAAGTGTTTAGTAAAGATTTTGTAGTCACAAAAGACAACTCTGAAGAAGTCAGTAAGCTATTGAACTCTAAAACTTTTTGCTCTCGAAACAAAAAGAAGGATGTCGTTGGGTTACAAAAAAAATATGACAATTTTATTCTAGAAAAGAGCTTTGCTATCTTAGGGTTAACATCAGATGCAACACCGTCAGAGGTCAAAAAAGCTTTTTTTAAACTTAGTCGAGCAAAACATCCCGATAAATTAATGCGTTTGGAAAATGAGTCCGATGAAGCTTATAGCCAAAGAAAAACAGAAACAGAACCTCAACGTACGGCCGAGTTTCAAAAGATCCAAGCAGCCAAAGAGTTTCTTGATAAGCATTTTGAGAGTAAATAACTTATACCAATCTCATAAAGCTATAAATAAGCTTCTTTTGATCAATCTTTTTTCGTTCATACTCAGTGATATAAATACCAAAAAGATTGTCAAATTCTGCACCGGCATTTCATCCTTATTTGCAGCTTTATTTATTGGGATTGGTATTAAGGTTTTTCGTTAGTTTTTTTAGCATTTTCCGGGTCCCAGTAATTGAGGGTGTCGCTGTCAAATCTAAAATGGTATTCGCCTTTTTCTGATTCGTAGTGGTCATCTACCTTGTGGAAAATAGCATCTTCCCTTCCAAAAACTGACTTTAAGATGATTCGCACTTGACGGCTTCCCGTAAGATAAGAAAAAAACCATTGGGTCATTACGAGTAATCGGTTGCGAAAACTGATGAGATACAGAACGTGGATAAAGCTCCATGCAAGCCAAGCGAAAAGCCCCGTAAAGTGAAAGTTATGGATAGTTGCGACAGCTTTGGATTGACCGATAGTAGCCATCGAGCCCTTATCAAAGTAAAGAAACGGCTTCCGCTCTTTTAGTGGCGTTTGATTGGCAATAATTTTTGCTACGTACTGCCCTTGTTGCATTGCCACAGAGGCAATTCCAGGAAGAGGGTTTTCATCTTCGTCGGCAGCGTGAGCAGAATCGCCGATGACAAATATTTCAGGGTGACCAGGAATCGATAAGTCGGGTCCAACGATTGCTCGCATAGCTCTATCCATTGGCGTATTTAGTGTTTCAATCAATTCAGAGGCGTGGTTTCCTGCAGCCCAAATAATGCTGAAACTTGGGAAAAACTCGTCACCAATCCACACACCTTCTTGTGTAATATTGCTTACGCGCGTTCCTGTGATGACTTTTACACCCATGGATTCGAGGTAGGCGTGTGCGGTTTTGCCGAGGCGAGGATCGAACGTTTTTAGCACTTCGGGTTGACTTTCGATAAGATAGATTTGTGCGTTTTCCGGGTGAATGCGTCGGAAGTTTCGAAAAAGCGTTTTATGAGAAATTTCTGCGACGGCACCAGCGAGTTCAACGCCCGTAGGTCCTCCACCGACAATGACAAAGCGTAAAAATTTTTCTGCCATTTCAATGCTATTACAGCGCTCGGCAATTTCGAAAGAAAGTAAGATTTTTTCGCGGATTCTAATGGCGTCGGGCAGTGTTTTTAATCCTGGGGCGAACATTTCCCACTCGGGGTTTCCGAAATAGGAGTGGCGTGCCCCGGTGGCGACAACGAGATAGTCAAAGTCAAATACTTGACCGTTAGATGCAGTAATCGTGTGATTTTCCTTGTCGATACTTTCTACGCTGCAAAGAAATACGGTCGTATTATCATGTTTGCGTAGAATTTCCCTGATAGGAACGGCGATATTCGCCGGTGAAAGTGCTGCTGTTGCCACTTGGTAGAGGAGGGGTTGAAATGTGTGGTGGTTATTGCGGTCCATCACGATGACGTCTGCATTGGCGTCTTTGAGGCGTTTTGCGCAGTTTAATCCACCAAAACCCCCTCCGATAATCACGACTTTATTGGTCATTTATGTGTCCTTACATTGAACCTTCTACCCTTTTCTTATATCGTAGATGGTATATTGGAGCAAACCCGTCATTTATATCTTTAATAATAAGTGAGTTGAGGGGGTAGTGATTAAAAAAACTCTTTTAAGTATAATGAAAAGTAAGTGTAGTAAGGAGTTAGGCTATGGATGAATTATTTCAAACCAACTATTTAGCAGTTTTTATTGCAGCTATCGTCAATATGGTGATTGGTGCAACCTGGTACGGTCCTAAGTTCTTGGGGGATAAGTGGTTGGAAGTTCACGCGTTTGATCGAGAGAATTTAAAGGCGGGACCTTTGTCTTATTTAGGTGCATTTATCATAGGTCTTATCATTGCGACAGTTTTTGGGGCATTTTTATCCTTCTTTAAGGTGACGTCGATCATAGGCGCTATGTGTTTTGCATTTTTTATATGGCTAGGGTTTATTGCAACGACGCAGTTTTCGGGTGTGATTTGGGCTAAGAAACCAGTAGGAGCTTACTGTATCGATGTGGGATTCTTTTTGGTTTCATTGCAGGCAATGGCTGTAATTTTTGGGTTGTTTTATTAAAACCCGGTTTAAAATGATAATAGCAATTGAGTTCTTCTAAGTGGAGGACGCTTATATTTTGAAGAGTTTCTCAGCATTTAGCTTTGTTTGTTTTGCAAGCTCTTCGATGCTTATGCCTTTAACTTCGGCAATTTTTGTAGCAGTTTCTGCGACGTAGGCGGGTTCGTTCGGTTTACCTCTCTTGCTTTGCGGAGCGAGATAGGGGGTGTCAGTTTCGATAAGTAGTTGCTCAAGAGGAACAATTTTGGCGACTTCGCGAAGCTCTTCGCTTTTTTTGAAGGTGACAATGCCACTTAAAGAGAGAAACCACCCTCTTTTAATTACCTCTTTAGCTTCATCTAGAGTCCCTGTGAAACAGTGCAGCACTCCCGGTGCATGTCGTCCATTGACGATATACTCCTCGTCGAGGATAGTGAAAAAATCCTGAAAAGCTTCTCTACAATGAATGACAACGGGTAGGTTGCATTCAAGTGCTAAACGTAAGTATTTTCTAAGGTACAGCTGTTGGGTTTCGGGCTTAGAATGATCGTAGTAGTAGTCAAGGCCAGTTTCACCAATGGCGCAGAGGTCACCGGCGCGAGCATGCTTCTCCACAACAGGAAAAACAGTTTCTCCCTCTTTATCAACGTCATGGGGAGTTGTCGAAGCTGTGTTATAGACCCACGGGTATTTTTTTGCCAATTTCAGTCCGCGCTCTAGCGTTACTAAATCTGTGCAGATGTTGACAATTTTAGTCACACCCACCTCTTTTGCATTGTCCAGGATTGTATCGACTTTCTCAAAGACAGCATCGGAGGTTAAGTGCGCATGTGAGTCTAAAAAGTTAGCTGGCATTCGTGTTTTGACCTATGACTTTATTTTTTTCTATTTCGTTCAAGTATTCCAGGACGAGATCGGGTGTGAGCACCTGAGGAAGAACTTCTGGAGGCTTATTTGGGATGCCACTATACAGGAGGTATAGGGGCACGCCATTTCGGCCGTGCTTTTTCAGTTCTTCAGTGAGAGCCGGGTCATACTTTGTCCAATCTGCTTTCATTTTGACGACTCCCAATTCTTGGAGCTTTGCGTCAACTTTGTCGGCGGAAAGAACTAGGTGATTTGCCTGACAGATAAGGCACCACTTTGCTGTGAAGTCAATAAAGACGGGAGTGCCTTCTTCTTGAAGAGCTTGGACTTTTTCGGAGTTAAACTTTTTCCAGGCCATAGTTCTATGATGATCGCCTAAGCTTATTGGCTGTTTGTCATCGAGCGTTGTGATTGGCTGGGAAACAGCATTATAAGCGATATTGCCTCCGGCTAGGAAACATAAAAGAGTGAAAACTATACCCAAGATGCGTACGCGTTTTGATCGTATGGGAGAGCTCCATTTACCGTAAATCCAGCAACCAACTGCAAATAGTAGCAGGCTTGCCATCAGTAAAAATAGAGCGATACTGTCAGTTTGAGCTCCAAAGACCCAAAGCAACCAGAGCACAACAGTAAGCATAATGAATCCCGTAATTTCTCGGAAAGTGATCATCCAATTGCCTGGTTTTGGCATGTAGCGTAGTAAACTTGGGAATGCTGATAGCAGAAGGTATGGCGCTGCCATTCCTAGTCCTAAAGAGGTGAAGATCAACAGGCTCCATAAGGGAGGCTGTGTGACAGCAAATCCGATAGCTGGTCCAAGAAAGGGGCCTGTGCAAGGGGTGGCCATAGCAGTCGCTAGCACGCCACTGAAAAAAGAGCTCAAGGCGCTGTCGCTATTTTTTTGAGTGTCAGCTTGTTTTTGTCCTGCCCAAGAAGCGACCGATGTTCCCATTTCGAAGACACCGAACATGCTCATTCCAAAGACGAGGATGATTACTGTAAGGATAGCGATAACGATCGGTTGCTGTAATTGGAACCCCCAGCCAACAGCATGGCCGTAAGATTGTAGGGTCATCAGAATGCCGGCAAGTACCCAGAAGGAGGCGAGGACACCAAGAGCAAAGGTGATGCCATGAAAGAGGGTTTTCGAGCGATTTTCTCCAGATAACTTGACAAAGCTCATAATTTTAAGTGAAATTACCGGTAAAACACAGGGCATAAGATTGAGGATGACACCCCCAATAAATGCGGTGATCAGGTAAAAAAGGAATCCACTTTCAAAAGGAGAGGAGGGCTGCTGGTCAGTTGGCTGTAAAAGCATGGTTTTGTGGTCGGATTCTTGGTGATCCGTTGCATTCATGCTGACCACGCTTGAGTTGAAAGTAGAACCATCGAGAGTTTTATCGATATTGATTGCTTCGATAATTCCCTTGCCATCGCTTGACTCTAAGACGAGAACGCCCTTGATAGAGCTAGGTTTTGTTTCTGCGTCGTCGTTTTCTTTGAGGGCAATGACGTATGTGTCTTTATCACAGGGAGTTATTGTTGTGAGGGATTGGACGTCGATGAGGTCTGGATTTTCAGGGAAAAAAGTAGCTTTTGATGGTATTGCTGTGTTTTCTGGAGTTTTCAGAACGATTTCTAGAAGGTTTTGTTTGCGAGAAGCACATAAATCAGCCCAATTATCTTTGGGAAGGTGACTTTTTGCGTCGCTAATAATGGTCGATCCAAGGTTCGTTATTGATGGGGCATCATTGACAGGTAGGGATATCTCGACATCGGTGGCTCCTGGGAGACAACTGCTATCGGAGCATGCTAGCCAGTTGATCGATGCTGCAATTGTCGTACTTGAAGAAAGAGGTAGTTGTTCTGGCGGTGTGATTTCAGTGAGGAGTACAGCTTCATGTTCATAGCCAAAGCCGATGATGGATTCGGTATCAAATCGTATAGGAGTCGGCCATTCTATTGTAGAGGCTGTGAATCCGCTAGGGAGGTTCCAGTCGATGCTTATGGGCATGCCGACTTCCCCAGGATTCTTCCAGTAAGCGTGCCACTGATCTTCGATATTTAGCTTTATTGCCACTGTGAAAGGTTGTCCAGGTTGAATGGCGTCGTGTTCGACAAAAAGTTCAGCGGAAATTGGGGGGTGTAGTGAGGCTTCTTGCTGGGGGCCTATTCCTTCAGAATGAAGAGTTGAAATAGAGGATAAAACAAGTGTGATTGCTAAAAAGCAAGAAGCGAACAGCTTATTTTTAATTAGTCTAAACATAAATTCTCCTTTTTGCCTTATGGGGTTGTTTAGAGATGTAATTTCAAAAAAAAGTATTTAACTATACTGTTCATTTTCTTGACAATTACTACTCAATTGAGTATCCAATAAGGTTGTATTACAACAAAAGTATCCTAGCAGCCGTGTATAGAGATAGTCAAAATGATCAAGTTTATTTTTTTCATTTTTACTCTATTTTCTTGCTTGCTGCTTATGTAATAAGTTGAAACCATTATAAAGGAATTATAAATGTTTGTAAAGGTTAATTTGATAGCTGTAAACCCTTTTTTTGACGCTTTTTCTCACTCCGATATGCTTGGTCGGCTTATTTTTTTGGGGCTCATCGCTATTTCAATAATTACATGGGTAATTGTGCTGCATAAGGCATGGTTGACATATATTTCTAGAAAAAATTCTTTACAGTTTGAGGGGTTCTTGTCGGGTAATAAAGGAAATATTTTAGCGATTGATCATTCACACCTACACGATTCGGCTCTAAACCCTTTCTCTCAGCTTTATCACGTTTTAAAGAAGCATACTGTTGATTTATTGAACAAAAATCGTCGTTTTGGTGAAAAACAGCAGCTGCAGAATGAAGAAGTGATTGCTTCATATTTATCGCCATCAGATATTGATATTGTTGAATCGCACCTGATGACAACGATTGCTTCACAAACAAAACTTCTAGAAAAAAATTTATTTATTTTGTCGACGATTGTTACCTTAGCACCCTTTTTGGGGCTACTAGGTACTGTTTGGGGAATACTGACAACATTTAGTCAGTTACAGACCCAAGTAGGTGGAAGTACAAATCAGATGGTCCTTGGAGGTTTATCTTTAGCTTTGGCAACAACTGTACTTGGTCTTGTCGATGCGATACCTGCTTTGATTGGATATAATTATTTAAAAAACTCAATAAGAGACTTTCAAACCGAGATGGAGTGTTTTTCTAACGAGATTTTAGCTTCTTTAGAAATGCAGTATCGAAAAGTTGATGTGCAGTGAGGGGTTATGACGAGACATATCTTGAGTAGAGGAAAAGGTGGTGAATACGAGGAACCGACGGTAAATTTGACGCCCTTGATCGATGTTGTTTTTGTGATATTGATTATGTTTATTATTGTTGCGCCTCTTCTTGAAATGGAAAATATTAAGCTAGCAGATTCTTCCCCCGCAGGTAAAGATGTACAGTCCCTATCAAGAGAGGCGGGTCCAATAGCAATACAGGTCTTTTCTGATGATACAATAAAATTCAATAGTATTCCTGTTAGTGTCGAGCGTTTAGGCGATATGCTTATAGAAGCAAAGGGAAAGCATCCGCATGTTTCCCCTCAATTATTTCAAGATAAGCGCGCAGCATTTGGTACATATCAGTCGGTAAAAAATGCTTTAGAGGTAGCTGGATTCGATGAAATGGATCTGGTACTAAAACCATCTGGGTAGGCTATAGATGATAGAATGGGTAAAAAAAATATTAGAGTCGGGAAGAAGAGATCCCCTCTTGTTTGGTATTATCATTTTTGTGCTTTGTGGCCACGGGTATGTTTTACACTTATTAGCACAAAAGGCTCCAATTTCTATAGGAGCCCTATCGCAGCCAAAAAAGCTAGTTGTTCAGACGGTAAAGTTTAAAGAGAATCGTCGTCCAGAAATGCCAAAGAAAATAGCGCAGGTTTCACCGCCAAAAAAACAGCCTAAACCTGTGGTGTCGTCAAAAAAGAGCGAGCCTAAACCGGTTCAGAAGAGTGTAAAAAAAGTGAAATCTGAAGTCGTAAAAAAGGTAAAGCCCGATAATGAAAGACAAAAGTTGCTGCGTATGGCGCAGGAAAGTATTGCAAAAATAGAGCAAAGAAGCGATAAACTAGAGTCGACGCTGCAAAATAATCGACAAGAGCAATCGCTGCCCCAGAAGATAGAAACTTTAAGTGCTGTAGCTTTTAGCGATTCTGCGACATCACAGTCGGGTAGCGATAAAAACTATAAAAACCAGCTTGCGACGCGCTTGCGCTCATTGTTGCAATTGCCGGAATATGGTGATGTTGAGATTATGTTATCGCTAGCCCGCGATGGCAAGGTCAAAACACTTAAAGTTATTAAATCCGAAAGCTCGGTTAATAGCAGATACGTCGAAGAAACACTCCCAAATATGGTTTTTTTGCCTTTTGGGAATAGTTTCGAGAAAAATCAGGTATATACGTTTCATATAACCCTCACCAATGAATGAGAGGAGTCCTCATATGACCAAATTTGTTTTAGTGATCCTAACATTATCTTTGTTTTCAAATACCACAATCTACTCTTTTGACGGGGAAGATGATAATGAGCTTGTCGTTCCATTAGTTACTGGTGCAAAACTTCTTCCCGTTTATTTGGTGCACTTTAATAATCAAAGCCAGGACCATAGTCAGCGCTACATCAAAAAACTTGAGTCTGTTTTACGTTTCGATTTAAATGAAAATGGAATGACAAAAGTTGTGGAGACAAGTGCAGATTTAGAGTCTTTAGCAAATCGCTCGAAATTTACAGATACAGAAAGTGCTGCTAAATGGAAAAATTATCACGTCAATTACGTAATCTCTGTCGATGTCTCCGATAAGAGCGTTCATGCTCAGGTTGTCTCGATGCAAGGTGACTGGGCTAAAAATACCAGTGCTATTACCATTACTGGTGAAGAAGGGTTTGACAGAAGACAAATGCATCAGATTGCAGATAAAATTCACCAGGTATTATTTGGAAAGGAAGGGATCGCGCAAACAAAAATACTGTACACTTTAAAAAAACAAATCCCTGGAAAAAAAGAATGGTCATCTGATGTGTGGGAAGCTGATTATGATGGGGGCAATCCTCGGCAAGTTTTAACAAATGCAGGCTACTGCGTCACCCCACAGTATGCACCTCCTGCGTCGGGAAAGCGACCAGGTAATTTTTTTTACGTTTCATATAAAACGGGGCAGCCAAAAATTTATTTGGCTTCGTTAAAAGGGGGGCCATCGCAAAGGTTGACTTTATTGAGGGGAAATCAACTGATGCCAACTCTATCGCATCAACGCGATAAGGTCGCTTTCATCAGTGATGTAACGGGGAATCCTGACCTTTTTGTTCAGCGGTTTAGTCCGGATCAAGGGGCTATTGGCAAACCATGGCAAATCTTTTCTGCGCACCTTTCTACACAAGGGACCCCAACGTTTAGTCCGGATGGAAAGCAAATTGCCTTTGTATCAAATAAAGATGGCTCTCCTCGTATTTATGTCATGGATGTCCCTAAAGAAGGGACAAAGATTAAAGATGTCAAACCAACTTTGATTACTAAATTTCGTCGTGGATGCACAGCGCCAGCTTGGTCGCCCGATGGACGAAAAATTGCCTATTGTGCTCGTATGAATGGCGTACGTCAAATTTATGTTTACGATCTCAATACGCGAAAAGAACTTCAACTGACTCAAGGTGGGTTAAATAAAGAAAATCCTGCTTGGGCGCCAAATAGTTTACATATTATCTACAACACCACCAACGATGAATCTAGTAATTTGTACTTAACAAATTTAAATCATCCGAAAGCTAAGAAAATCACAGCAGGTGCCGGAAGTAAGCATTTTCCGAGTTGGGAGCCCCGATAGTTTTTAGGGTTGCTTGCTTTAGCCTTACAGTTATAAATCCCGTTTCTGTCCAAAACGGGTAGCAAGGCTTTCGTAAAACAGCAATCTGCAGTTTCAGATATTTCAGTCATAGCTTCACTATGTACTTCGTAATCTTTATTGAATTTCCTTATTTTACAAAAGCCTTACTGCTCGATTTAGACGCAAACTGGGTGTTAACTACCCCAAAGTGTGGAAAGCAGAGAGGGCGGTAGTTTTGATCGTTAGTAACTCTAATTAATAGAGTTTTTTAGTTATGTTAGTATTTATTGGTAGTTGACTTTATTTTTTGTTTGTTTTATTATTTCATTTTAATATTTTTTAAACATGTTTTTTTTTGAGTTAATTAAATGAGTTCAGTTAATAATTCTTGTGTCAATAATGTGCAACCCATACTAGAAATTAATCAGGCTATAGATGGCCAACCATCTGCCGATAGTACTACGGAACTATTCAAACGCACAATTTCCGAATCTCAATCTGGAGAGTCAAATGCTGTGTCGGTTCCCCCGATACAAAATGCTGTTCTCCGAGTTAACTTCCAAGAATTGCCTCAAGTTTATCAAACAGTAATATCAGATATGGCCACTACGGAATTAAGTGTGTTAAACTTTTTAGTTTATAAAATGTTTTCTCTTACTAGCCAAATTAGTCATCAGGGCAAAGCATGTTTTGATAAACAGCTGTCTAATATCAGTAAAGCTATACCTACATTAGAGCTGATAGTCATGTCGTTTAAAAACAAAGATTTGAGTTCTGAAGGAGTTGAGCAATACTGTAAATATGTGAGTGCAACTTGCTCTAAAATTCAGGAAGAACTGGCCAAGATGAAAGCGAACACTAGAAGAAAAAATAGACTTTCAGAAGAGAAAAAAATGTTGGTCGACTTGTTAAATGAGATTGTTACTGAAATTAAAAAAAGCGCTCTTATGGAAGGGGTGAATCCAGTGAATTATGACACAATACTCATAGATCTTCAGAATAGAGGAACAGATCGATTAAAAAACAATGTTGTCGATAAATTTGATGAAATTATTTCTGTTGCACAGGATTTAAAGTTGTATTTCAGTAGATGCTTCGAATTATTTTTCAAAGAAAATGAGGCGTTGAAAGGTCTTGGACGTTGGACTGGTCAAGATTACTATAATGTCATGAAGAATTCAGAAAAGACTCTAAAATCTTATATTAAGAATTTAAATAACATGAAAAAAAATATCGATAACAATACGGACTTAGAAAAAATATTGGAAGTATATGACTATACGTATGAAAAATTTATAAATTTTAATAATTTCGTACTTGCAATGAAGGGGTTAGGTCAAGATGCTTTACTTCAAATAAGTTGGGAATTAGATATAATTGATGAAAAGTTTTTTGACCTTTCGATGTTTTCAGATATTCCTAAAGGCTTCAGAAAGCCCTATTTTGGGTGTGAATCTTTTAAAAGAATGCTTTCTTCTCTTAGATGTTCGTTTCATGTTTTAAGGCATAACGTACTTTTGACAATTGATACCTGCGTAGAAAAACAAGATAAAATCATTGACGTTCAGGCTACTGAAAGTCACATTCAAAATTTTCGTGCCATGTACATGCAGTTGATGGAAACTAATTTTAGTATGAAAAGTTCAAAGTCAGGAATTATAGATCCTAAAGGTGTCCATTCAGTTAATCATATTTTTCAAATTATCGAAAATGATATCGATCAAGTTGAAAGATCATTTAATAGACTTAAACTAAATGGTGGAAAAGGCTTTGTTGGTGAGTTTTATATGGTTATAAATTATTTCAAAAATAGGTTGTATATGCTCCAGTCCGATATAATTACTAAATATCTTGCCGAGTTGCAAAGCTCACTTGAACAATATAAAAGTTCTATTTCAGGATTTGGTCGAAAGAAAGTGTCTAGAAATGCGGCTATAGTAGAGTTAGAAAATAGCTTGGTAAGTGTCGACGATTTTATGAAAGTTTATGAAAAGCACTGTGTAAGTGTTATTGAAATTCTTGAAAATTTTGTAGGTTCTTTCTTTAAAAAAGAAATTTTGGAACCGGTTGTTGAGTCGACAACTTTAGAAAGTGAGCCAAAGGTAATTGATACAGCATTATCTATAGAACTAGAAGAGGAGTTACAAGAGTCTACTATCAAGGAAGAAATTCCTGAACTTCCAGAAGAGTGTTCCTTAGGTAAAAATGCTACTATTAGTATCATAGAAAAGAGTGTAGAAGATCTTAAGGAGAGTCTTTCGAAAGAACACTCTTCTGTGTCAAATGTGAAAAGGCGAGCTTTGATCAAAGAAATTATTGAGTATGGATATCGTTTGGTAAATGGGGGTAAGGGAAGTCATGCGAAACTTAACGATTCAGCAGGAAATGTCATAATTGTCCCCAAAGGATATAGTGATAATAGCATTAGTCCCGGTGTTGTTAATAGTATTCGCTCTCAACTTCAGTCAGGCACTCAGAAAATAGAAGCAACAGCGAAAGAAAAAACGAGCCGTGAGGTTGATGCTTCTAGACCTAAGAAGAGTTCTAAAAAGAAGCCTAAGACTAATTATAAGAAAAAGCGTTGATTTTTCTAAGTGTTTTAAGTCTAGTTTGTGTCCAAATCTCTTACCTAT
>JAYZJO010000074.1:0-4798 GCA_036164375.1 Chlamydiota bacterium | reverse complement strand
AATAAATAAATAAAAAAAATGGGTTCTCTAGAAAAAAAATAAAAAATGGATTTCGCATTAATCCATTAAAAAACCACTCAATTTCTAATTAATAAATCTAGAAATAGGGATAAATTTAAGTTACTGGTACAGAATTTGACAGAAATATAAACTTGCTTTTGCAATCGAAGCCCACATAATTGTAGTTCATGAAATAATAACCATTCCTAAACACTTTTTTATAAACCTGGCCCAATCTAATCTCTATAGACCTCAAATCTCGCTTCTTTTAACTGACCCGAGACCCCATTTTCATTTTTTTCATGTCTACCCCCTTTGCGGTGAATCGAGATATGAAATTACCTGTGGTTATATTTTTTTAGCGCTACTTATCTAAAAAGTTTACCGACCAATATCTATAAAAAATAGGTACATAGATCACACACCCCTATTTTCTCTATACTTCAGGGACATCTCTTTTCAAAAGAAGATAAAGAACAAGACAACTCGAAATAAAAAAGAATTTCATTTCTTAAAAATCAAGTTCTCGCTATAATCAGGTTTTCATTTTATGCCGATGTGGCGGAATTGGTAGACGCGGTAGACTCAAAATCTACTTTAGGTAACTAAGTGCTGGTTCGAGTCCGGTCATCGGCATTTTGGGGGCAATGCCCCCACTTTTTTTTACCCCAACTAAACTGACGCGATGAAAAAGCTGACTCTTTATATTCATAAAAAATGTTCGACCTGCCAAAAGGCTCTAAAATTCATAGAAAAAAAGAACTCCTCACTCAAAATCGTCATCAAAGATATTACCGAAACCCCTCCATCCCTCAAAGAGCTCAATCAAATGCTCAAATTTCAAGATGGAAACTTAAAGAAGTTATTTAACACTTCAGGCATGCAGTATCGCGAAATGCAGCTAAGCCAAAAACTACAGACGATGACCACAGAAGAAGCATTAAAACTACTCTCTGATCACGGCATGCTAGTCAAACGGCCTTTCATCATCGGAGACGACATCGGATTAACAGGATTCAACGAGTCACTGTGGGACAACGCACTCTAACAATAATAATCCTAGTATCGCGATTATCCGCTATGACCATAAAAGACGCTATCGCGCATTGGCTAGCCACATTTGGCTATCACTCAAAAAAGAACTATCCATCAGGAATGAATTGAATCGTTGAAGTACTTTCATCCAATCTAAAAGGAAGGGTTGTTACAAGGAGTCAGTGATCACTTATCTTCGATCCCAAGGGTTCTCGGATTCTGAAATTCTAAAGGTGACAGGGCACGCAAGCATTGATATAATTCAGGCATACGACAAATCCTCACAAACAGATAATGCAACAAAATCAATTTCACTATTTTAAAATGTTTTTGTAAAATTTTTATGTTAACTTGCCCCTAAAAGAGGACTCATTGCCTGAAAGCCCTCCATTAGCAAAACTTTCCATATATATTCGTGATTGATTCCTAAAACAATCTGTAATAAGCATGGTTCCATTAGAATTTGAACATTCCCTCCACGAATATCTCTTATACCCTACATCACATTTCAGCTCTCCAGTCGACATATCAATCACCTTTCTACGCCATACCGCCCATCCAGTATTACAATAGCCTTCAGCATAAGTAACCGATAAGATAGCTCCAGCTATATTTAAAACAACCTTAAAATTGTCCACGCAATAAGGAACGACTGTTGCATCCTTAACTGTTTTATCTAGTACATTCAGATATTTCACACGATCAATGTTGCTTCCTCTATACTCTAACCAAGCAGCATAACTTTGACTTGCAACTAAGTATTTAGGCTCTCCTTTCTCTGCACCAGTAGGGAACTCCTCTAAAATTACCCCCTTTACCAAGTCATAGATACAAATAGTTGGCTCGTATGCAGCTTTGATATTGTACTCTCCCCAAGGGCGAATTGCATTTTTTCCGTAAAACAATCGATTTTGGACTATACAGGCAGATGAAAATTGTTCCTGATCTGGAATAAGAGGAAGCTCAAATGTTTTCATAGTTCCAGTAACACGATCAACAACTTCTATTATTGAAGTCAGGTTAGCTTCTTGGCTTCCTGACAGTCGTACCCAAAAACCCTTATTACAGGCATACTGGTGTGTCGATCTTCCCCGTGTATGGTCAAGGAGATAACGGTTCAGAGATTTTCCCTTTTCATCCCACTCACCAAAAAAATGATTCGAATTTTCAGGTCGCCAACACGGTTTCCCATCATTAGGATTATGACCTTCAGCCCAACAACCTAGAATACGATTTCCAATAGGAACAATCGAGTACCAGTTAAGCTTGGGTAAAACCCCTCTTAACTTGCCATCAAGGACGATAATTTTACCTTTCATAGACTTAGAATTAATCAGGACCATCCCATATTCGTTCAAAAGACATTCACCTGGATCAGAATCTATATAATTTGAATCTAATTCTATATCCCATAATTTACATCTAGTTATCAGAGACCAAAGAGCTAAGCTATATACTTTTTGACCAGTTTTGTTCATACTTAAGACCGCCATAAGATCTCGACACCTAAATATTTTGTGGCAAGAGCTTTGAGGTAGGTTTATGGTTTCAGAGTAGTAGCTGTCACTAGCCAAATTGCGTGCTGTCATCAGCTCCATTGCCTGTACAATTCTCTGTTGAGCCCCTGGTAGTCCCAGCTCACGATTCATTAAAAGTTGTGGAAAGGATGTCATAAAATAGCTTCCAGTTGTTTATTTCTAAAGTACAGAATCGTCATATCATATGTTTCGAATAAAATACAAATGGCTTTGTGTTTTAAACCATTCTAGATTAGAGATCTAAAGAAAAAGCCTGTAAACTTCCGAACTATCCTCATCTATTAAGAATGAATTGGATTCAAAAAAAAATATAGAATATGCATAAAAATATTTTATATTTCTTTGTGTTCATTAACCAGCTTCCTCCAATGTAAAAAGAAGAAGTTCCTGAAATAGAACCCATTCAAAGTCGATAAAAGTTCTAAATGCGTCCAGTGATTTGCATTTTGAGGGCAATGCCCCACTTTTTTTTACCTCAACTAAACTGACGCGATGAAAAAGCTGACTCTTTATATTCATAAAAAAAAGAGCCTCTCACTGAAAGTCGTCATCAAAGATATTACCGCCCCCCCCATCCCTCAAAAAGCTCAATCAAATGCTCAAATTTCATGATGGTAATTTAAAATAGTTATTTAACATATCAGGTATGCAGTATCGCGAAATACAGCTAAGCCAAAAACTACAGACGATGACCACAGAAGAAGATCTCTACATAAAAAAACAGCAAATTAACCCTAAACACTATTACTGGATCTTTCTGCAAAAGCGATTTTAAGATTTATTAACAAAAAAGTTCTTAACTTAGGATCGCCTAAAGTGAAATTACCAAAAAAAGGAGCACAATTAATGCGCGCTTATTCTTTAATAACAGTCAAATTATTTATTTTTCAATAAATCCGACAATTTAAACAAAAAAATTGACAAAAAAAAAACTAAAGTACATATTATGTTAACAACAATTTAAAACCAATAAAAAAAATCGGAGGATCTAATGACCCCTTTAAATACAAATACTGAAGGTTATAGTTTTCAAATTCCAGTTCAATACCGTGATACAAGAAAAAAGAGTCCCGACCGCCTCTCCCGGCTATCAAGTGAAACACTCGAAAATCAAAACTTTTCGTCTAAAGTAAGCAAGGTTAAAAATAAAGTTTCAAAAATTCTCAAACCAAAAGAAACTAGAGTAGCTTTAGCAAGCAAAGACTTCCACTATTGGAACGTAACGTATGACCACCATGGAGTAACAGATAAAGCTAAATTGCTTTTAAATTGGCTTCACTACGACTATGGTGCAAAACTCATCACCACCTATGAAGAATTTACTGAACTCGTAACCAAACTTAATAGTGGAGAAGATAACATACCCAAATATGATATCAACGAAACTCCTTCTAAGGTAGAGTTTGAAAAATCGATGATCATATATGCACGCAAGGCTAGAATAAGCTACGAGCCTTCTAAAGAAACTAGAGTAGCTTTAGCAAGCGAAGAATTCCACTATTGGAACGTAACGTATGACAACCATGGAGTAACAAATAAAGCTAAATTGCTTTTAAATTGGCTTCACTACGACTATGGTGCAAAACTCATCATCACTTATGAAGAATTTACTGAACTCGTAACCAAACTTAATAGTGGAGAAGATAACATACCCAAGTACGATATCAACGAGACTCCTTCTAAGGTAGAGTTTGAAAAATCGATGATCATATATGCGCGCAAGGTTAGAATAAGCTACGAGGCTTCTAAAGAAGCTAGAATAGCTTTAGCAAGCGAAGACTTCCACTATTGGAATATAACGTATGACCAACGGGGAGAAACAAATAAAGCTAAACTCCTTTTAGAGTGGCTTCACTACGACTATGGTGCAAAACTCATCACCACCTATGAAGAATTTACTGAACTCGTAACCAAACTTAATAGTGGAGAAGATAACATACCCAAGTACGATATCAACGAAACTCCTTCTAAGGTGGAGTTTGAAAAATCGATGATCATATATGCGCGCAAGGTTAGAATAAGCTACGAGGCTTCTAAAGAAGCTAGAATAGCTTTAGCAAGCGAAGACTTCAACTATTGGGACGTAAAGCATGACCAACGGGGAGAAACAAATAAAGCTAAACTCCTTTTAGAGTGGCTTCACTGCTACTCTGGTGCACAACTCATCACCACCTATGAAGAATTTACTGAACTCGTAACCAAACTTAATAGTGGAGAAGATAACA
>JAYZJO010000073.1:0-28719 GCA_036164375.1 Chlamydiota bacterium | reverse complement strand
AATATGGAATATGCTGTTGCTTCTGCACTTCGTGCATTCGCTCCTCTTTTCGTCGAAACTGTCGAAAAATGGCGTAAAATATGTTTAGATATTTCTGAAGGCCGTGAGCCTGAACCGTATACACCTCCAGGCGCAGCTGGTGCGGGTCCTGGTGCAGGTGGTGGAGCTGGTCCAAAAGCTGCTCCTCATACAGGTCGTCCAGGACTAGGCGGAGCTGGAGAAGGATTTATCAAAATCTAAATCTCTTTTGAACGATTTATAGTATATTAAAATCTCGGTTTACTTATGTATCCCGAGATTTTTTTTATATTAATATTTATATTCATTTGACCATTGATGTTCAATGATTTGCTTGTGGTAATTTAATTGTCTTTCGATTAATCTAGTAATCTGTTACAAACCTTAACCTGGCCAGGTTTTTAGAGTCAGACTATAAATCATTCAGAGGAAAAATTATGAATTTATTACACATTATTGGGTATCTGGGGGCAGATGCAGAGGAACGTTATACTAATAGTGGTACGAAAGTATGGAATCTTCGTGTTGCTACACGTTCTTACAAAAATGGACAAGAAGAAACAATTTGGTGGCGTATCACAGTGTGGGGTGATCAGCATGATAAGTTGTTAGCTCATTTCAAAAAAGGAAAACCTGTTTATATTATCGCTGAAATGAACAAACTGGATATCTATACAGATAAAAATGGTCAGCCGCAAGTTTCTTATGACGCAACTGCTAAAAGTTTACACTTTGTTCCTATGGGGGAGAATAAGCAAGACCAGCAACAACAGTCATCTATGGGTGGATCTCAATATTCTTCTAACGGTGGTGGATATGGGGGCGGTTACCAACAGTCAGCGCCAACAGAATCTTCATTTGGTGGGGGCGCAGACTTCCAACAACCAGCGGGGATGGGAGCTCCAATGCAAGGAAATGCTTCAGAAAGTCAAGGATTTACACCTTCGGATGATCCTCTTCCGTTCTAACTCTATCATGACTTACAATTAATTACTTTCCCTTGTATGATCAAAAATGTAGAACATAGCAGGGGAAAGTATGCGTATCAAATTTCATTCTAAGATAGAATCTAGGCCTAAGTCAGATCTTATTGTTATTCCTTTTCTGAGCGTAAAGGGAAAAGCAAAGGTTGCTATCAATAGCTCAAGTTTTGATGGAATAGTAAAACCCGTTTTGAATTCCGGAGACTTCACCGGCTCTGCTGGAGAGATTCATTTTGTGTATGGATCTGAAGGCAAAGAGACAAGAACGGCAATGCTGGGCTTAGGTGATGAAAAAACGATCAATACTGAAAGTATACGCCGCGCTTACTCTGCACTTGTAAAAAAGTGTCATCAGAATAAAATTCAAAAAATCGCAGTTTTAGTTCCTGAATTAAACGAAAAGATCAATACTGTTGTCGGTTTCTCCGAGGGAATATTTTTGACAAACTATGTGTATGGTTATGGGAAATCTGCAAAGGAAGCTAAATTAATTACAGAACTTCACATTATTGGTTGCGATTCTAAGCAGAAAATAAAGGTTAACGAAACACGAAAGATTGTAGATGCAGTTACTTTTACTAAAGACCTTGTGAATGGAAATGCCGATGAAGTGACACCCAAGTATTTGTCGCAGGTAGCCAAAAAGTTGGCAAAAAAACATTCGAAAGTGAGTGCAACTATTTTTGATAAAAAAAGAATTATCAAAGAAAAAATGGAGCTGCTTCTTTCTGTTAACAGAGGCTCCTCTGGTGATCCGGCTTTTATTATTCTAAAGTATCGTGGTAATCCGAAATCAAAAGAGCATACGGTTGTTGTTGGAAAAGGAGTCACATACGACACTGGGGGGTTGAGTCTTAAGCCTACAGGGGGAATGCTTACAATGCGGTCTGATATGGGGGGAGCAGCAACAGCTTTAGGAACGATCGATGCTGTTGCTTCACTGGGCCTCAAAGTTAACCTTACTGCCGTAGTGCCAGCAACCGAAAATGGAATAGACTCTTGCAGTTACAAACCGGGAGATGTCTATGGCAGTTACCTTGGCAAGACTGTAGAAATAGGAAATACCGATGCTGAAGGTCGATTGATTTTGGCTGACGCCCTTGCTTATGCATCACAAAAACTAAAACCTACGCGAATTATCGATTTTGCAACTTTAACTGGAGCTGTCGTAATTTCTCTTGGACGTGTCGCATCGGGGCTCATGACAAATGATGAAAAACTTGCAGAGGCGCTCATCGCAGCTGGCAATGAGACGAGTGAACGAACTTGGCGGTTACCTTTATTCGATGAATATCGAAAGCAACTTAATTCAGATGTTGCAGACTTAAAAAATGTGGGTGGTAGAGAGGCTGGATCAATAGTAGCAGGGATGTTCTTGCAAGAATTTGTCGGAAAAGGGATTCCTTGGGCTCACATAGATATTGCTGGTACAGCGTTCATTGATAGAGATGACGGATATCTTACAAAAAATGCGACTGGAGTAGGGGTACGGCTCATGGTGTCTTTTCTTACATCATCTTAACATAAAGTCATGCACTGTTTAGTCCATCGCAATAAAAAAACGCTCATATGGGTAAACTGTAGCTTCCCTCAATTATTTGTGATTGGTATTAATTTTTTTTGTGAGTTGGCACGGAAATTGAATACCTAAGCTATTGGATTGAATCTTGTAGGAGGAAACAATGGCTGAAAAAAAGAAGGCTGCCCAAAAAACGTCAGCTAAAAAGCCTGCAGCTAAGAAATCGTCGACGAAAAAAGCGACGCCAGCGAAGGTGACTAAAGCAACTAAGCCTAAAGCATCAGTAAAAAAAGCCCCTGTCAAAAAAACGGTCGCTAAGAAAACGGTGAGTAAAAAAAAGGTGTTTAAATCTCAACTACCAAAGGCTGAGCGATTTACAGGTTTTGGAAATGGGCGTATCTTAACAGCGGAAGGGCTTAAGAGGAAAAGAATGGCAATGGTGGAGGAGCTAAGCAAAAAGTAAATTATACTAATCCCAATAAATAAAGCTGCAAATAAGCATCATTTGCCGGGCATCCTTTGATCAATCTTTTTTCATTCATATTTAGTAATATAAATATCAAAAAGATTGTCAAATTCTGCATCGGCATCTCATCCTTATTTGCAGCTTTATTTATTGGGATTGGTATTAGAAATAAAATATTGATTTACTTATCAGTTGAGTTAGCCTAAGATCAAATCTTATTGATAGTGCACATCGTGGATTGTTAATTTATGGCTGCTCAGAAAAAAAATTATACGGTGATCATTGTTCAGGCAAGGATGGGGTCAACGCGTCTGCCTGGAAAATCTATGATGGAAATTCTAGATAGACCGATGCTCTCCTATACACTAGAAAGGCTTAAACGTTGTAAATATGCCGATGAAATTATGGTAGCTACGACCAATCACCCACGAGATAAGAAAATTGTCGACTTTTGTCGTAGCCAGAACACTTACTCTTTCGTAGGAAGCGAAGAAGATGTGCTTGATAGATACTACCAAGCAGCTTTAGCTTCAGGTGCAGATGTCATCGTAAGAGTGACTGGTGATTGTCCATTTGTTGATCCAACTCTTATTGATTCTATAGTTGATAACTTCAATCAAAGGTATCCCGCTTATGATTACGCTTCAAATGTCATGAAAAGAACGTACCCTCGTGGGCTCGATGTAGAAGTTTTTTCGATGCGCTGCTTAGAACAGATGAATCGGTATGCAAGAGCACCAGAAGAAAGAGAGCATGTCACTCTATATGTTCATAATCACCCTGATAGATTTAAAGTTATGTCGATCACACAAGATGAAGATGCATCATTTCATCGTTGGACTGTCGACACAGAAGACGATTTTAAGTTAGCTAAGTTGATAATTGAAGAGTTGTATCCAGTAAAAAGGGATTTTTCGACGAAAGATATCTTACTTGCTTTTGAGAAAAATCCAAAATGGATCGGCGTAAACGCACACATACAACAGAAAAAAATTTAAATGAGTTGAAAATGACAAGCAATCGAAAAATTACTTACGAAATTGTACGACCAATAGAGGATCATGCTCGGGTAATTATGGACTGGAGAAACGACCCAGTAACCTTAGCAATGTCATATCATGATCAGCCCAAAGTATGGAACGCCTTTTGGGAAGAGTTTCGTTTTGAGTATTTTTCGATACCTGAACTACCCTCTCTTTTCGTCATCTGCGAAGGAAAACGCATAGGTTTATTACGGTTTAAACCTGTTGAAAGTTTAACATCGCTAGAAAGAAAAAGTTGTGAAATTTCAATCAATATAGCCTCAGAATATCGCGCGAAGGGATTGGGAACATTAGCTCTCACTGAGGTGTGTGATTGGTTAATGCAGCAGGGAATTGACGATGTTTATGCTGAAGTTAAGGAAAATAATACAGCTTCACATAAACTGTTTACAGCAGCAGGTTATCAAGAATTAGAAAAACAGACTCGAACAGTTAATGATACAGGCAAAACATTTGCTATAAGCGTTTATATAAAAAAGTTAGCGGCCGAAAAAACAACGCAAGATCAAGTTTTCATTATTGCAGAGGCAGGATCCAACTGGAGAATGGGTAGTACAAGACGTGATCATGCTATGGCAAAATCACTAATAGACGTAGCTATTGAAGCTGGTGTTGATGCTGTCAAATTTCAAACCTATAGACCAGAAACAATCTATGTCCATAATGCAGGACAGAGCAACTATCTTGCAGAAGCAGGGATTCAAGAAGATATTTCCTCGATATTTTCAGATCTCGCTATGCCTTATGATATGATCCATGAACTTGCGGATTATTGTAAAAAAGGGGGAGTTGAATTTATGTCGACACCCTTTTCTGAAAATGATTTTAATGCGGTGGATCCGTATGTTCGAAGGCACAAAATCGCTTCCTATGAAATTAGTCACATTAGGTTAATTGAACTTGTAGCAAAATCTGGAAAACCTGCAATTTTTTCAACAGGAGCCGCTGATGAAGAAGATATCAGCTGGGCAGTGAGAACTTTTTTTCAAAATGGAGGAAGAGATTTAACCCTCTTACAATGTACCGCAAAATACCCAGCAGAACCTGAATCTATGAATTTAGATGTCGTTCGCTGGATTCAAAGTCACTACCATGTAAATGCAGGTCTATCAGATCATAGCCGTCACCCAATTATAGGGCCGGTGTCCGCTGTAGCCTTAGGGGCAAGCGTGATAGAAAAACATTTTACCTTAAGTAATAAACTTCCGGGTCCAGATCATTTTTTTGCGATCCTTCCCCATGAGCTAAAAGAAATGGTTGAAGCGATACGGCTTGCAGAACGGATGCGAGGGTCAGGCGTGAAAATCGTACAAGAACCAGAAAATGAATTACGTCTATTCGCTAGAAGAGGAGTACAAGCCCTACATGCTATCAAAGCAGGCGACCTTCTTAGTGAAGGAAAAAATCTAGCTATATTAAGACCGGGAAATCAAGAGTTAGGGGTGCACCCTAAGTTTTTAGTAGAAATTGAAGGTAAAAAAGCGACATGTGACATAAAAGCGGGGTCAGGAATCAAGCACGGAGACTGGAGTAAATAGCTTTTATGTTTGATTTAAAACAGATAACTACGCTTTTGATTGATATGGATGGTACAGTTGTTGATAGCCTTCCCCAGTTGAAGCTGATGTACTACGACTTTTTAAAGAGAAACGGTATTGAAGGAACAGACCAAGAGTTTAAAGAGTTAAATGGAGCATTCTTAAGTGACGCTATTAAAATGCTGAACGAAAAATATCGCCTGCATTTAGACACAGACCAAGCTTCTCAGGATTTTATTCAGCGCTTAAGGGATTATTATGCGAAAGAGGCCGTTCTTTTTAGGGGAGTAGAAGACTTTTTATCATACGCAAAAAAGATGGGCTTAAAAACTGCACTTGTAACTTCGGCTTCACCAATACATGCAGAGGCATTACTCAAGGGAACGAATATTGCTAGGTTTTTTGATGCGATTATCACGCCTAATTCAAAGGTGATTAAAGGGAAGCCTGATCCAGCAATATATCTTGAAGCACTTAAAGTTCTCAATGTAAAGCCTAATGAGGCTATTGCTGTTGAAGATGCTAGCAATGGTGTACGCGCGGCGGTAAGTGCAAATATTTATACGTATCATATTTTTAGTGAAAAATTACCAAACGACCTAGAAGGCGAAAACCTCGTTAAGAAAGTAGCGGATTGGTCGGAAATTTTAAATGCATTTTGGAGGATAAATGAACCAAGTTAGTGGAATTCATGTTCAGTCAGATTTTCAAGTTAAAATTGTGAAAAGTGATAAAAAGCTAAGTGAAAAAACGAGTAATGAGGTTGAAAAAATTTGGAGGGAAGAAAAACAAAAGAGAGGGAAGCATCTTTTTAACGGAAAAATTTTGAGTATGATTTCTCTCGATGGTAGTACCCTTGTAGGAGAGTTTATTGACTATAAGCTTTTGGTTGCTCAGTTGCAAAACCCAGCTCTGGCAGAAGAAATTAATGCTCTTCCTGTCGGGGTAAGTGGTATCACAATGGCTAGCGCTCACTACTTGTTAGGAAAACGTTCGGAATTTGTGACTATGCATCCGGGGTATTATGAACTTGCTCCTTCAGGTAGTGTTTCAGAAGAAGTTATGGTAGGAGAAGTTGTGAATTTAAAAAAACAAATTTTTCTAGAGCTTCAAGAAGAGATAGGAATTCCTTCTGAATGTGTAACAAAAATAACCCCATTTGCCCTCGTGAAAGATCTCGACAAACGCTATGTTGAAGTGTGTTTTAAAATAGAAGTTAAACAAGATGTATTAGCAGGAGTTAATTTTTCTAAAGATGAATACCAGGAAGCGGCTTGGTTTACGCGTAGCGAAATAATCGCTCATATGCGAGAGCATAAAAACGATTATGTTCCTGTTTCACTTTATATTTTTAACCAAATCCTATGAAGGAATGGCTACGACCCGATAAGAAAAATAGCGCACTTTTTATCTAAATTAGGTAAAGGACTTTTTTTCCATTGACTGACACTTTGCGTGAGTATTCCTTGTGATGGCAATGTTAGATCCCAAGCAACACATAAGGTTGTTTCATTAGCTAACTGATCCATTAAGGTTTCCATCGTATGCATATTTCGGTAAGGAGCTTCGATGAATATTTGGGTAGATTTATCTGTTTTTGCTTTGGTTTCAATTCGGCGGATGATTTTTGCTCGCTCTTCCGGTTTTTTGGGAAGGTAGCCGTGAAAAGTGAATTGCTGGCCTGAAAGACCTGAAAGCATTAGTGCCATCATAATAGAAGTGGGCCCAACAAATCCTTGCACAACGATCCCTACCTGACGAGCACGTCTTACAAGTTTGGCTCCAGGGTCTGCGATGCAGGGGAGTCCTCCGTCTGAAACAAGACCCCAACGTTCACCCTTAAGAATCGGCTCTAAAAAGAAGTCAATATCGGCATCAGAAGTGTGTTCATTAAAAAGAGCTAGAGGAATATCATGAGTCGATTTTTTTGTATCAAAGCGACTTAAAAAACGGCGTCCCCCTTTTTCGCTTTCAGCGATTAAACCGTCTATTGTACCAACGGCTTTTGCAACACTCTCAGGTAAAAAGACTTCGTGATGCTTTACGTCACCAAGAACGTTGGGTAGTAATAGTAATGAAGGTTTTTTTGACATATTAAAATCCTATGTAATTATTTTTTTATTTTGTGGCTAAGCTAACAACAAGCATCTCTGCTAAAAACTCTAAATTTGCAGCACTGCTTTTAACTTTTAATTCAGTCTCATCGATTTTTAAAATACCCTTCTTAAATCGATTGAGTCCGTAGCTTTGGGCTTCAGTAATTTTTTTATTGAGAATATTTCCTGTTAAGTAGCGAAAATGTTTGACGACCTCGTCTTTTCCTTGTCCAGCAGCGAGAATCGTGCAGATTTGAAGGTAAGTTTGGTATTGACTTCTCAGTTGCCGAAGGAGTGTGAGCAAGGGAACTTCGTCGTCGAGAAGTGATTTCATACATTTCAATGCATCAGAAACATTAAAACTGAAAATCGATTCACCGAGCTGCCAGATGCTGTCTACATTGACAAACGAACTGATACTAGCGATATCGGCTATGGTAATGAGTTTTCTGTCTCCAATGTAACAATAAATTTTTTCAATTTCTTGTTCTAAAAAGTTCTGATCCGTGCCGATTTGTTTGACTAGGGCTTCAAGAGCCCGAGGTTCTGCTTGCTTCCCATCACGCTGAACTTTTTCGTGTAACCAGTTAATAACAGACTTTTCACGTTGCCAAGGTTTTTCTTCGGGAATATCGAGGATGACTCCCTGTTTTTCGGCCTTTTTATAAAATTTGGTGCCTTTATTTACTGACTGTGCCGTTAAGACTAAAAGAACGTCTGGATTAGCTTTATCAATATAATCTTCTAGTGCAGCAGTTGCCGTTTTGGTGAGTTTGTCGATATTTCGATAGATAAAGATGCGTTTTTTGGCAAAGATGTTGATTGTGTTGAGCTCTGTGAGAACATCTTGAATCTGTGTGTTTTCCGCAGGAAGGCTTTTAACCTCCATTTCAGAGTGGTCACCTTTGGGGAATAATGCCTTAACTATTGCTTGTGAGGCTTCAGACAGGTCGTGATCATTTTTACTTACCAGTAAGTAAATGGGCATTAGATGGTTTGGAGTGGCATTTTGGATGTGTTTCCCGTAGGCCCTTATATTGTCAAATCTCACAATCTATCCTGTGTTGCATGGATTCTTTATTTAACCTCGTACGGTGTTTACGTACAGCTATAGCATACTTCTATTGCGGTTACTTAGCAAGAGATCAGTTCGTTAATGTTTTAGTTTTTAATACAGTAAGTATTTGATTTTTAATTTCGTTTTTTTTATATTTGTTTTTTAATAATGTGTTTTTGTAAGTTGGTTATATGTCTAATTGTATTCATCCGTCAATTTTAGTTAAAAATATATATATTGAAGGGATTATTGACCTTCAGGTAAAGGATATCATAGGAAATATCGATGATAAAACTGAAGCTGCAATTAATGGTGCCATCAACGGGTATCGTTGTCGAAAAGGTTTTAGTGATAAAATTAAAGGAATGGTTTACAGAATTGTTCAGATGTTTAAAGCAATTTTTAAAAAGTCTGACTGGCATAAAGCTTTGATCAGCATGAATAAATTGTATCTATATCATACTGATGAATATATTCCTTTGAATGACTATAAGGTAACTCCGGAGAGTCTTGAAAAAGCCTGTAGGAATGATGTCATAAATAAAAAAGAATATAATAGAGTTGTAAAATATAAATTTACTATGAAAGAGAGGATCGTTAAAAAACTGCTGAAAAACTTTATAGCTCTTACTCACGAAAAAGTGAAGCGGTCTGATCTGGAAACTGTGTTTTCGAAAAAAGTGCAAGAGAAGCTGTATGTGGGAGACATAGAAAAAGTCTATGGGAAAAGATACGCTAAAGACCGTGAATTAGTTGCTAAAATTCTTAATAAGGTTGTTAGCTAAAAATGGTGTTTTTCGAGCTGGTTTAAAACCCTAAATCAGTTCGGAAGCTATATAATCATACAGTAATAATCCTTGTTCAGACAAAGCGTAGTGGCAATCATTTTTGCATGTAATGAGTCCATTTCTGACAAGTCTATTTAAAGTGGTATTGGACTCTTGATCAAGGCAGCCGTAACGAGTTTTAAATTCATTATAGTTGCAACCATTGAGAAGGCGAAGAGCTACAATAAAAAGCTCTTTTCTTCTGTCGTCTATGCTGAGTTCATCATAGTAGTCGACAGGGGAGTCACCCTCGCTGAGGAGCTTTGCATATTTGTGGATGTTAGATATGTTTTTGAAGCGTTCTCCCTTCCAAAAACTATAGGCCGATGGTCCGAGGCCAATAAAGGAACGTCCCGTCCAATAACCCGTGTTGTGAAGTGAGTGGAGTCCGTTTTTTGCAAACGCGGATATTTCGTATTGAACAAGTCCAATGTCGTGAAGAGATGCTATAGCAGTTTTGTACATGTCAAGGCTCATGTCTTCACAGGGGATACTTGGGGTAAGCTTTTCTTTGAATTTATGGAAAACAGTATGTGGCTCTATAGTTAAATTATAAAGAGATAGGTGAGTGATTGGTAATTTTTGTATTTGATTCAGTGTATTATGCCAGCTAGCCGCTGTTTGGGAGGGTAAATCATACATGAGATCTATAGAAATATTATCAATTCCAGCAGCATGTGTATCAATGATTGCTTGTATTGCAGCATGGGCGTTGTGTTGCCTTGATAGTACTATGAGTTCACTGTTGTTGAGGGATTGAACACCAATGCTTACCCTGTTGATACCTGCATCTTTATATGCACGCATCATTTCAATGGTAATATTTTCTGGATTTGCCTCTAAAGTGATTTCAGGAGGAGAGTTTTTGAAGGGGAAAATTTCTTGGACCCATTGAATAATCTGTGAAATGCGCTGGGGGCCAAAAAGTGAAGGGGTGCCACCTCCAAAATAGATGGATGTAAGGTCGTAAGTTTCAATTTTGTTGGCCCAATGCAGCCACTCTTGCTGTAGGCCAGTTAAAAGAAGTTGTTTAAACTCTTCTTTGTCAGGAACAACGTAAAAGTGGCAGTAGTCGCATTTTTTCTTACAAAAAGGGATGTGAAAATAAAGGCTTAACTGATTTTTTGGTGATAAACCAATTACCATTCGTTTGCTTCAGGATCAATGATGTCTTTAAATCCACGACGCCAGCGGTTACGGTCGCTAAAGAAGGATTCTTCCTCTTCTTCAACATAAGTTTTTTCTTCGGTGTCGTCATTTTCGCTTTCTTCGATGATAGAGCTGTCGGACTCAGTATTGTCGGAATCGTTGTTGTAGGCAGTATCTGAAACAGTTTGATTTGATTCGCTGATATCTATATCAGGAATGGAAGGCATTTCGGTGTAAGCTGAGCGACCTGATTGGCGTTTGGGAGCTGTGAAGTCACTTGAGTCGCCACTTTCTTTTAGGAACTGTAAGCGTTCTTTTTCTTCTTCAATTTTAGCTCTGGCTACAAGAATTTCTTCGTTGTGTCTATCAATGTCGCTTTTCGGTACTAAACCAAGTTTTAGCCATTGTTCTAGATCGGATAGTTCTTGCTCTAATTTCTTTAGCCTTTCGCTTTTAATCTGTCTCATCAGTCTCTCAATATTACTAAAGCTATACAAGCTTATTTTGTTAAGGTTTATTTACTTGGTTACAGTCTGAGGTCTTGTTAATCTGAGTCAACCTCCGCCACTCTATTCTAAAAAAAAATTAAATTTTATTCAAGCAGCTCTCGAGGAAAGTTGTAAATATCTACTTAAGTGATATTTTATCGCCTTGAGGAGACCAAAGATAGCGTAAAAAGCAAATAAATACCAGGAAAATAACTTCAGTAGCGAGATAATAATAGAAAAATTCCTCTCCTCCAGAACCAAAGCCATAGCTATGTAAACCAGTGCCAAGAATATAATTGACGCCATACCATGTGAATCCTACAACCATTAAGCCAACAATAGAGCCGATAGCGAGCCCAAAATCGTGGAAAATGCCAAAGTAATGAGAGTGAATGCAAATTAGGTAGACGCAACTCGTAATAAAAGCCCAAGATTCTTTTGGATCCCAGTCCCAAAAACGCCCCCAACTTTCTGCGGCCCACACCCCTCCAAGAATTGTACCTGGTATTAACAAGGTCAACCCCAAAAACATCGAAAATAAAATTAACTTACCTAATTGAAGCATTTGCTTTTTTGAGGATTTCAGTAATGAATCCATTACGAGGTATAAGTGTCCAAGAATTCCAGAAATAACAAATACACCGTAGCTTCCAACGACCATCAGGACATGAATGGTAAGCCAAAACTGGGAGTCCAAAACGGCCTGTACATTTTCAAGGCTTAAATTAATTTTACTGTACTTTAGAACGATAAAGAGGGATATAGCTCCAAGGTAAGAGCATAAAAGCGGAATAGTTGTTCTGAAAAAGTAGGCAAATATTGCGCTTGTAGCGACACCCACCCATGGGACAAAGAGAACCGTTTCTGCCATATTTGAAACGGGAGGCCTGTTCAGTAGGTAACACCTTATCATCAGGTTGAGTGTGTGAATCATGAACGTTCCAAGAGATAATGCCGTTGATGCGTAAAACAGGGTTGCCGACTGCCATCGATACCACATTAAAATTGTGGTGCAGCTGAGGATGTACCCTATTATGATTATATTTGTAAATGGAATGCGATAAAAGAGTGATTCAATACTCAGTTTGAAAGGAGAGGGAAAAAAAAGTTTTTTGTCTTTTACTTCTTGATAGGGTTGTCCTTCTATTGAATTGTACCCTAAAAGTAAAGATTCTGACAGTTTCTCAATTTTATTTGTCAGTTTTTTATGTATTACAGCTTCTTCAAGCGAGCTGTAAGCTTTACGTATTTTGATAAAGGTTTCGTCATCGTAGGCAGTAAAATTTCTTACTGGGAGAAGGGAGTTGGTTTCTTGGTCATATGTTTTTAGTTTAAGAGCCTTTAAGGGGATCCAAGTATTTGTATTATAACGACTTGGAAGGGCGTGAAGTGTAGCTCCAGCTAGAGTCAGTCGTTGCTCAAGGGGAAATTCCATTTCCAGGTTTCGTTTGATCTCTTTAGGAGGGAGGTTTTGTTGTTTAAGCTGTAGATAGCGATTTTCATATTTTTTTTCTCCTTCAATTTCAGGTCCCTTTAATTTTTCGAGGCGGCTAAGTTTCTCTAAAAGAGTTTGGATGTGGTTTGCATGAAGCTTCAGTTTGTTAGTATTTTGAGAAAAATTCCCTACTTTGTCGCCTTTTTTAAAGTATTTCCATAGCCGAGATTCGGGTAGAGAGAAAATATAAAGCCCGTTATCTTCTGCTAATTTCACCTTGAGTTTTGGGTCTATCGTGCCGAGAGACCATACTTTATTTCGCCCTTTAGTATGCGTGCTAGAGTATATGTCGTTAAAGTGTGAAAGGATTAGAGGAGAAAGGAGTTTTTGGTTAGTTTCTTTATTGTGGTAGAAAAAGTTTTGTAGTTGATTAAATGACAGGAGGGCTTTGGAGCTTAATAACTGCTCGATTTTTTTACTCCCAACTGCGATAAAAGGTTCCTCACCAATGCTCTCACTGCCTAAAAAGTGCATTTGAAAGAGAAACTTTTCATCATGAATGTATTGCTCTCCACTAATATCAGAAAACCATAGTTTAGAGTAAACATCTAATGGAATAAATCTACCTTGATATAGCACAGGAACAGTTTCTAAGGAATAAAGCTCAGGAGGTTGAATCCAAGAGGATAGTAAGGAGGTTATCAATAGAGCATAATAAATTAAATTTTTCATCGACTTCTTTTACACCAATTGAATGTTTCCATAGAGAGGCTACTTTACAAGAAAAATTATTCAACTGCAAGTAAGAGAAGGGGAAAATGTACAAGTTAAATTTTTTTTATTCTTTGCGTTTTTCCGCTAGTCCAGTTTTATGAAATGCTTCCCATCAAAGCTACTTAATGAGTGTGTGACTAGAATTTTTGTTGTTGTTAGAGTAAAAATAAAAATATTTACTTGTCATAAAGCAGGTAACAAGATAAAAAGTCTGTAATATAACTACTTAAGAATAAAACGGAATTTAAGAAATTACGAATTCAGGAGTACAAAGAGAAACTTAATAAGTTTTATAAGTACTTCTACAAAGAGGCTAGTAGAATGACGATCAATTGTTCAAGAAGAATTATTAGTGAAATAGCGATTAATAACAGCGATGTTATGATGTCTTTAAAGCCCGGAAGTAAGTTAGTTGCAGACGGTGATAGCTTTAAAGTAGAGGACCGTATTGTTTTCCAGGTTGCAAGAAGGGCTTTTACGAACGCTTTTTCTCCAGAACTCGTTGATGCAACACTTTTTACGTTAAAGTATGTAATGGACAATTTGAAAGATGATAAAAGAGGTTTTATCGACAGTAATTTACCTAAGGACCGAATTCTTAAAGCTCAAAAAAATTTTTCGGGATGCGTAGAGTCAGTAAACATTTTAGCCTCGACATACAGAGAAGAAGCAAAAAATTGTTATATTGAGTCAAATAAGCAACAAAAACTACTAACTGCTGATAAACTTGATGCTATTTACAACAAATATAAGCCTAAAAAAACAAAGAAAACAAGTGGAGTATCGGGCTTAATTGCAATGTTTAACAATGGTTCATCGCAAAGGTCGGCATACAAAAAGACTAATACAACTTCTATAATCGAAATGAACCCTCAGGAATTACAAAACAAAAAGACGTTTAAGCCAGTTAAAGTTCAGGAAAAAAAATCTCTGGAAAATAGTAATATTGAGGTAAAAAAGGAAGAGCACAAAAAAGCTAAACTTTCGAGTATTGAAAAACAGTTAGCAAGAGCACTGCGTGATGCTACTTCAGCAACTCTTGACGAAGCAAAGCGTAAAATGAACAAACCTTTTAGTAAGAACTCAAAACTGAGGTCTTTTTTAAGGACGAAACCAAAACATAAGCCAGACAGTTTACATGAGGAATTGACATCTATTTTTTCTGAGAACTTGCCTTCAATGAAAAAAGCTTATGATCGGTTTGAAGAGCATATTGAAAATAGAAGAAAGCAAGCACTCCAAAAGAGAATTTCGAGTACATTCAACAGTAAGATGATTCAACAAAAAAAAGAGCTAATCGAAGATTGTGATTGCGATGGGGTAATTGATGATGCTTGGGGAGAGGAGATTGAAAGGGAGTATCATAGGAATATTCTCATTCAAAATACAGAGCGTCGTCCTCTTACTCGGTCGATTTCAGTCTATCCTAGCTATGAACATATTAGTAAGCGAAAGTCCGCTAATTTTGAGGTGAAACCTTTTATTTTTGGTGATGAAATATTAGATCTATTCGCAAAGCGAAGGACATGCATACAGGGCTCAATGTCTGAAGATAGCGCAAGTGAAGATGAATATATTGATGTTTTTGAAAGCGAAAGTGAAAAATATACAAATATGGAGTGAGTGCTTGCTTATTTAAAGGCTTTTTTTAAAAAAATGTTTACTATTTGTAAACTTATTTTTTCATTTGATTCTATTTAAATCCTTTATTTTACGTAATTAAACCCTTTGTTTACTGTATCTTTAGTTAGTCTTAATATTTTGTGTTTATAATAACCTTTAACAAAGTTAGTAATACGTACTTGATGAGGGTTACATGAATAGTTCAATAGACACATCCAAATTAATTCCAGTTCTTCCGGGAATGACTAGTGAGGTGACGACAGATTTACTTAAAAATCAAAAGTTAAGAATGCACAAAACAGACAGTAAAATTAGCTCTACTGTTCAACCTAGAATAAACACAGATTTAAAAACCGAAAAACCTGAAGTTGAAACTGGTTTTGATGTGGCAAAAACAGCTCACTCAGTAAAACAATCGGCAGCGGAGCTCTTAAAAACGCCCTCTTTTACAAATCGTCCTTTACCGAAAATCCCGGAGGGGGTTGAGCCTTTTGACACGAAGAAAAGAGTACAGAAAAAGCTTAGACCGTTACCGAAGATTCCTGAGGGAGTAGAGCCTTTTGACACGAAGAAAAAAAATAACGCACTACCAATTGAAGATGGAAGTCTCAAGGAAGTAGTTGTAGGTGAGTCAGAAAGAAAAACGAGCGGGTGGAAGGCTTTTACGACAAAAATTAAAACAATTGTTGTCGCTTTTTTTAGAGGTATTAAAACGGTATTTGAAAAAACTTTTGGTCGCCTATTTGGAAGGGTTAAAAGAATAAAAATAGGTAAAAAAGCTGTCGTTTTTGAAAATGGTGAAGCAAAAAAAATAAAAGGTCCTGTTGTAAGTGAAGAAAAAATAACATTACCTATGTCAGAGAATCACACAAAATTTTTTAAGGACGTTGCAAATATAGGTAACGGCATATTAGTTACGGAACCTGATGGATCTGAAATTGTCATTCCACCGCCGCCAAATTATCCAGCACCAAAGCCTCCAACGAAAGAAAAGGTAACAGCTCCTGTATGGGATGGTGATACGTACACTTTATCTGAGGACGGTAAAACAGGTGCTGGTATTGTAGTAACTCAGCCTGATGGATCTGAAACAGTCATTCCACCGCCGCCAAATTATCCAGCACCAAAGCCTCCAACAAGACAAAATGGGGAGAGTAGTGGGAATAACACTATTCCTACCCCACCTCCATTACCGCCATCAGGAAAAATTACGCCCAAAAAATGGATAATGACAAAAAATGATGAAGAAACAAAGACATCGGTAGTAAAGGATGCGGTCAATAAGAAAAAAGAGCGTTTAGACAATAGTATTCATAACCTCTTATTTGAAGGTCTTAAAAGTTTGAGAGCAAAAACACACTTAGATGACTATGAAACCGATGATGATGACTTTTTGAGTATCGATTTTGAAGATGATATTAATAACACAGAAACGACTCTAAGCTTTGGAGATAATAAAGTAGATGTTACGCAAAGAAAGAGGGCGTCTAATTATCACCCCCTTGCTAAAAAAGCTGACCTTACCAAACCGGTCGAAACTTTAAGTGCTGGTTTGTTATCGGAAGCAGTGTCTCATTTGAAACATTTTGTATCTCCTGAAGTTAAGGAAGAAAAAAAAGAGGAGACAGAGAATATTTTTGCAGTCTTCAGTAGGGCTTTTGAATCCATGAATATTTAAACCCGGTTTGCGTCCAAAGCCTTGCTGCTGTGAAATAATCAGTACAGCTCTTTGCTAAAAGAAACATAATAAGTTTAAATTCAAAACCTTTAGAAGTCCTTGCTGCTAATGCTTTTGGAAATAGCCCTTGCACACAACTAATTGATGTTTCAACTATTTTTCGAGTCCTTTTGATCATTTGTTTGCAGTAGGGGGCATGTTGATGAGAAAGATTTTTTTTTCTTAAGGGAAGTAACATTATCTGATCATTTTCGAATAGTAAATTTTTACACATTCATCGCAGACGCTGTAAATCAATATCATTTAAGTGGTGCATAGGTAAGAGATTTGGACACAAACCGGGTTTTAATTACTGATATCACCTCATGATTCTTGATGAGGTGATTTAACCTTTTGTTTTAATGTGTAATATCTACTATTCAAACCGGGTTTTAATTGGACTAGCTTTTTTTCGTCGCATCCAGAACAGTAAAAATATTCCAATTGCGATACATATCCCTCCAGGATAAGTTAGAATATACTTAACGGGATCATAATTGACCACCAGCTGAACCCTTTGTGTTCTTGAAGGGTCACCAGGGGAAATGTTTGATAGATAGAACCGGTACCCGTCACTAGTTTCGTAAACATTATTCATACTTACTGTAACCTCTTTAATATTAGTACTATTATTTTTTGAAACGATCAGATCACTTTCGTAGCTGAAAGGTTGCATGGAGTTGGGATAGTTGATCTGGCGTGCATCATGAAGGCGAACTCGATGAGGGATTTCAATAAATTTAGGTTGAAAGCGGACGCGGTACTCTCCGTTAGCAATCGGCCATTTGATACCCGTTCCAAAACGGTCGTACGCAAGAGTGATAATCTGGTTGGAATTGTTGATTTTTATTTTAAGACTTGCGCTAGGGCTATTGCTTTCAAGTTTTTTCGTTGGAGGTAGTGGTGTTATTGAAGGCGTGATTGCCGTTTCTAGCATAATATTATCTGCTAGTAAAGTATTTTCAAAATCATCATCTAAAAGAGCTTCAGCGGGAATCTCTGACATAACAAAATTATTTTCGATAATATTTCTATCTTTGATGAGGTTGAAAACTTCTTTTTTTATTGGATGCGTTTCGGGGAGTTTCTTGAGAACTTCGCCTTTTTGATGGAGAGCAAGTTGAGAAAGAGTAGGAAATAAGCGATTTACTTTTGAGTTTATCAAATTAGTTTCGAGATATTCATGTAAACACGCTTTATTATCATCTGCTGAAGAGAACCTGGGGCATATATTGTGAAGATTTATACCGTAATATTTCATATAAGAGCAAATCATCGCTGTTTGCGTATGTAATGGAAGAAGTTTGGGAAGTGGCGCATCCGGTAACTGTGAGGATATCATAAATATTTGGTGAGTGATTTCATTGATCAAGTCGTTGTTTGCCTTCATATTTTTTATAGGTATATTACGTTCTTCGAGAATAGATTCTATTGTTTTTCCCCTTTTTAGCTCTTGCTTAATGTCTTTTTCAATATACTGTGACCAGTAAGATCCGTTAACTTCTTCTGGGGGGATTTTATCCCAGTTAATTTTACTCATTACAAGACTTGTTTCTGTATTTACTCTATTATCCAAAAGATTAATAAGTGCCTGTGGGAAGTCGCAGCTTGCTTTTTTGCATGCATCGGCAAAAAGATCAAGAGGGGGAGATAAGGTTTGCTTGTTGTATAAAGCATTACGTAACGTCTTTCCTAAAAAATGAAGTTTTGCCTGGTATAAATCTTCTACGCTATAGGGATATGCCGGAAAGGGTAGGGTGAGATGCGCAAAATATCCACCAAAACCGCTGTCATAGACGATCATGGAATTGATTGATTCTGCTGAAAATAATTTTGTGAAAATATATCCATATCTATCAACGGCGACAACGATCGTATTACTCTGCTCATCTTGGAGGAAAGCGATTTTTGGGCGAGATTCAACGTGCACTATATGGTCGTCAATATCTAAAACATCCTTGGTGAAAATATCCCTATCCATTAATGGAATGCTTTGGTTTTCAATAGTTAAAAAAGCAGACTGAATTACCCCATTTTCGTCGATATCAAAGTGGGTATTGTTGCTTTCGATGAACTTTTCTGTGACTATTTTATTGTTTCGCTTACTTTTAGTGATTAACTTAGTATCTTGGTGGTATAGACGCTTAATCGTTTCATTAAGATCATCGGTTTTGATCGCGTAGATGTCCCAGATTTCTGGTGTGTGCTCAAAGAGTTTAACCCGAGAGCTTATGGGAATTTCTCCTGTGCCTGTATCATAATGTACAGGAAAAGGGGCAAGTCCAGCGATATATCCAAAATCACCTTTAATCCAAGTGGTGAGGGATTCTGAAGAATTTGAATTCAGTTTAATAAGTTCTAGATTAATGTGAGAAAACCGGGGATTGATTGTTCCATCTACAGGCTCCAGTTTTGCGTTATTTGAAAAAAAACTCTGTTTAACATCGAAGTCTTGAGAAATAATTTTTTCAGGGTTTACCGGGTCTTTTGCTTCGATATGTATTGTGTATGTGTCAGATATGAAAATCTGGTTACTACCTGTACCCTCCGCAATGCCCATAGATCCTTGGACTCCATATATGTTTTTTATAATGACACCCGATAAAACCATTAGCAGGCCTAAGTGCGTAGTAAGAAATCCAACATGCTTGCGTTGAAAAGGCCATCTTTTTAATGCCGATACCAAAATGTTGATAAATACCCCACACAAAATAAGGGTAAATGCCGGACTACTGTAAGTGAATAACGATGCGTAGCGATGTGAATCAGTCACTGACTCTACAAAAGTGCCTGCAGTAACCATAATTGCAAGGAGAGAAATTAACACGATTGCAAAGTAAAAACTTCCTAAAAAATTGTATAGGCGTACGATATGTTTCATTATTATAAATCTTTTGGAATTTCTTTGATTAGTCTGAAGCTTCGAGCAGCCTTATCGATTGTATTTTTATGCTCCATTAACATTTTGTAGGAGCCGACAATCTTTATTGTATAATCTGCTTTCATCTGATTGCGAACTTCAGCAGAAGAGTCTTTCAAGGGGAAATTGAGTGAGTGGTAGTGTTCGGGGGGAAGCTGCATTGCCCAGGCTATTACACTTGAGCTGCCTCCTTCAGTACTTCCGGCTCCTTCAAAACGATACCCTGCATACCCTCCAAAAGATTGGGGTGTTATAGACAGTTCTGTTTCGTTAATATCTTTAAATTGCTCTTTCCATCTAATGACTTGCGCCATTGGAGGGATACGGTCAGCGATATTATTGCTTGGAAAGTTATGGATTGTAACTGTTGCTGCATCTTCGCCAGATTGGAAAAAAAAACTGTAGATGGGGACTTTTGTGTCTAATAGTGGGTCAGACGCAGTCGGGGGGATCTGCGTCCAACTTACAGGAACTTTAATTTGATAGATAGGCCCTGTATTTGTTCTACCAGCTATCATGACTGTTTTTACGTCATCCTGTTTATCCTCAGCTGTTTGACACCCCGAAGTAAAAGTTATTAAAATGATCATCAGAGACATTATCTTTAGCTTTTTTTTCATGGCGTTCGACTAATTCTATGGTTTTGGGTTCGATGAATGTTGCGAAGTAATTGAATAGAGCCCAGTATGCTCCTGATAGAAGAGTGATTCCGAGTACAATATTTGTATCGAAATCGAAATAAGGCGCTACGATCAAATAAATTAAGCAAATGCCTGTAACTAAGCGTCCTAGATCTCTTTGGAACGTGATTTTATCGGTTATCTTAAAACGTAGTTTTTCATAGGAGAGTTCTACGTTAGCTTTATTAGCCCGCTCTAAGTAATTTGTGCTTTTTATCATGCTTGTTCTCCAGTTTTAGTGATAGTATATACAATATGCTTTTTTATTTTGAAAGGGTGTAGTTGAGTCGTATTGCATAAATATGACGGAGAAGATTCATTTAGATAGCCATAAAATGTAGGGTTAAAAAGGAAGTCATATACGCACTAAAATTGAAGTTGTAAACTATTTGGCATATAGTCCTTTAAAATAATGTCTTTCTGAGGTAAATCTAATGTTATAGGGAGCGATGCCCATCCCACTAACAGGAAGGCTCTAATGGAATCTCACTCTTTTTTAAGTTCTGCTTTTGCAAACATGAATGTTCTCGATGCATTATACGAGAAATATCAAACTAATCCTGATGATGTAGACCCCTCTCTACAGTCACTTTTTAGAACGGTTGATAATCAATCTATACCAGAAAAAACACCAGTAAAGGAACCAAGAGAGCAGGGTGCTTCTTCCAGTTCGTGTAAAGAAAGTCCTCCTCAGCAAGGTGAGTTGAAAATATCGCAATTGATTAACGCTTATAGAACTTACGGACACTTGTTGGCAAAAATCAATCCCATTCAAACCCGCCCTATCGAAGAACCATGGCAGCTATCATTAAATAATATTGGATTTGATGAAAGTCAGCTAAACCAACAGTTTCCAACATGTGGGTTAATGGAGCAACCTCAGGCTTCTCTTCAGGAGATCGTCGATTGTTTGAAAGAAATTTACTGTGGCAATATCGGCGTAGAATTTATGGGAGTCCAAAATCCGGAGCTAGCTCGTTGGCTGCAAGGAAAGATTGAACCTTCGAGGTTTAAGACAAATCTGACTATTGATCAAAAAAGAATGATTTTACAGCATTTAAATAAGTCAGAGTTGTTTGAGTCATTTCTTCATACGAAATTTGTAGGACAAAAACGCTTTTCACTAGAAGGCGGCGAAACTCTTATCCCTATTTTAGCAGCTATCATTCATACAGGCAACGACCTTGGATTGGAGCATTACGTTGTGGGAATGGCACATCGTGGAAGACTTAATGTGCTTAGTAATATTCTTAATAAGTCCTATGCTGATATATTTTCTGAATTTGAGGATCGCTGGATCGCTAACTCGTTTGAAGGTAGTGGTGATGTAAAGTATCACAAAGGCTTCACTTCGGAGACCAAAACTGAATCAGGAAAAAATGTCGTGGTAGAGCTTGCTCCCAATCCAAGCCATCTCGAAGCGGTAAATCCAGTCGTCGAAGGCCAGGTACGAGCGAAACAAGTCATGCTCAATAATGAAAGTGCTGCGGATAAAATTATCCCAATCCTTATCCATGGTGATGCTGCTGTTTCTGGGCAAGGTATTATTTATGAAACCCTTCAGATGTATGATCTTGATGGCTACTCCACTGGAGGAACAATTCATGTCGTCATCAATAATCAAATAGGGTTCACTACACTACCGAAAGATGCACGGTCTACAAGGTATTGTACGGATATTGCGCGTGCATTTAACGCTCCTGTTTTCCATGTTAACGGAGAGGATCCCGAAGGGTGTGTTCATGCTGCGAATTTGGCCGTTGCCATAAGGCAGAAATTTCACTGTGATGTATTTATCGACCTCTACTGTTATCGAAAATACGGTCATAATGAAACAGATGAGCCTGCATTTACTCAGCCTTTAGAGTATCAGCTTATTAGAAAGAAAAAACCTATCAGAGAAATTTATCGAGATAACCTAATTCAGCAAGGCATCCTTGAAAAACATATGGCAGAATCTTTGGAAGTCGATTTTAAAGAAGCTTTACAAGTAGCTCTTACCGGCACTCAGCTCCCTGGCAAAAAAACTCCGGAAAGACCAGATCTTTCCACCCAACTAAAAGCTGCAGATGAAAACCGAGCCGAAATGTTAAGAGTCGTAAAAACTGGAGCTACAGAAAAAAATCTTGTTGCTGTAGGAGAAAAAATCTGTACTGTGCCAGATAATTTCAATCTCCATAGAAAAATGAAACAGCTTCATAAAGATAGACTGGCAATGGTCAAGGGAGAAAAGCCTATAGACTGGGGGATGGGAGAGCTACTAGCCTATGGATCTTTACTTGCTGATGGCGTACACGTGCGGCTATCAGGTCAAGATTGCGGAAGAGGAACTTTTAGTCATCGGCATGCATTATTGATGGATCAAGTTCAAGAGAGGGCATATTACCCTTTACAGCATATTAAAGAAGGTCAAGGGCGTTTTGATGTAATTAATTCACTTTTATCAGAATATGCTGTTTTAGGGTTTGAATATGGATATAGCTTAGGGACACCTGAAAGTTTGATTTTATGGGAGGCTCAATTCGGTGACTTTGCGAACGGTGCACAAGTGATGATCGATCAGTTTATTTCATCGTCAGAACAAAAATGGGGTCAAAAAAATAATGTTGTCATGCTTTTACCTCACGGATACGAAGGGCAAGGGCCAGAGCATTCCTCAGGGAGGATTGAACGATTCCTTTCTCTATGTGGTGACAATAATATGTTCGTGGTGAACCCAACAACACCAGCGCAAATGTTCCATCTTCTTCGTCGTCAAGTGTATCGTAGGTCACCAAAACCTTTAATTGTATTTACTCCAAAAGCTCTCTTAAGGCACCCCATGTGTACAAGCACACTTCAAGACCTAACACAAGGCTATTTTCATGAAGTAATTGACGATCCCAATCCGGCAAAAAAAGTAAAGCAGCTGGTTTTCTGCAGCGGAAAAATTTATTATGATTTGGCAGCGGAACGTGAAAAACGAGGTGTTACCGATATGGCTATAGTTCGTATTGAACAGCTCTATCCGTTGCATAGAGATAAAATTGCGAGCATTGTCAAAAAATATAAGGGATGTGAACAATTCTTCTGGGTACAAGAAGAACCTAAAAATATGGGAGCGTGGAGAGCATTACTCGTTCCTCTCGGAAAAATAATTCCAAGTGGAAAAAAACTTGAATACATAGGAAGAAGAACCAGTGCATCTACTGCAACGGGATCAGTGGGAAGGCACAAACAAGAATATGAAGCGATCATGGATAGTTTGTTTAATGCAGGACGTCAGAAAAACAAATCAAAGTCAACGAAAGGTAAAAAGAAATGAAAGTTGAGATAAAAGTGCCCGCAATGGGAGAGTCCATCACTGAAGCAACAGTAGGTGAAATATTAAAGCCAACAGGATCTACAGTGGCAATGGATGATGAAATTCTAGAGCTTGAAACCGATAAGGTGAATCAGGTCCTGTATGCACCGCAAGGGGGTGTTGTAGAAATTTCAGTGAATACAGAAGACGTCGTTACTATTGGTCAAGTGATTGGATTTATCAATACGGCGGCAGCAAGTCAGAAAGCAGAAACTCCTCCAAAAGAATCTTCTAGCAAAAGCGAAGAACAAGCTGCAGAACCACAGGTTTCTTCAAAGGCAACAAAATCAGAGCCTTTACCTGAATCGGGTGATAGTGCACGAATTACTCGAGAAGACTATGTAAAAGAGATTTCTTCACCAAAATCAACTTCCAAACCTGATACGGAAACAAAGGTAGATCAACCACTACAGTCTGTCCCGGCTCCCAAAGTAGCAAGTGACAATAGAGAAACGCGGAAAAAAATGTCCAGGCTCAGAGAAATTATCTCTTCGAAACTTGTAGAAGTGAAGCAGCAAACCGCTATGCTAACGACATTTAATGAGGTTGATTTATCGAGTATCATGTCATTAAGAAAAAAGTATCAAGATAAGTTTGTGAAAGAAAACGATGTCAAACTTGGGTTTATGTCTTTTTTTATAAAAGCAAGCGTAGCTGCTCTCAAAGAATTTCCAGCTATAAACGGATATATTGACGGAAATGACATTGTCTACCGACACTATTACGACATTAGCGTCGCTGTTGGTACTGATAAAGGTCTGGTTGTTCCCGTTGTACGTGAATGCGATAAACGCTCATTCGCAAATATAGAGCAGGAAATACTTTCTTTAGCGACGAAAGCAAGGAAAGGTGGATTAACTGTCGATGACCTTCAAGGTGGCGGATTTACTATCACAAACGGGGGAGTATACGGGTCATTGCTATCGACTCCGATCCTTAATCCACCGCAGAGCGCTATCTTAGGTATGCATTCAATTCAAAAAAGACCTGTTGTGGTTAATGATGAAATTGTCATTAGACCAATGATGTATTTAGCGCTAAGCTATGACCATCGTATCGTCGACGGGAAAGAGGCTGTCTCATTTTTAGTTCATATTAAAAATTCACTAGAAGATCCAGCTAGACTACTACTCGGGATTTAAACTGATTAACGAAATGGGGAAAAATGACGAATAAAAAGTACGATGTGATTGTTATTGGAAGTGGACCTGGAGGCTATGTAGCGGCTATTCGCGCAGCGCAGTTAGGATTTAAAACAGCGTGTATCGAAAAATATCCCACTTTAGGGGGAACTTGTTTGAATGTTGGATGTATCCCTTCAAAAGCGCTACTTCAATCATCAGAGTACTACCATCTATTGAAGCATGACGGAAAAATTCATGGAATTGATTGTGGCGAGATCAAACATAATTTTAAAACGATGATGAATCGTAAGAGTCATGTCGTTGATGGTCTGACAGGTTCGATAGCCCTTTTGTTTCAGAAAAATAAAATTGATAGAATTGAAGGGGTAGCGACGTTTCTTGATCCTTATTCAGTAGAAGTGAAGGGTGAAAAAATCACTGCCGATCATTTTATTTTGGCAACGGGCTCTAAACCTATAGAGTTGCCGTTTCTTCCTTTTGATGAAAAGAAAATAGTTTCTTCTACAGGTGCTCTCGCTTTGAATAAAGTTCCTAAAAAAATGCTTGTTATTGGTGCTGGAGTCATCGGCGTAGAACTCGCTTCGGTTTATAGTCGTTTAGGTTCCAAGGTGACAATCGTAGAAATGCTTGACAGGGTTTGTCCTGGAATGGATCTCACAGTTTGTAAATCGCTTCAGGAAATTTATACAAAACAAGGGTTGGAATTTTATCTCCAAGGCAAGGTAACTTCTGGTGAAGTTACCTCTAAGGGCGTTAAGATTACCTTTACACACGAAAGCAAAGAGTATGTAGAAAATGTAGATGTCGCGATGGTTTCGGTAGGTCGTAGACCTTACACTGAGGGACTAGGATTAGATAAAATAGGAATCGAAACAGATGAAAGGGGGTTTGTTCCAGTAAACTCACAGTTTAGAACTCGACACGCACATATTCTTGCAATCGGCGATATTATCGATGGTCCAATGTTGGCACATAAAGCCTCAGAGGAAGGAATGGCAGCAGCAGAAGTTCTTGCTGGTCATGATACTCATGTTAATTATATGGCCATTCCTAATGTTATTTACACTCATCCGGAAGTCGCTTCAGTAGGTCTTACAGAACAAGAAGCAAAGGATATGGGGCTTAAACCAAAAAGTGGGATTTTCTACTTCAGAAATAATCCGAGAGCACGTTGTAGTCACGATACCGACGGATTAGTTAAAGTCATTGGTGACGCTACTTCAGGGCGGCTGATCGGTATGCATATCATAGGTCCACACGCTTCTGAGTTGATTGGAGAAGGAGTTATGGCTATAGAGAAAAAGGCGACTCTTGAAGATCTTGCAAGAGCCTCACACGCTCATCCCACTCTATGTGAAGCGATAAAAGATGCGTCACTTGCGGCTCTTAGGCGTCCTATCCACGGATAGTGTTTTATCATCTAGTAGTAGCGTAGCTCTGCATAAATGATGTAAATACAATCTAAATACAGTTTTGTGTTCTAGCTCTATGTTCTTCTATCTATAATGGCACCTATTGTCACTGACACCGATTGTTACCCAATGGTGTCATTGGTGTTAGGCTATTAAAATTACCGTCTCTTTGGTCGGTTTTTTTTAGCTTTCCTTTTTTTTTGCTGTTTTTTTGTACGCGGGTTCTTCGGTGAGTCTACCAGCTCTAGATCCTCAGTAGCTTTTTCATGAGTAGACTCCAAGTTTTCGAGCACTTTTAAATTCTGTTCTGTTACACCAGGACTTACCATTTTGTGTCCAGTTATGGTGAGAGTAGGAAAGCCAGGTTTTGTACCTTGAATATGACTTCCTTTCCCCCTTTTTTTATTCAGTTTATACCCATGAGCCTGAACAATTTTGAGGAGTTTTCTTAGCTTCATGTTTTTTATAAACGTAGGTTGGTTTGCTGAATAATTTTCAATTTCAACTACCGTTTCCTCGATTTTTTTTATATATTCTTTTTCGTTCAAATTAGAATCGAGCTCTTGTAGGTCAACTTCGTCAAGAAATTTTTCGTCGGTAATAGTAATTTCAGGCTCTTCAAGCTTCGCTTCAATGTCCTTTTGAATAACAGATTCTGGCAAAGTTGAGGTCTCTTTAGCGGTTTCATCTATAACTATAATCTTTTCGGGAACATTGACTTTTTTGTCGATTAACATCGTTTCACTGAAGTTTTCGACGATGTTGAAAAGTGGTCGTGCATGTTGTTCAAATAAGTCTAAAAGCTTGATGACGCCATCGATTCTGCTGAGAGTGATCCGTATTTTTTTGCTTTTACTTTCATTCGGTGAAGTAAGAGATAAAAACTCATTTAGGTACCTCAATGCATTGGGTATTATTGACTCTTCGATACCCTCTAAAATTACAGTTGTTTGACGAGTGATAAAATAAAACTTTCCTATTAGCATACTATTTTCTTTTGCTTTATCAAGTAATTTATTTAAGTCGTTAACGTAGTCAAAAATTAATACTAAAAGGCCTGCAAGGCCAGGGATAGTCTCAGTGATGTAGGTGTTCAGAGTTTTTTGGAGTGACGAGAATGACTCGATAAGTTTATATGCAGCGTTGATGTCAAGAACCTTACCATTCGTAATTGCAGCTAAAGAAAAAGAATTACAAACTTGGTTTTCAAACTCGAGGAAAGACATTTCAATAGTCTTTAAAACTGAAGAAGTGATAGAATCTATTTTAATCGTTTCGTAATTTACAACGACACATAATTTTGTTGCATGTTTGTAGGTTTGCTGATCAACCTTCGCCACGCGAAATAAACGAGGTGTTTTTTTTGATTCCGCAATGTTCTCAATTTTAGAAAAATATACAGATACATCTTTAGTAGTAATGATTATATAATTTAATAGGTTTTGTAGGGAGATGTGATCGTAATTATTGTTGATCGACTGTTTGATTCTTTGTTTGACTTTCTTATCAATTAAATTGATTGTTTTTTCGTAATTTGTTTTTAGCGCTTTTAGTGAAATGTCTTTTGCGATATTGGGGTCATTTTCGATAACTTCAAGATAATCTTCACTAATGATAAAGTCAGTAAAGCAAGATGCGGCTTTTTTTAGCAATGCTGTTGATTCTCTTATTTTATTAAAACTTTCTATGACAGGATCCATATGACTATCTTGACGTGCGCGATTAATCGTGTGAAGATTTTTTTTAAACTCTTGCAGTGAAATTTTTTTACTTTTAACTAAGGAACTAACGTGGTAAATAATTTCTTTGAGTTTGTCTAGCTCTAGTCGATTTTTCCTGTTAAATTGATTAGAATATGTATCTATACATTCAATGAGTTGTAAATATGTACTATTTACAAATCCGCAGAGGTCACTATCTTTAACATTTTTACTAGAAGTATTTGTCATTGCTTTTAGTATATCTAAACCTATTAAGGTAGATTTAAAAAAAACTTCGATAAGCTCTAATTTTTTTGTGCGGTTGTCGTCATGCGTTATATTACTTTTGATTTCATAGATGATATCTAAAACGTAAGGAAATAAATTGTAGCCTAAGTGTTTTCTGGGGTAGTAGTTTTTTTGTATCACAGCTTTAAAAGCTTCTGCTAAGTTTAAAACGTCAGGTTGTGGCGTGGGGTAAGTTTTATTAAGAGGTTTGATGTTTTTTTTCTCGATACTCTTGGTTCCTTTTGACTTTTGCTCATCTGAGTTTAAAACATTTTTGTGGATATGAGAAGGAATCAGTGTACTATTTGTATGTGTATTGGTCCCTAATTCATATTTTTTTAATGTATTGATATTTGTATTAAAATTAACCATGGATTCTCTATTTTTTTTAGTTGATATTTGTTTCTATTTTTATCTATTTTATATATTTTACAAATTTTTGTATAGTCGTTTTGTTTTAAAATTTTATTGTTTTATTTGGGGTATTGAGTTTTAATT
>JAYZJO010000072.1:0-16546 GCA_036164375.1 Chlamydiota bacterium | reverse complement strand
CTTTCAATAATTTATTTTTTTTGGTAGAATTCGAACTTGGCAAAATTTGTGTAAGGTCTTATGATTTAAGCGTTGGAAATGGAGAAATTTATGTCCATGAAGAACTATCTATCTAAGCCCAAATAACCTACGAGGGGATCTATTAGAATGAATTTACCTAAGTTATTTCTTGTCGTCGCTTTTGTAATGTTTAGTATCATTGGAACGATGGCTCTATTTAAAGATGATAAAAACCCTACTCAAGAAACTGTACTTGTTGAGTCTTCGCAACCGATCGAAGTGGAGTTTGAACAAGAAGTTAGATCAGTTGAGCTTGCGCAGCAAGACAGCACAGAGAACTTAACTAAGGTGGTTAATAACCTTGAGGAAAAAGATGTCTCTCTCGAAAAACGAGATCAAGATCTTCCCCAAGCAGATCGTATTGAAGAGTTATTTAGAAAGGTAAATCCTAGGTTACCAATTGTTGAAACCATTACCTACAAAAGTAAAGTCGATTGGCTAAAAGGGCGCCCAGCATGGGTATCAGACTACGCAGGGCACTACAAAACTTCAAGACACTTTATTGCACGAAGCTTGAATTCGAAGCGTGATTATTTTAAGCAAAATATTTCTCTTGGTGATAGGTTTAACGTATTTAGACTCGATAAGGAAGTGAACTTTTATCTAGTAGTTGACACGACACGCTCAAAAATGTGGTTCTACTATTACGATAAAGATGCTGGCGAAAAAGTATTATTAAAAACGTATGATGTGGGACTTGGTCGCGTCGATAGCACGCAGACATCGGGTTTACTTACACCTCTCGGACAATACACTCTTGGAGATAAAGTGGGAATTTATAAGCCTAAGCAAAAAGGGTGGTTCAATGGTGATAAAATTGAAATGATCCGTACGTTTGGAACGAGGTGGATCCCTTTTGAGGATGAGTACTGTGAAAGCTGCACAGCACCAGCCAAAGGTTTTGGTATCCACGGTGCACCATGGGTGGAAAATGAAAATGGTGTCTTAGTCGAAGATATTAATTGCATTGGTAAGTATGAAAGCGATGGATGTATTCGACTTAAAAGTCAAGATGTTGAAGAACTGTTCTCAATTATCATAACGAAGCCCACATTTGTAATATTAGTGAAAGATTTTTTCGATGCTCAGGTGCCGGGAGTCGAAAAGAGGTAAAAACGGAGAAATTTATTAATGGATACACTACCTCATGAAAAGCAGATATATGAATATATCAAAACTATCGAACACTTAAAAAAGCAGAATAAAGACAATCCCTTATTCAATAATGAAATTCAAAAACTTGAACAAAAACTTGAGGCACTAAAACAGCAAGTATACTCAAACTTGCAGCCTTGGGAAAGAATTCAAATTTGCCGTCATCCATCGCGTCCACGTACGATTGATTATATTGATAATATATGTGAAAGCTTTCAAGAGCTTCATGGGGATAGAAATTACTCTGATGATAGCGCTATCGTGGGAGGGCTTGCGAAGATCAATGGCCACAAGTGTGTTCTTATCGGACAAGAAAAGGGGAATGACACCGAATCACGTGTAGAGCGTAATTTCGGTATGCCTCACCCTGAGGGGTTTCGTAAAGCGTTACGCCTAATGCAACTTGCAGAGAAATTTAACCTTCCCATCGTTACGCTATTGGACACTCCTGGTGCATATCCGGGTCTAGAGGCTGAAGAGCGCGGTCAAGGTTGGGCAATTGCGCTCAATTTAAGAGAGATGGCGCGAATCAAAACACCAATTATCGTGACTCTTATTGGTGAAGGTGCATCTGGCGGAGCTCTTGGAATGGGGGTTGGTGATGTCGTCGGTATGCTCGAGCATGGGTATTACTCGGTAATTTCACCGGAAGGATGCGCGTCAATACTTTGGAAGGATGCAGCAAAAAATGTAGAGGCTGCAAAAGCTTTAAAGCTGAATGCTGAAAATCTTCACGCCTTTAAAGTTATTGATGTTGTGATTGAGGAGCCTCTTGGTGGCGCACACCATGATGTAAAAGTCACTTACAAAAATGTTCAGAACTTTATTGTTGAACAAATCGATATACTTAAACGTATTCCAAAAGAAATTCTTATCGAACAACGGTATTTAAAATTCCGTTCGATAGGAGAGTATGTGGAAAAAACTGAAGAGGAAATGGATGAGGAGAGAAGGAGAAAAGAGGTTAGCGAAAATTCTCCAGAGACCAACTCGGATAAAAAAATAGTAACTTAACTCCAACAGAAGCTTAAATGAAACTTATCTATTCCACAGTAGTGCGAACACCTAAAATTAAACCACTCATCTGTTTCACCATAATTTCTATGGTGCTTGTTACTATTGCCTCTCAATTAGAAATTTTTGCTCTTGGCGTTATCACTAAGGGAGACAGTGTTGTACACACTGCAAAATCGGGGAATTTTATTGATACGGTTATCTCTCAGTTAAGTGAGGTAATGCCTGTCACTAAAAGTCTTTTCAATTTAGCAATCTTTTTAGTTTTTGTTGCACTCTTTAAGGCGACAACTTTATTTCTTTTTAGGTTTAATACCAAAAAAATTGCTATTTTAGTGAGTAAAGATCTTAGATTGCGTTTTTTTGAGCATATACAAACGTTGCCCATGAGCTTTTACCAAAAACATAATATTGGGAGCTTATCATCAAGAGTGGTCAATGATTCATACGTCATTGCTGAGTCTATAAACTCATGCCTAGTCAATTACTTACAGACGCCATTTACTGTGCTAACAACTTTAACACTTTGTTTTCTTACTTCATGGCAGCTTTCTTTGATTATGTTTATTGGGTTTCCCTTGATCGTATTTCCTATTTTTTTTATTGCCCGAAGAATAAAGAAAATATCGCGTGAAATCTTGAATAATCAAGAGCATTTTTTATCAGTCCTTATAGACTTCATCTCTGGGATTCAAACGGTTAAAGTTTTTTCTATGGAGGACTTCTCTTTAAAAAAGTACGTTGAACAGAATGATAAGCTCGCTGACTTAGAACGTCGCAGCGCAAGGTATGATGTTTCTTCGCGACCCGTCGTCCATATGATTGGTATGTCATTTCTCGCAACGGCATTGATTTATGGGTTATATATTCAAAAAATGGAAATTTCAGAGGTTGTCTTTTTCTGTGGCTTGCTCTATGTTTTTTACGAACCCATAAAAAAGTTTGCGGAAGAGAATAATAGAATTCAACGTGGTCTCGCTGCAGCAGAAAGACTCCATGAGGTGTTGAATCAAAAAAATCACCAAGAAGACAGTAAAAATGCACAAACACTTACTTCATTTGAAAAAGCTATAGAGTTTAAAGATGTTTGGTTTAAGTACGAAGATCAATGGGTACTAAAAGGGTTAGATCTTAAGGTCGAGAAAGGCCAAACCGTGGCAATTGTAGGCCCGACTGGTGCCGGTAAATCGACGATCGCTCAGTTGATTCCTCGTTTATATGATGTGAATAAAGGTGAAATTACAATAGATGATACCCCAATAACGACCCTTACACAAAAATCGCTCCGGGAACACATTGCTTTTGTTCCTCAAAAATCGTTTCTCTTTATTGATACAATCTCCACAAATATCTCTTTTGGAAAAACTATCCTGACAGAAAAAATCGAGGCCGCTTCGCAAAGAGCTCATGCAGATGAGTTTATCAGACGTTTGCCGAAAGGGTATAAAACGGTTCTTTCGGAGGCTGGGAAAGATTTATCAGGTGGACAGCAACAGCGTTTGACAATTGCTAGAGCACTCGTAAAGGAGGCTCCTATTTTAGTGATGGACGAAGCAACCTCTTCTTTGGATGTAGTGAGCGAAAATCATATTAAATTAGCGATCCAACAACTCAAAGGGGAGATGACTCAAATTATTATAGCTCATCGCTTATCTACAATAGAAGGGGCGGATAAAATTGTTGTCATTGATGATGGAAGAAAAGTTGCAGAGGGAACGAAAGAAGAGCTTCTCAAATCTTGTCTTCAATTTCAAATGATGTGGCAGACAATGCATCAGGCAAATGAACCAGTTGGAGTGTAATGAATAAAAAAGCTGTCGTCGTACATTCTGGAGGAATGGACTCGTCTATTTGTCTTGCTCATGCTTGTCGAGAGTTTGGTTCAGAAAATGTACTGAGTATTTCATTTTCTTACTCTCAGCGTCACTCTAATGAACTTATCCAGGCTAAAAAAATTTGTAAAAAGTGGGCAGTTGATAATGTAGTATTGAGTATCGATTGTTTAAATCAAATTACAGATAATGCTCTCATGAACTCTTCCATACAGATTATTCATAATGAAAATTCATCTCCAAATACTTTAGTTGTTGGAAGGAATGGCTTGATGGCGCGTCTTAGCGCAATTCACGCTAATAGTCTTGGCGCACACTATATTTACATGGGTGTTATTGAGGTAGAGGCATGTAATTCGGGATATCGCGATTGTTCGCGTGATTACATGAATCTCATGGAAAAGATTCTGCGTATAGACTTGGATGATCCTGAGTTTGAAATAAGAACTCCAGTCGTTGATATGACCAAAAAAGAAACCATGGAATTGGCGCACGATTTAGGTGTTTTAGAGTACTTGTTGAGTGAAACGATCACTTGTTATGAAGGTATTCCGAAGGAAGGGTGTAAACGTTGTCCTGCCTGCAAGTTGCGAAATGATGGGATTCTTGCCTTTAAAAAAGAGCATCCAAAAATAGAACTGCCTTATTGAGCCTGTAAGTCAACAGAACAGGTCATTTTCAAGTATGCTTTTTTTATACAATGTTCGATATATTCATTGATTTCTAAACATGAAGCTGTTTTTTTGTCTTTACTTAATGTCTGGTAGGTTGTCTCCATTTCTGCTCGTGATGCCATAATTCTACCTAGGGATAAAATCCAGTCAGCAACAGAATCATCGAGTTCAGCAACGCGATGAAAATTTTTCTTAAATCCCTCAACATTTATTGTTCGGTAATCTCTACGTGAAACTAGAAAGTTTACGACTGAACGTAAAAGTTCGATTGCAGATTCAAAATTAGGGATTACTGAAATAACATCTTCTATATATAAAGTAACAAAGTAGTTGAGGGTCGTTTTTTGTGCTTTAGATAGCTGGTCTTTATTTTGCTTTTCTGCAAAACTTGTATTTTTCTCTAATTCTTCAATCAAAGTGTTGCCTATGATTTTATTATCTATTGAAATTTTACCAAGACGATATAGGTCGTTGATGATATGTTTTGCATACTTACTCTCTATTTGTATGCAAGAAATAGAGTTTCCAAGATATGGTTTGAAGCTATGAATTGGTTCCGTTCCGAGAAATTGTACTCCAAACTGATTCCATTTCCTAGATATTACAAACTCTCTGATACGTTCTCCTACAGTTTCGTCAGCAACCGAAACAGAATAAATTTGGAGCAAGTTCATGTAGGGAGGGTACTTTGAGGTGCCAAGTTGTATGTATTTGAAAAGTTGCTCTTGTTTTGAAGGTACAGAAAATTCAATTTTATAGGAGTTACTTAGGTTAGATACTGTATTCACTGCTATCATTTTTTTATGATGAATGGTTTTTCTTTAAGGCTACCTTTTTTATGATTTTAAAACAGCCACTCATTTTAGCCGCGAACTTTTCAATCTTTTCGCTTCAATCTCGTGCATTTAAGTGGTTCATAGGTAAGAGATTTGGACACAAACCGGGTTTTAATTGCTAGTTCAGAGACAGCCCTGCATTTTTGATTTTTTGACAGGACACCTTTTTGTTACCTCCATGAATACTTGTCTGAGAGGGGTCCCACTTAACTTTGGGAATCCTAAATTTTTCGCAAATTTCATCGTAGTATTGTTTTCGGGGGATATGTAAATCAGAACAAAGATTGAAAGTTCCTGATAGGTGCTTTTTACTTGCTAGGTAGATGCCAGCAACGATGTCACCTAACGGAGAGAGGTTTATGCAATTAGTTCCATCGCCAGGAAGTAAATGATTACTCATACGTTCTAGGCGCTTTTCAACTTCTCTTCCCGGACCAATAATTTGTCCAAGGCGGAGAATACAGACATTATGACCGAATGAAGTAGCTTGCATCAATTCTTCTTCGGTGTTAATAAGAATTTTCGCTTGTTCGGTTTCACCAAGCAATGCATCATCTTCGTTTACCCATTCTCCATTGTAATCGCCGTAAACAGACGTAGTGCTGGTATAGATAAGTTGTTTAGTATTTGATTCATTTTTGAGGGCTTTAACGATCGCTACAGCATTATCAAAGTATGCCTCTTTGTAACATGACCTATTTTCGGCAGCTACGCTGAAGATGATTGTGTCGTATAGTGGAATTAAAGATGTAATATCCTCAGGGCTTTTAATCAAATGAACTTCTTTCGCATATTGAGATAAGTCTTTGGCGTTTTTTTCATTCCTCGTTGTGACACTAACAGGAATGTTTTTCGAGTTTAGGAAATTAGCAACAGCTTTTCCAACGTAGCCACAACCAATGATCAAGACTTTCGTCACTTTGTTGCAGGCTCCTCTAATCCAATTTCTAGAAAACAGGCTTTTAATTTTTCATTTTCTGGCTTATCTAATGCGCCACTGTCCATGAGCCAACGGACATAGCTTTTAGGAACTTTTTCAAGCGGTGTTCCTTGGTGTTTACCAAAGGGCATGTTTGTCGGAGGTGGCTCTTCACGGTTCATTAAATTATAAACCTGATCGATAGACAAATCATCAATCATTTGCTGAAAAACCTTATGCATAATAATAACGTCATCTAGTGCTCGGTGGGCATTATTCGCATCGAATCCATATATTTCACGTAGAAATTGCAGAGTGTGCTTTGGTAAATCGGGTCGGTACCTTCTCGCCCACTTTAGAGTGTCAAGAAACTTCCACTGTGGCATCTCGATATTATTACGAGCATATTCAGCACGTAAAAAGTGGATGTCAAAATTATCGTTATTGTGAGCGATTAATACAGTGTCGCCCGCACAGAATTCGATAAACTGTTGACCCACAACGCTGAAGTCGGGAGCGTCAGCAACCATTGCGTCAGTGATATTTGTTATAGCAGTCGACTCAGCAGGGATAGGCATCCCAGGGTTTACGAAAGCAGCAAATGTGCGATCTTCTTCAGGGTCGTACGCAGCTATCTCGATAATACGGTCTGTCTGCGATTTTAATCCGGTTGTTTCGGTATCATAATAGATGGCTCTTTTGCCCATTAGCATCCTTGTTATGTTATCTATTTTTTTTGATGTGCATCTTTGGCTTTTTGCATGACAGCTTCAAGGGTCATTGTCCCTTGCAAGACATTAATAATTACTGGGGTGAAAGATTTGCATATCACTTGCATGGAATTGAGGTATGTGTCAAGAAGCATTTTGTCGATTTTTTTGTTTAGCGAAGGGATCGTTATACGATAAAACACGACTCCAGCAGTTTCATCCATTCCAAAACCAGGAATATCCATTTCTTTGTTTAAGAGATGAAGGAGTCTTGAAAGGTCGTTAATGGTTTTTTTTATAACTGAACAGGGGAGGAAAACAAGAAGTTGCAGTACGGGTCCTTCCGATAAAATCCGTATGAATAAAGGGTACTGTACATTATCGATATTGAGGATAACGGCAATTTGGTCAGTTTCCTTTTGCAGCTCAGCAACGTAACCGTTTGAATTAATATGTTTGAGTAGGCTATTGTAGTCGATGTTTAACATTTACATCCTTGATAATTAATTATTTGAAGCTCCGACCAAAACTAGGTCTTCCTCTTTGATTGCTGCAGGTTGTTCTGTTTCATCATCGTCCTGATTAGAGTTTGAGTCGTTTTGCTTTCCTTTTTTATTTGATTTTTCATCCAGAAGTTCCATTCTAACAATTTGCCATTTTTTGTCGGCCTTGATACCTATTGAAACTTTATTGCTGTGGACTTTGAGGATTTTAACAACAATTTCATCTTCTTCAGTACTAATAACAATGTCTTCTTCGGGTTTACGTGTCAGTACGAGCATATTGCATCCTTCCTTTCTATATGTGTTTTGTGTACTTGTTAATTTTAGAAATCTCCGCCTGGAATTAATTGTCCACCTGAATCACGTGTAATTACAGGGTTGTTTGTTGTTGGAACTAATGAATAGTCGTCTTCTGTTGGCATTCGATAGCAACCTGAAAGTAGAACTAGGCATGCAGAAGCCAAGGTTAATTTTTTCGTGAGGTTTGTCATCGGGTTTTTTGGTAATTTTTTCATTTTAGTCAACATGTTAGTTTATGAATCCTTCTAAATTTACGTCATGATAGCTTTATGGTAGATATTCGTTCAATAATAAATCCTAAATCTTTAAAAAAAAATATTCCTTCATAAGTTTTAAGTTACTCATTGGGAGTTTGCATGTATGACTCAAAAGACCCTTCACCATCACGAATAGGAAAATCTGCAAGCTTTGTTACTCCAGCGTGTGTATCGGCAATAAGAACAGCTCTTCCGGGAACTTGAATTAGGTATAGGCCTGTTTTTTGTGAAAGTGCACGGTGATCAATAACTTTAATTGTACTCGAGTCGTTAGCGTACATGATCCGCGATGTCTGCATGCGTCGCATAATCCATGTAAGAGCAACAAGTACTGCGACGATAAGTGCTAGTGTGACGAACATATTTGTGAGTTCTTTCCAAAAGTCAGTCTCCTCATATTCTCCTTTTTCTGCGAACTCCTCCGCGAAATATTTGGGCTTTTTTTCCGTAGCGGGAGTGTTTTCATCTGCTTGTGAAGGGGAGAAACCGAAGGTGAATAAAACGAGTAGTAGAATTGTAATGTAAGTGTTTTTTTTCATTGTATGGCAGCTCCTTACTCATTGCGCTTTGCTTATTATTCCCCTTTAGCTCCTTAATGGCAAATAAAAAAATGTCGATCTTTCCCTTATTAAATGCTATTATTACAGGTTCTTTCAACTACGGTTAGGAGATCGATGAAGATACTAGCAACTTTTGATATTGATGGAACGATTACAGATAAGCATCACGAGCTTTCAGCCGAAGTGATCGACTATTTTTCTTCCTTATACTCTAGAGGAATTACTCTGGCTTTCATTACGGGAAGGACGTTTTCTTGGGGGTATCAGGTACTGCGAAATTTAAAAATTCCGTATTACTTTTCAGTGCAAAATGGGGCTATCACTTTGAAAATGCCTGAAAGAAAAATTGTGTCAAAAAAATATATTGATGCATCGGTGTTTTCTATGATGAACGCTATTTGTCATCAAGAAATGTCAGATTATGTCGTTTACTCGGGCTATGAAGGAGATGACACCTGTTACTATCGTGCAGATAAGTTTGACTGTACTATGTTGGATTATCTAAAAAAAAGGTTTGTTGCCATTAAAGAAGACTGGCAGGAGGTTGCTAGTTTTGATGACCTTCCGATTAAAGAATTTGCTTCAGTTAAGTGTTTTGGGGATCGCATAAGCGCAGAGCGGATAGCAAAAAATATAGAGCAGCAATTGAAATTATACGCTCCCGTGATAAGGGATCCTTTTAGTGCAGATTTTTTTATCGTACAAGCTACCCATCCAAAAGTTACAAAAGGGGAAGCTGTAGGTGAATTGAAAAAAATACTTAAAGATTGCGAAAAAGTAATTTCTGCTGGAGATGATGTAAATGATATCCCTATGCTTAAAGCTGCCGATGTGAAGGTCGTGATGGAGACTGCACCAGAGCATATGCATTGCTTGGCGGACGTTGTAGCGCCATCAGCTAGAGACAATGGGATTATTAGCGGAATGAATCAGGCGTTGGAGTTTTTGAAATGATTGGAGCGATAGGATTCGATAAGCTGAAAATACGCTGCATTATTGGGGTTAATCCTGAAGAGCGCGTTGTTGAGCAGGAAATTTTTGTTTGCTTGAGGGTTAGATTTGATTTTTCGAAAGCATCAGCGAGTGATTGCATTTCAGATTCTGTTGACTATGTGCGTTTATCGCAGATTTGTACTGATCTAGCTTTGAGCAACAGGTATCAGCTGCTCGAAAAGTTTGCAGTGGATATTTTGGAAAGAGTATTTAGTGAATTTCCAGTGATTTCAGCTTGGGTGCGCATCGAAAAACCCCAAGCAATAGCATCAGCTGATCATGCTTGTGTAGAGTTGGAGAGAGTAGCATGAAAGAATGGACATTAGTGACGGGGGCGGCAAAAGGTCTTGGAGAAGAAATATGCAGGTCTTTAGCAAAGAATGGCATTCCTGTTATCTTGCATTATAATACGAGCGAAAATGCAGCACTAACTATTCAACAGCAACTTATGGAACAAGGGGCTGATGTAGAAATCATTCAAGGTGATTTTAGTACAGCAGTAGGAACGAAGGAATTTACTGAGAGATTATTGGCTTTGAATCTACCAATAAAAAATATTATTAATAATGTAGGGAATTACTTTATCGGATCACTGTTGAATACAAGTGTTGAGGAGTGGGAGTCTTTATTTCAGACGAATACTCACGCTCCTTTTATGATTATTAAAGCGCTGTCAAGTAGTGTGCGAAAGTTTACGGGGAGCGTCATTAATATCGGAGTAGCAGGGGTAAATAATTGCTGCGCAGATGTTTATAGTCCCGCTTATACTCTTTCGAAGACAGCTCTACTAGGTCTTACAAAATCACTAGCTAAAGAATTAGCCGCTGATCACGTAACGGTGAATATGGTATCCCCTGGACATCTAGAAAACTCAGTAGACTTACCAAAAAATATAAATAAAATACCCATGAAACGCCCCGCATCTTTCGAAGAAGTAACTGACATGATTCTGTTTTTGATAAGTGATAAAGGCAGATACATCACAGGTCAAAATATTGAAGTTGCAGGGGGAATAAGGATCTAAAATGAACGAAGAAAAAAAAATTTCAGCTGAAGAAGCAATTAGAAAACTGAATGAACTTGCATTGGAGGCGGGAAAGTCGCGGCTTAATCCCCAAACAGGATATCTTCATCACTGCTATCATCCAGGAGAAACGGAATTACACGTAACAATCCCCATCTATGAGAATATGCTCTACGCTTACTCTTTACTAAAAAGTAAAACAGCAGAGAATGTAAATGAAGCTAAGGCGCTGATTTCAGGTTTACTATGTTTTCAGAGTCAAGAGGGAGAATTTTCTAAAGGGAATTTTCCCATTTATATTCATGAATTTCCTCAATGTAAAGACAGACTTTTAGGGATCCGCCTGCTTCCTGTTATGCTATGGATCTATAAACAATTCAGTCATGTCTTAGGAGAGGATTTATGTTCTAAATTGAGGAATAGCTCGATCTCTCTTTTCAATTTTTGTAAAAAGACATCGGAAGAAAAAACTGTTCCACTCCCTTATCAACTGACGGTCGAATGTGCTGTGAATGCGTATGCAGCAACCTTTGAATTAGATATAAAAAATACAGAAACTTCAACAGCAAGTTTCACTCGCGATTGCTTAGATACACACTCACAAGGGCAAATCCTTACGGCATTGCAAATGCAATACGAAAAAGTATCTGAGTCACCTTGGAAGTTCATTTGGGATTTTCTTGAGAATTCTTATGACCCTAATACAGCAGCATACGTAGGACCTGCAGCTCAACTCTATCAAGACAGATTACAGCCTGAAGTCACTACTATGGATTTGCACTATGCAGCAATTACAGGAGTTTTTCCAGATAGGCTAAATGACAATAGTATCGTCATGCTTCGGGCCTGTATGATACAACCTCATAACGACAGCCTTAAACTTACTCACTCTCAGGAGGATCGTGGGGTAAGTGATGGTTTGCTATGGCATTACTTAAAGGGGGATGGTTGCTCTATGAGCGCTATCAATTCTAGTCTAGACCGAGAGCTCAGCGATTGGAAAGGATTACTTCCCTTCCGCATGGTTTGGGGAGATGAAAATCATGTTTCAACTTTGGTTGCTCAGGGCGGTAATTATCAGACGTTGTCGGCAGACTTACATGAAAATGAGGCAAGCCTTGTATATGTTTTATCTGAAGAGGTCGATGTTGAAAATAGAGAACAGTGTCGTGAAGTGATATTGTCATTTGATCGAAATGAAACTGTTGAGATTGACGTTAACGGTATCAGAGCCACGACTTTTCAGGTAGGTGATGAGATAAATGTAAAATCTAAAAATATTAAAACATCGATTTTATTCTCTGTAATAGAAGGAGATGGAGACTTTTTTGGTCATATTATGCCAGGAAATCGTGTCTCTCAACTTGCACTCAAAAACGGTAATAGGTTTAATGCGTATGATTGGCAGTTATTCCTTCGCACCTTACGGCGTAGCAAAAATTGCAAAATAGGTGTAAGGATCAAAATTAAGGTGACGTAATGATCGAAAAGTTTCAAATGGCGTACCAAACGGAGTTGGGAACTGTCTTCTTGGTTTTAATGTTTTTTTTGGTTGTGCTTAGTGGGCTGTACCTGTACTTAAAGATGCGCCAAAAAGAGCAAGATAACCTGCGTTACCAGTTTAATTCTTACTATGATAGTGCGGAAAGAATCGCCAAAGATTTTCAATTTTCCGAAAAACACCTGGTTGAATTTTTTGGTAGAGAAACAATCGTACAAGTAAAATACAAGCAGAAGCCTGCTGTGTGTGTGATTCCTCCTCCTAACCTTGCTACTGAAGAAATTAGAAGCCGATTTCAAGCTTTTCAACGAGCCTTTGATAACGATGATTTTCACGTATTTGCTCCCTGTGAATGGTCAAATACGAATTACTCTTTTATTGTGATACAGGGAAATCTTCTTCATGATGATGGACGAAAACTACTCTCTATCAATAAGTATCTTAGAGATGGAAAGATTACGGATGCTGATAAAGAAAAAGTTTTGTTGGAGTTAGCTAGAGCCCTTGCTCGTCTTCATGAAAGAACTACCGAAAATGGAGTAAAACTCTATCATGGATTTCTCACATCACGTTCTGTTCTCGTTGATATTGATGCCAGTCACCAACTTAAGCGTATCGTTGTAGCAAATCTTGGCCTTAGTTTTGCTTTCGGTCCAAATGTCATGCAAGAAAGACTTAAAGGAATTAAATCCGGAAAAATTAAAATAGATAAATGGATGACTCAAGAGTTGGTCGATCAGATGACAATGCTTGCGCCTGAACAATTGGATCCAGAGCGTACATCTGAGGTGGGCACTCCATGCGACTTCTTTGCTTTTGCCGCTTTAGCAGTGAGTGTTTTCACTGAGCAGAAGTTTAAAGGCCGCGATCAAGTTGACTGGGACTCAATTTCAGAAAAATGGGCCCCTTTTCTGCAGAACTGTTTGCACAACAAGCCTTCAGATCGTCCGCGAGATTTTAATGAGTTAGAGGAATGGCTCTCTGATCCGGAGTTAGGTTTAACACATCACGGGAGTGAAGTTGTTCATCACGATTGGGAGAAAGCCGATTTAACAGGAAATTCAGAGTATTCTGAAGGGCAGGATGGTTTCGATGTAGAGGCTATTCAGCAACTTTCATCCAATGCAGCTGATGATGAAGATATCGACGATCAAGACCCATTCAATCAGAATTTTATAGCAGGCAACAAAGCATTAAAGATGGGAAAATGGAAGGTTGCTGTAGACCACTTTCAAAAAGCAGTTAAGATTGATGAGAGTAATAATGAAGCCAAGATAAACTTGGCAATTTGCTGCTATGAGCTAGGTGAGATGAATGATGCAGAAAGCTATTACCGATCTGTAAAAAGTGAAGACCCCGAAGCAGCAAAGGTTTTTCGTAAACATATTGCTTTCAGGGTCTAATGAACTTCACTAAAACTTCTTTGTCCTATTTGTTTTTACTAATCTTCAGTTTACTTGCGCAAAATTGCTTTGCGTATTCTACTTCTAAAGCCTACAAGAAACAGTATGGTTATCTCAAAGAGTATAAAGCTTACCCTCAAGATATTGTCGAAACAGATTATTATTTGATAATTCTGGTTGATGCTAAGCATTTGGACTATTCAAACTCACAGTCTTTTTTAACAACATTCACAAAGCATCCTACAACAGGCAATAAATCGTGTAATGTGGGTCATGTCTGGCTTTATCTCAAAAGTCCAAATTCTGTCATTGAGGGAGGGCATACTGGAGAGTTTGGAGTCGATTGTCCCAAATATGTGGATGGTATTATCGATCTCGTCAATAAAGAAGATCGCAACCCTGTACGCTACCTTTGGGAAACGTTGAATGACGGTTATTTTCAAGAGGGGAGTGGGGGGCATTACCCCACTTTTGCAGCAAAGATAGACCTGTCAGAGGAAGAGTATGATGCTATTAAAACGTTTATTGATCCCCGCAGCTATCCTTATAAGAGCTATAGTTTAACAAAAAGGCAGTGTGTGTCTCTTGTTTCTCAGGTTCTTGCATTAGTTGGTGTTGAGATTGAAACAGATGTGACTATGAAAATTAACCAATTTGCCAAAATTGGAGGAGAGAAAGTTAAGTTGTGGGACAATTCAAGTTATTCATCAATAACATTCTCCAGTCCAGATATTGCAGAAAAAAGCCTTATTTCCTTGGTAGATACAGGGAAGGCAGAGTATGCATTGGCTTGGTATCAGAAAAAAACTAAAAGAAATAACGCACCGATAGTTGAAACTATTAAGCGGTTTCCAGAGCGATACCTCCGTCATAAAAGTACATTCTAATAAAGCTCTCTGACTCCCTTATTAATTCTTTACAGAACAAATAAATTATGGTATGACCCTTTTGAAATCAGTTATCAAGAAAAAATTTGTGTCCGGAGGGAATTATGGCGTTAGAAATACAAAGCACTTTAGAGGGTTTAGAAAAATTTCGTTACTACGATCGAGTGAATAATAAATTCAATACAGAAGGGCACTCTATGGAGAGTTTTTCTGTTTTCAAGAAAATTATTCTTGATTGGCAGAAGGACCTGTTCCAAGATGAACTTACCACTTCTCTGGGATACCAGAAAATGAAGGCAATGAATGTTAGTGAGTTAGCAAGTAATGAAAACGGCGTTATTCCTGTTCAATTGTCTACAGTAGTTTGGAATCTTTTTCACATAACCTATGTTGATCTGAAAGAAAGTCGAGCTCCTTCAGAGGAAACTCTCGCTAAGGTTCACCAACTATTTATAAACTACGCAAACTCTTTACCGAAAGAACAGGAAAAGGCAAAGAGTGATATGATTCAGCTTTCTTTACACCCAAGAACAGTAACCAAGCTTGTAGAAGATAAGATACTAAAGATCGCTGAGAATCATGGTTTGGAGGGAGAGTTCGACTTTGATGTAAATGAGCGTGTGTTGATCTATTCTGATGCTTCAAGTTCGGCAAAAAAGGCTATACGAAAGTGGGAGCGAGATCTTTTTTTAGACAAAGCGTGCAATAAAAAAGATTATGAACAAATCAAATATACCCTCAGGTTACCTCAGCTTCAAAATGCACCTTTTGTAAGTGCTTTTACAGAGACTTCTACGCACCTAATGGCCATAGTTTTGAATGCACAAGAAAAAGATGGTCAAGTGACAGAGAGTGATATGGCCAAAATGAAAAGTGCTGTAGAAAACTTAAAGCAGTACCTGCACAACATTAACATTACTTATCAGTTGATTGATAAAGTAGACACAGCAAAAAACGTTCAAGAAGAAGCCGAATTGCACCTTAAAAACTATCTGACAGAGAGTAAAGAAGTGCTTGCAGCGCTTAAGAAATCTTGTGAAGTTGCTCAGCTTGAGTACGCCGAAGCTGTCAACGGCAGTAAGCATTATGAATCGTTGTCAAAGAGTTTATCCGGATTGATCACTCAAAGAGAAAAAACAGCGAATGAAGCGCAAGCTGCTCTAGAATTAGCTCAAGAGAATGCAGAGGCAACTCTATCTACATTAAGGGCTAATTTAGATGTTATGAAGAAAGATTATGAAGAAGCATTGCAGCTTTCAAGAAAAGCTCCTATGAATAAAGCCTTGGCAATGAGAGTGGATGTAAGGACCCTAGATGAAATGCAGGCGATTGCTGATGATATCCCACTACTAGTAAAGTGTTTTGTAAGCTATCTATCTTTTGCTAAGGGTAAGGCCTCTAGAGATGTTGATGACTTATCTTGGTATAATTCAGTAACATCTTTTATATTTGGTAACTAGCTAAAATTTTCATAAACTGTACTCGTACGGTATGGAAAATTTCAAAAGTCATTATTGACGAAAACGATTTGAACGATAAAAAGTAGTAAGTCTATTTATCGTTCTTATCGTTTATAGCTTCGCTATACTCTTTAAAATCTTTATTGCAGCTCATTATTTTACAAGGAACAGCTGGATAGAAGGTAGAACTGACGCATCAAAACAACCCCAATAGGCACTTTCTCCGAAAATCAGGTGAATAAGCTGCCTTTTTGAGCTTTGAATGAGAGTTTTTTTCGGATCAATTTAAAATTTTTGAACAAGATGAGCAGGATCGCCTACGGCTGCATGATAGGTATTTTTGGGAACATTCAGGTTTAACAGAAAAAATATTTAATACAAGCGTCTTTGTCACCCTGATTATTATCGTGCCGCCGTAGGCGATCCTGCTCATCTTGTTCAAAAATTTTTAAATCTCA
>JAYZJO010000071.1:0-17285 GCA_036164375.1 Chlamydiota bacterium | reverse complement strand
AAACTTAAATAGTTCTCAACGATATAACGATATAACGATATAACGATATAACGATATAACGATATAACGATATAACGATATAACGATATAACGATATAACGATATAACGATATAACGATATAACGATATAACGATAAGGAAAATTAGCTCTCCACTCATTTCACAGTTATTCGTGTATCTGAATAGTATTAAATACTTTGTATCGTTTTCATCGTTGATGCTTTTTTAGGGGCATTTCTATTGTCTATCTTTTTGTGAAATTTCAATATCTATTGTATAGCTTTATAGATAGCTATCAGGAGAAATAAAAAAACCTTTCACCGAAAATACGGTGAAAGGTTTTAAGTCCCCTATGTAGTTTTGAGGAGGTGTTTAGTAGTACCATCCCCAAGAAATACCAAGAGCGCAACGTCTTTGCTTAATGTCAACGTTACCGTCTGCTTGAACCAAAGTTCCAGAGTTAGCAAACACGGTTGGGTCAGCATTGATTGGTGGGAAAACTTTTGAGTCTGTGTTTGGATTGTACTGCGGAACTTGTGTCGGTATAGAGTTTTTACCTCTAACTGTTTTACTCATTCCAAGTCCATAGAACATGCTTAATTCATGGCAGCGATTAAATCTCCATGTGAAACCGAAGGTCACAACGTTTTCCATTGCATCTAAAGTTAGAATGTTAACTGCAGTCCACTCTGAAGTAACAGGAGAGTTTGCGTGGCGGAAACCAGCGCGAACTGTCCAGCAAGGATTGAGTTCATATTCGAATCCTACGCGGTAAAAGCTTTGATTATCAAAGGCAAAACCAGCGCCCCCTTTAGAACCTAGCAAGTTGTTTTGTAGGTTAGGGAAGGTGTGGTTTAGTAGTTGAGGAATATCGCACCATTTGATGTACTCGTAATCAAATGCGACTGTGAGCCCACAAATTGGAGAGTAAGCGATCCCTGTTTGAAACCGTTCAGGAAGGTCGAAAGCACCGTTGTCAACAACAAAACCGCTATATTTGTCGAATCGACGCATAGATGTTTTTGGCTGCCAAGACGCTCCGATGTTAATGCATTTCCACTCAAATAAGTATCCTAAGATAACGCCAGCACCACCGGAGTAGTTATACCCACGGTTGGTTGTTTTTGTTGGTTTTGTTGAAAATGCTGTGTTAGCAAAGCCTTCTAAACCATCAATTTTTAAGCGTTGTACGTTGTAGTTAATAGCGATACCAAATGAGTGCATCTCACAGAATCTTGCTGCAAGAAGTAGACCTGCAGTTTCGTGAATGTACTCAAGGCCTGTCGGTGAAGTTCCAAAAAGTTCAAACGCCTTACCGTAGGTAGTTTTTAGGTCATTTCGATTGTACACGATAAAACCTGTTGAGAGCTCCATCGGCATGTCGTAAGGGCTGTACCCGCACTTCCACTTTTTTACGATACCAAATTCAGGTACATAAGTGTCTGCAGTTTTCGCACCATCGCGATATCCGTTTAAGTCAGAAGGGTTGAGCCCGCCTGTTAGAGTCAGTAAGGTAGCGTTTCCTGAATAATCAGGAAGGTCTCTGATATATGCTCCTTGGTTAGTGTTTACCCAGGAAATACCGAGGTCTAAACGGTCGCAAAGAGTTGTGATGTTTGAAGGGTTGTACACACCACCGAAGGCATCAACTGGGTGTGCAACAGAAGTTGCTGCCATACCAGTAGTTTTTACACCGGCAAGGAGACCGTCAGCTTTATTGCATTGCAGCGATAAAGCAGCGATCGTAGCCAGCAAAAAGGGTCCGAACTGCTTGAGTTTCATTAATTTTCTCCTATTTTCGAAAAAATTCATTTGTTTAAAGATCAGGTAAACTAACCAATTGAATATCAAAACAGGTCGATAATGTAAATAAGAAAAATTTAAGAAGCTATGATTTTTTATATAATTCCCGCTTGGAGAGTCCTCTCAGTTGGGCTACGATCTTCACCGCTTCGATTCGTGTAGTGTTGTAAGTTTCTTGTAATAAGTCGATATGAGCTTCAGGAGTGAGTTCAGACCATTGGCAGAGAGCAAAGTTTGGGTTTGAGGAAATGAGAATAACAATTTCTCCTTTCACCGGCTTTTTTTTAAGTTGCTCAAGAACCACTTCAGGGGTTCCTCTGTAAAAAGTCTCAAATTTTTTCGTGAGCTCGCGTCCTACAACCAGAATCCGCTCGGAATCAAGGGTTGCTATTACCTCCAAAAGCTTTATCAGACGATTGGGTGATTCGTACGCAATTGTAGTTCCATTATAGATTAAAATATCAGACATTGCTTTTTTGAGAGCGAGTTCTTTTTTTGGTAAAAATCCAACGAATTGGAAAATCGTGGTGTCGAGTCCTGATGAAGTTAAAGCGGCTATGCAGGCGCATGGTCCGGGAATTGAAGTAACGTCGATGTTTTCTGAAATGCAGCGAGCAACCAATCTTGAACCTGGATCTGATATACCGGGGGTCCCAGCATCAGTTATCAGACTCACATTTTTTCCATTTTTTAAATCGCTGATAACAGAGTCTTCCATTTTTGATTCGTTGAATTGATGATAGCTTTTGCATGGGGTTGTGATTTCATATTTCATCATCAGAATTTTGCTGTGACGAGTGTCTTCGCATAAAATGTAGTTGGATGTTTTAAGGGTTTCGACAGCGCGATAAGTGATATCGCCAAGATTTCCAATGGGTGTTGCGACTAAAGAAAGCATTTTGACACTTGGGTTAGATGAAAGAAAAAGGTGGCACCCAGATTTGAACTGGGGATGGAAGAGTTGCAGTCTTCTGCCTTACCACTTGGCTATGCCACCGTAATTCATGAAGCTATCGTTATAAGTGAGTTGTGATTATTTGGTCAAGCGCTTTTTCTTAAAAAGTTTAATTTTTTTTATTTTCTCTCGGGAAATTTAGGTTTTCACTTTTTTTTGAGGTCGAAGGGATCAATATTATGTGCAGTTAATATCAAACTGAAAGGATGGCATGTTGGCATGATGTTGACTTTGTATTTGCAATGTTCCGTTTTGAGGGAAGTCTGAATTTTGTGTTTGTTTATTTTTTCATTTATAATCGATATTTAGAGTTATAAAATCTTGGATTGATGAATTTTCACAGAGGGAATTTTCAAAGATTCTCTTCAATTTTCTTTACCAAAAAATCCATATTCGTTATGATATACCTTTAAAATTTAATCGACTGTAGATAAATCAGGGAAAGTCGATGTATTCTTTTAACCACAAATAAAAAAGTTTTTACTATGAGCCAGTTAGAAAATTTAGAAATCGATCAACCGGAAGTCTCTGATGAGCCATTAAATGTGGAATCAGGACATAAAGAAATTATCAGCGAGCAAGAGACCATGAATTCATCAGAAGAAAACCCTTCAAAAGAACAATTACCTGAAAATACACCTGAAAGTGTTGAAAATAACGAGATTTCAACTGAAGTGGTAGAAACAAAAGAAGAGGGTAAAGAATCCATGGATGAAAAGTCTGAAAAAGGGAAGTCTAAAAAAAGTTTGTCTACTCAAGTTCAGAAAGATTTTGAAGAGTTTAAAAAGGTGTTAGATGCGACTTCTGATTTCGATGAGAAGTTGAAACTGTCTATCGAAAAGATGGAGGCTTTTTTGTCTCAAGGTGGTACACCGCAATTTAAGTACTTTTGGGAAATCAGACGCCTTTGTTTAGACTTTTTCAAAGAAAATATTTCTCCTGCCGTGCGTGCAACATATTGGCCAAAATATAGTGAACTATCAAAAGAAGCACGTCGATTAAAAGAAATTTTTGACGAGCAGAGTGCGTTTGCTGTCGAACAAATTAATATGGCGATTGATGCCCTTGAGGCAGATCTTGATCATTTTGAAGATAGACTCCAAAATCAAGATAATATTGACTTCCAATTTGAGTCTCAATTTCTAGAGAAAAAAATCCCAGAATATAACGACTTTCAGAAAAGATTAAATCTTCTTAACGCACACGCTTCTAGAGTAAATACTCTACGTAAAGAGCTAATGAAAGTTGATATGAGGATTAAACAAAAAAACAAGTTTTTCCAGCGCTTATCTGAAGCAGGAGATAAAATTTTCCCGTTAAGAAAAGATTTAATTAAAAAAGTAAGCGATCAGTTTATCCAAGATATTGAGCGTTTCATTTCGACTTTCTTTACAGATGAAGAATCAAGAGAGACAGTATTTTTCTTACGTCAAGAGATTAAATCTCTGCAAGGAATTGCAAAGGTTCTGACATTGAATACGATTTCTTTTACAACTACAAGACTTAAGTTGAGCGAGTGTTGGGATAAATTAAAGGTCGTTGACAAAGAGCGTAAGAAAGAGCGCGCAGAGAAGCGTGAGGTCTTTAAGCAAAATAAAGAAGAAGTTCACCAAAAAATTGTTGAGTTTACAGAGAAGTTTAACTCCGAACAATTATCGACTGGGGCATCAGAAAAAATGCTTAACGAGATTCAAACTTTCATGAGAAAGATTGAACTTGGGCGCGACGAAGTAAAGACATTGCGTGAAGAAATGGCTGAAGCTAGAAAACTTGTTACAGACAAGATGAAAGCTGAAGAAGAAGTCAGGCTCAAAGAGGAGAAAGAAAAACTCCGTGTCAAGAAAGAAAAAGTTGATGGTATACGTGCTAAAATATCAGACCTTATATCGGAAGCTTCAGAATTGACAGCTGATGAAGTAGAAAATAAACGCTCTGAAATCCAAGTTGACATGGCGGAATTTGCGAGCTTGTCTACTAGAGAGAAGAATGAGCTAGAACGACCTCTTCGTTCCTTGAATGATGTTATTGATGCTAAAAAAGAAGAAGCTTTACTTAATCTTTCTGAAGATGATCAAGAAGTCCTGCAAAATTTACGAGAAGTACTTAAGCAACGTAAAAAACGCCGTAAAGAAGTCAAAGAGCAGTATGATACACTTCGAAAAGCAGCTGGAGGTTCAGGTCTTGATATTGAAAAAGCGATGCTCCATCACGAACAGGTCAATGCTGAAAAAGAAAGACTTGACTCAGCAGATGATGGTATTTTAGAGATTGAAACCAAAATAGCTGAAATAAAGAAAAAAATCAGTTAATAGATTTATAAGTAACCATCACATAATTTTTCTGTGATGGTTCTTCATTCTTGGATAAATAGAGGGTTTTCTATGGAAGGGTCTGGCCCAAAGCATATTTCTTTTTTCGACTTGGATCACACTCTTCTCAATGATAATTGTAGTTTTCGTTTTGGTAAATTTTTATATCAACAAAAACTTCTCTCACTCAAATCGACGTTAAGTCTGTTGTTAATTTACTTTTTCCATAAATTGGGTTTCTTAAGCATTTATCAAGTGCATGAAAAATCATTCAAGATTCTTTTTTCGGGAAAGAGCAAAAAACACTACGCCAAGCTTGCTGAGTCTTTTGTTTCGCTAGAGTTTGAACATCTGATAAATAGCGAGATTTGTTCGTTGATGCGAAACCTACAAAGTTCAGGTCATCATACCGTCATTCTTTCTAGCTCACCAACTTTCCTCGTTGAGGAATTTGCTAAGTTGATGTATGTCAACGATGTGTTTGGTACAAATTATCAGACGTGTGAACGCGGTAAACTTTATTCAGGCATAGAATTAGTCCTTGAAGCAGATGAAAAAGCCATTAAAGTAAAAACTTTTGCACAAAAATTATCAGTCCCTTTAAGTAGCACTTACGGTTATTCTGACTCGCACTTAGATATTCCATTTCTTCAAGCCGTAGGCCATCCCTGCGCGGTGAATCCAACAAAAAAGCTGCGCAAATACTCGATCGACCAAAACTGGAATATCATCGATACCAGCTCAAATTTCTGATCATTTCTTTTTTTTGACCTGCTTTGCTTCCAACTCCAATAGCAAGGCTTTCATAAAACAAATCTTTTGTAAGGGTATGAAGTTAACTTTTATGATGTAACGAATGAATACTTTTGTTATAAGAGATTTGTATTTTTAAGACATATTCGAAATCCTAGTAGGGGGAACACATGGGGAATCCAAGATTTGACGCATTAGAGACTTCTGGAGAAAGAAACTTTTTTTTAAGACATGACATAGAATCATATAAGCCAACTGACAGCTTTGGAATCCGCGTGTTTAACCGCAATACGATGCAACAAATGCTCCCGAGAGAAATCTTCGAAAATATCGTTGCCGCTACTGAAGGGCGAGAAAAAATTAAACCGCAGTATGCTGACTCGATTGCAATGGCTATGAAGGAATGGGCTGTTAAGCTTGGAGCAACACACTACTGCCACTGGTTTCAGCCTCTTACTGGAATGTCAGCTGAAAAACACGATGCATTTATTGAGTGGGGAGATTCCGATGCTATGATCGATAAATTCTCAGGGAGTCAGCTTATTCAAGGAGAGCCTGACGCTTCGTCTTTTCCTTCAGGAGGGTTAAGAAGAACATTTGAAGCTCGTGGGTATACTGGATGGGATCCGTCGTCGCCTGTTTTTGTGTGGAAAGCCGGAAATGGTATTACGCTTTGTATCCCTTCAATTTTCTTTTCCTGGAAAGGAGCCGTTCTTGATAATAAAATTCCCTTATTGCGATCAGACAAAAAAATTAATGAAGCTACAATGCGCCTATTGAAATTGACGGGCATTAAAGCAAACTATGTTTATTCAACTTTGGGAACAGAGCAAGAGTTTTTCGTAATTGATAGAGCTTTGAGAAATTTTAGACCCGATTTAGTGTTGCTTGGAAGAACTGTTGTAGGAGCTCCCTCACCAAAGGGTCAAGAGCTGCAGGATCATTATTTTGGTAATGTAAAGGATCGTATTCTTTGCTTTATGCATGATTTTGAAGAAGAGGCTTTGGAGTTAGGGATTCCATTAAAAACTCGTCATAATGAAGTCGCTCCTGCACAGCATGAGGTGGCACCTGTGTTTGAAAAATCATCAGTCGCTGTAGATCATAATATTTTATTAATGGAAATCATGCGACATACTGCCCTTAAGCATAACTTAGCATGCCTTCTTCATGAAAAACCGTTTCAAGATCTTAATGGTTCCGGTAAGCACTGTAACTGGTCGCTTTCTACTGATACAGGGATCAATTTACTGAACCCCACGGATACCCCTGAAAATAACTTACACTTTTTAATTCTCCTAACAGCTGTGGTACATGGAATTCATAAACATGCAAAACTGTTACGAGCATCCATTGGATCAGCAGGAAATGATTTCAGGCTTGGTGGCCATGAGGCTCCTCCTGCCATTATGTCTGTTTATCTTGGTACAGAGTTAGATACTTTACTCAATAACATTGAAAAAGAGGCATCTCATTCAGGAAAGGGAAAAGGGAAATACGATTTAGGTATCCTTGTCATTCCAGAGCTTTCACAAGACAATACAGATAGAAATAGGACATCACCCTTTGCCTTTACAGGAAACAAATTTGAATTTCGTGCAGTAGGTTCTATGGCAAGCCCAGCAATGCCCGTCACAGTTCTCAACTTGGTTGTTGCTGAAAGTTTAAACGAAATCATCGATAGTATCGAGCATTCTGTGAAAGATAATCCTGCAGAGTCGCAAAAGGCGCTTCATGAAGCAGTTATTCCTGTTTTAAGAAAGTATATTATCGCTTCTAAAAGCGTCAGATTTGAAGGAGATAACTACAGTGCTGAATGGGCTAAGGAAGCTGAGAAGCGCGGATTAACTAATATTCGAAAGTCAATCGACTCTTTTGAAGCACTAAAAAATCAATCAACCGTAGAGCTTTTTGAGGGAATTTTAACTGAAAACGAATTAATTAGCAGATTTAAAATTGCGGCTGAAAATTATGCCTTAACCATGAATATAGAGGCAAAATTGATACTGGAATTGTTTAACACACAGATCTTGCCGGTTTCATTGAAGCATCAAAAGTTAATGGCAAAAAGCTTACTTGCAGTTAGAGAGGCTCTCAATACTACAGATGGCATGGAAATTCAACAGAAATTGTTATCAGACCTTGTGGGGTTGATCAATCAGGGAATCATGTTAAGTAAGGAAGTAGAAAGCTTAAGAGATAATGCTGAAAAGCTCGATATTGTGGACATGGCTCACTATCACAGCGAAAAGGTGTTTCCTAAATGTTCGGAGTTACGAGAAGTTTGTGACTCACTCGAGCAAATCGTTGATGATGCGATTTGGCCACTTCCTAAATACAGAGAACTCCTATATATGGTTTAGTTGTGAGCAAGGAAAAACTTAAAGTAGGACTGCTTGGCGGGAGTTTTGATCCAATACATTTTGGCCATCTCCACCTTGCTGAGCAGTTAAAAAAAGTCGCGGGTTTAGATGAGGTTTGGTTTATTCCTGCGCGAATCAATCCATTAAAACAGGATGTGAAGCCAGCTGATGCCTTTCATAGAATTGCGATGGTAGCGTTGGCAATTGAAAATTTTCCCCGCTATAAAGTGTTGGATATTGAATGTACGCGAGAGGGGCCATCTTATACAGTAGACACTATTGAGGAACTCGTCAAAAAATATCCAAATATCAACTTTTCTCTTTTAGTGGGATCAGACCTCGTAACAAACCTTCATTTATGGAAAAGGATTGATGAGATTAAAAGCATGGTCTCTATTGTTGTTGGAGTCCGCGCAGGTGCTGAAGGGGAGAGTCCAGAATATTTTCAGATTCCTACAATGGAAGTATCAAGTACGGAAATACGCGAACGCTTACACAGCGGAAAACCTTGTAGTCGTTTTGTTCCCGATGAAGTGATTGAATACATTAAGCTGAATAAATTGTACATGTAAGGTCTTGATCGAGCATCTAACATTTAATGAAACTAGCTACAGGTGTTGTTGCGGATAGTTTTTTATTGCGATTGGTATTAGTGAAGCTCTTTCACAAAATGTTCGGTAGCTTTGATTTTTCCCACTAAGTTTACAGAGTAGTAGCCATTCAATTCATCCATTCTGGAGGGAGACATTACAGGTAGTTTTTTAGCTGAGTGAATGATCCGATCAGGAGCGCTTTGTGCGTTGTGCCCAAAAAGACCAGTGAATCGATACCATACAGGGGTTTCCCTGTAGGCAAGGTATTTTCCAATAGGGGTAATATCCTCAATACCTCTAGAGTAAATCGAAATGGACCAGTCGTCAGGCCTGTGTGTATAGTAAGAATTGAAAATAAATGATACAGCACCAACAATACACGTGTCTTCTGCAGAAATTTTCACAACAGAGAGTTCAATTTTTGGATTCAAACCAGCGATACATCCAGAGGTTACAATTGCGAGCTGGTGTTCTTGCATGCATTTTGTTGCTTTTGAATAAAGGTGTTTCTCATATCCACGATCGGCGACAACTCCCCCTACCGTAAGTCCTGCAGCATATTTCCAGTAACGAGTAATTAGATTCATAGAAGCTTCCTTTTCTGTACCTTTTATCCATAGAAAAATTGAATTAATGTTTAACACACGGATCGCTTTTGAGCAAGATTTTTTGAGTTTTTGTATATCAGACATAAGATATAAAATTAGGATGTGTCACCAATTAAAACTTTCAATTCCGGAAGACTCTTGCATAAATAGGAGCAAAAAAAGAGGGTGTTATTTCATCAAAAAAAATTCAAATTGAGATCATTTGATAGTGCATGCACATCATAAAGCATATCCTCGACAAGCGGAAATAAGAATGATTGAATGTTATTTGATAAATGACATGTGGCTTGTATTCTATATGAGGCTTATGTAAATTAGCAGCCATTAGTTTCCACTGGAAATCACACTGAGAATGTCCTCTGTGACTATTATAGAAATTAGCCAACAATACTCAGAAAGAAAGCAAAATTGGGTCAAAATCATCTACAAAAACTACGAATGCTCAAGTCGATGTCCCTAGAGGGTATTCTGAAGTGTGAATTGCTGACTAACAGAGAACTATATTTTTAAAGCTATATCCCAAAGGATTCAATAATGCCGCTAAATAACGTATCTCGTCCATTATTTGCTGAGACAACAACTTATGAACTTCAGAGAGAGCAAAGCTCTTCTACTAATTGTTTAGAGCCTTCTGTTCAAATGGGAGCTTCAGAACTCCCCAATGAAATTTTATTCAAAATTGTTAAAAAATGCCTTAAATTAATTATTGCTAACTATAATTTTGAGGACTGGGATAAATGTTTATATTCAAAATTTTGTGAGGAAATAAATAACATTCGTCTAACTAGTAAAAAGTTTAAGGAAATATTATTTTATTACACCCCTTGGATCCTAAGTAAAACTCTCTTGCCGTTAAAAGCAATTTTACCAATTAGCTATAAACCAAGTGAATATGTGATCAAGTGGGTACCTCAGTTTCATGCGATTAATTTGAGTGATTACAATTGCATAGACATAGTAGATGTAGTCAAAAAAATAAGAGAAAATAAAGTAAATCTTCCTCGGATAATGATAAGATTTTGTTATATCAGTGATACCGAAAGTAAAGAAATCGCTAAACTTACTCAGTTAAAAGTGCTTGACTTAAGCAGAAATAAGATTGGCGATGCGGGAGCTAAAGAAATCGCTAAACTCACGCACTTAAGAGTGCTTGATTTAAGCAGAAATAATATTGGCTATGCGGGGGCTAAAGAAATTGCTAAACTCCCAAAGTTAAGAGAGCTTGATTTAAGCTACAATAATAATATTGGCAATGCGGAAGCTGAAGAAATCGCTAAACTCTTGGGGAAAGTCGCTAAACTCTCAGAGTTAAGAAAGCTTACTTTAAGCGGCAGTTGGATTGGCGATGCGGGAGTTCAAAAAATTGCTGAACTCTCGAAGTTAAGAGAGCTTATTTTAAGCGGCAGAAGCATTGGCGATGTGGGAGCTCAAGCAATCACTAAGCTCACGCAGTTAAGAGTGCTTGATTTAAGCGACTGTTGCATTGGAGATGCGGGAGTTCAAAAAATCGCCGAACTCACGCAGTTAATAGTGCTTGATTTAAGTGGCAATAGCATTAGTGATTCGGGAGTTCAAAAAATCGCTGAACTCAGGCAGTTAAGAGAGCTTACTTTAAGCGGTAGGAGCATTGGCGATGTGGGAGCTCAAGCCATCGCTAAACTCACGCAGTTAATAGTGCTTAATTTAAGCCTCAGTAGCATTGGCCATGTGGGAGCTCAAGCAATCGATAAACTCTCAAAGTTAAGAAAGCTTAATTTAATCCGCAGTAGCATTGGCGATGAGGGAGCTCAAGCCATCGCTGAACTCACGGAGTTAAGAGAACTTAATTTAGCTTGGAGTAACATTGGCGATGTGGGAGCTCAAGCCATCGCTAAACTCACGCAGTTAATAGTGCTTGATTTGGGTTCGAATAACATTGGCGATGTGGGAGCTCAAGCAATCATTAAGCTCACGCAGTTAAGAGAACTTGTTTTACGGGAGAATAAGATTAGCTTTGAAGGAGTTAAAGAAATCGCTAAACTCACGCAGTTAAGAGAACTTAGTTTAGCTTGGATTAACATTGGCTATGCGGGAGCTCAAGAAATCGCTAAACTCTCGGAGATAAGAGTGCTTGATTTACGCTACTGTAACATAGGCGATGCGGGGGCTGAAGAAATTGCTAAACTCCCAAAGTTAAGAGCGTCTATTTTACGGGGCAATAACATAAGTGTTAAGAAAAAATAATACACGAGTCCTTAAGTTAAACTGCAATAACATTGGTGATAGTTATGTGCCCTGCATAGAAGGCTGGAGCATTGATATATTAACATGATTAAGGTACTCTATCTTGCAGTTTAGAATTGTAATTGGAGATTTGTTATGTTTTTTTCACAGATTAAAAGCTGTAATTTAAGTACTGTTACAGGAAAAGACATAGGTAGTGGCTGCCAAAATCATCACTGGGGCGCCCCAGATTTTGAAAACACTGTCGAAAGGCTTACCCCACTCGTTAGGGCAAATTTAGTCGAACGTATTCATCAAGTTAATGATACATTGGTAGAAGAGTTTGCTAATGAAGTAAAATTAGGAAAACTTGACGTGTCCATTCTTTGTGATCGTACTAAGTGTGTATTAGACGAGTTTCCCATCTATAATTCAGCTGCATTATTTGCGGGGAAAATTAATCGCCTACAGTTTGCCACCTTTCAGCGTTTGTGGAGTGCTTATAAAAGAAGAGGTGAGGAAGAGTTTACGGTTACAGCTGTTGTAGATAGAAAAGGCGTACTAAATCAAGAAATCTATAATCTCATTAAACAAACTTTTGTAAAAACACAAGTGAGGGTTTGTTACGAATGGGGCGACTATGTTGAGAAGTTGGTCGTCTCTGATAGTCAGCCATATCAGCTCAGTGAAGCGCAATGCGAACAATTTAGGTTGGAGTTGGGAAAACTTCCTCTTAGTGAGCGAAATATTGTTCTGATGAAAGATCTTGAGCCAAATGAAATTACTATCGATAACAATGACTTTAGATACTCCTATCGTGGTACAGTCAGTCAGCTTATCAATCAAAGGGAGTTTTTCAATTTGTTTTGTAGAGCTGGAGGAAAACGAATGATAGCTTCTACTGGAATACTACAGGCATATTTAGCAGTTGCAGGTAAAAATATTCAGATTAACCCAGTTCTTGGATTATCTTCAGAAAAAGACATCGAAAATGGTTTGGGAGAAAATGTAAGAGATATGGGGGTTGCTGAAGTCCCTGGAATTGTTGAAATGCCCGAAAAGGCAGATGGGTTTCCTGCTCCGGGAGAAGATTTTTCTTATCACGACTTCTTTCATGCGTATCGACAAGCGGAAATACCAGAAACTCACAAACGTCACTTCATTAATCTTGCTCAAGAGCTTATTTCAAATAAAGACTCTGAAACTTCTGATAATGATAAGCAGATTATTCAATTTTTGTATGAAAGTGTCATTGATGGAGATTATGAAGTAGAATCACTAAAAAGTTGTCTCGATCTTTTTGGAGAGGGGCTTTCACTTGACAATTTTTTATTTTGGGCTGAAATAGAAGAGGTTTTAAGTCGGGCTTTTATTAGGTATAAGAGGAGTCTGCCTGAAATTTCTGAGGAAAAGATTCTTGAAAAGTCGTTTAATGATTCCAAGGCAATTGAAATTTTTTGTGAGATTTTAAAAAATAGACTCCCCGAACTTAATAAAGATGGGATTATGTTGACAGGAATCACCGAGACCCTTAGTCGATATGGTCTGTTAAAGAAGGTGACTGAATAGTTTTTTGTGCTCGAAAGTGTGGACTATGCTACCTGCTTGATAGGCCTCTGACCCTGAAATAATGATTGTTTCTGGTTCAGAGGCTTACGTAAATGTGGTGGATGCAAACCTACTCGTTGATTGTTTGATACTGCGCTTTTCGTGGCGCTAGCTTTAATAATTCTTCGATCTTATCAATATCAATATCTTTAAGTATCGACTGTTTCACGTTTTCATCAGGAATCATATTGACTATTTCATAAAGAGCTTGAAGAGGGGTATCTTCTATTTCAGTGATTGCTTTTCCGAGTTCAGTTTCTAATTCGTACATTTTCTTTCTGAATTCACCCCCTAGTCCATGATTAATTCCCATAACCATAAAACTTTGCACCAATTCTTTCATTGAGATGTAGATAAGCATCGTTGTTGCAAGTATATTGCCTATGATATACGTAATACCCATTGGGGTATCTGGGTCAACATACTCAGCAGAAAAATACGCTGTTTGAACTTGTGGCCATAATCCCATTAATAAAGAAAGCACCGCTACTCCTTTCGTAGCAAATAAATGATAGGCTTCGTGGTAATTTTTTTCTTTTTGGGATCCACAAAGATCAAAAACAAGGTCGTATAGATCACCTACACCTTCCCAGCAACCTTTAACAAAGTAATATGACAGAGGAATAGCACAAGCAGTACTTAGAATTATAACGGGGGGGCTTGAGTCAAATATTCTATTCCACAAATCACCAGCGAGATACCCCTGCTCAGTTATCGCTGTCAGAGCCCCACCAAGACCTATAATTTGAAATGCTCTTCTTGGGATACTATTCCATTTAGAGCGTTGGGGAGGTGCCGAAAAGATTGTGTTCGATATTTCTTGAATACTTGTAAAAAAAGCTCCTGTACTCTCAGTATTTCTTAAGATTAATCGGTTTTGTATTAGATATTGATGAAGTTTTAGATTATCTGAACGTGTCATCAAATGTGAGTTGAGAATGATGTTGCTAAAAACAGATTTTAGTTTTTGAGCAATTTTCAGCTTCAAGCGCTTTTCAGAACTAGTTGATAGTGCAGGTGCTTGAGCTAGGTAGTGTAGTCCTTCTTCTATCAAACAGTTCAATGAGTATGCAGGCACCCATAGCCCTCCAAGTTCAACGAACACTGCCCATGCTAATCCATTAAACTGCAGGGAAAGGTCTGCGATTGGAATTTGTGCCAGAGCTCCACCACCGACAGAAATTGTGGCTCGAACAGCCTTTAAAAAAGCTCTTTTTTTAGAAAAATTAGCACTTTTAGTATTAATTTCATCTAAAATTCTGTTAAAAAACATCCAACTTCCCCAAGTTCCAAGTGTTCCATATGCGCAGATTACTCCTAAATTGGTGAAAATGTAGATGGGTTCATCCCACTCGGGAAAGGTTCCGGGGTATGATATCGCAGCCCCAATTCCCCCTGAAAAAATTAGTAAGGCAATACGACTCACGTTAATGCATGATTCAGGTAGTCGTTTTTCTGATTGGTTTAAGGGGAAATCATTGGATTGTGGAGGTTGAACGTTAGAAATACTCATGAGCTTCTCTTCGAATAGATAGGTAAGGTGTTGATAGTCAATTTTTAAATTTTACGGTTAAACGAGGAATGTTAATGGGTGTATAAATATTTAACAAGAAATATTAGAATTTTTTACATTTGACGTTTTGTATCATTTTCACCCCAGGGCCAAAGGCCCGAAATAGAGATAGCCTAGTCTGTGAGGGCTAGGTCAGACGTTTGTACCATTTTCACCCCAGGGCCAAAGGCCCGAAATAAAGATAGCCTAGTCCGTAAGGGCTAGGTCAGACGTTTGTACCATTTTCACCTCAGGGCCAAAGGCCCGAAATAAAGATAGCCTAGTCCGTAAGGGCTAGGTCAGACGTTTGTACCGTTTTCACCTCAGGGCCAAAGGCCCGAAATAAAGATAGCCTAGTCCGTAAGGGCTAGGTCAAGATCCATAACAAACGTTGGAGCCCTGAAGGGGCGAAAGAAAAATTGTTGACATTTCGTTTCAATTTGAAAATAATTATAAAAAATATTTTTTAAGGTTTAATTATGCCTCAAAGCTTAGGTTACTCCAATATACACATTATCTTTAGCACAAAAGATAGGTTACCTATAATCAGTCCGGAAATAGAGCAAGACCTATATTCATATATATGTGGCATTTGCCGCACATATAACTGTCATGTATATGAGATTAACGGGATGCCTGATCATATTCATATTTTACTAGAACAGCACCGAACAATTAGCGTGTCAGAACTAATTGGAAAAATCAAAGCTAATTCATCTAAATGGGTCAGTGGGCATTCTAAAGGATACAAAAACTTTTCATGGCAGCGCGGATATGGGTATTTTAGTGTAGGAAAGCAACAAATCGATGCGGTAAGGAAGTATGTGAAACGTCAAAAAGAACACCATAAAAAAACAGGTTTTGAAGACGAGGTAAAATCGATTTACACTAAACTAAAAATCAAGTTTGATGAACGTTATGTTTGGGACTGATTGTAAAATTATTGTGAAAATTCAACAATTTTTCTTTCGCCCCTTCAGGGCTCCAACGTTTGTTATGGCTTGACCTAGCCCTTACGGACTAGGCTATCTTTATTTCGGGCCTTTGGCCCTGGGGTGAAAATGGTGTGAACGGATTTTTTACCTAGCCCTTACGGACTACCTAGCCCTCACGGACTAGGCTATCTCTATTTCGGGCCTTTGGCCCTGGTGTGAAAATGGTGTGAACGGATTTTTATACCTAGCCCTTACGGACTAGGCTATCTCTATTTCGGGCCTTTGGCCCTAATCTGAAAACAAAGTTAGCGGTGCTTTTTTATCAGACCTTACTTTTGCCGAAGGATGCCTATGCTTTGAAAACGTTCTGTTGCTTGTTTTGCTGTTGGCCTTTTGGTCGGATCTATATTCATCATATCCTCGATCAAGTTAGTTATTTGGTCGACTTGTGTGTTATCGTATTTTGTTTTTAGATGATCTGAAAGAGCTGAGATGTATTTTTTGATAGAAATAGCTTGTTCTCTTTTTCTTTGGTCACTTGAGACAATCGTACGAAATCTATGATGTAAGCTTGCAAGTCCTCCACTTGGGCAAGCGTGAAAATTTTTGTTGTCTACTAGAAATTTTTCAATGCCCACAAAGGTTTTCTCGTGTTTAAATTGTGGTTCTTTTACTAGAAGTAAACTAGGTTTGTCTGCAGTTAAAAACTCTTGTTCAAGAGCTCTTAACAAGACCATTCCAGCACCAAAAATATCACCTTTTTTAGTTAAAAAACCTTCGGGAGGGCCGAATCTGGGATTTCCTTCGTAAATGGGTGCATCCCCAGGATTCATTGATCTTGCTTTCCCAAAATCTCCCCATTTTAATGAAAGCTCCGTAGTTTCTGAGCCCGTTTCCTCATCGATCACTTTTTTTTCAAACGTCAAACAGTTCTCTGGTTTTATGTCGCCATAGGCATAACCAGTGCTGTGTAATTCCTCTAAACCTTTGATAAAATTCCCTAAAAGTTTACCTCTATTTTCAGGATCTATATTAGACTGAATTCTTTTCTCAAAGTTACTTTGCGCGGCCTTTACTTTTAAAGTGTATTTAGATTCAATCTTTTCGGCACCTTCTATCACATCAACTTCAACAAAGAGGTATTGTGGGTGAGAACCACCGTTGGCATTCTTAAATTTATTGAGAATGTCATTCATCGTTGTCACTTCAGATCTGAGTTCTTTTTCTTTGAAATTAAGGAGGTTATCCACAGGGATATAGTACACAAATTTAGGATTTTCTACATCTTTGTCTTTAAGAACTATCTTGGCAGCGCCATGATCCAACTGTATAAACTCTTTAGATTCCGATTTAAATATTTTTTTTTGGGCGGCGATAACTGTTTTGTTGGTGACGGGGTGATCGATGGTTAATTTCGATTTACTTTTAGGGTCGATTTTGGGTGAGTTACTTTCGGAAATTCGACTTTGCGCTTGGTGGAATCTCCAAGAACCTTCAATAGACATAATAACTCTCTTTTTATTTCTTTTTCCTCTCTATGTTAATTATATCATATTATATTTATATTTCTCTTGTTTTAGTAATATTATATCTATTTTTTTGTG
>JAYZJO010000070.1:0-88716 GCA_036164375.1 Chlamydiota bacterium | reverse complement strand
CATTTGTAAAAAATAGTAGCAGGAACTGCTGAGAATTTAGCTCTATTTAATAGATGAAAGCATTTCCTGTTTTATATGTGGCTTATTTGTGTTAATAGGCCATGGACTTGTGATCTTAAAAGGTATGTAGTTTGATTCAACATAAAAAATAATTTGTTTTTTGACTATTTGAGGTTTCGTTATTTTAGAAACATCATAATCCATAAAAGAAATCTCGGGACACTCCCAGGGCGCTTCAATAAATTGTTTGCAGTAGCAATTTCGGGATTCTTCAAATTTTTTTGGGCTCTCTACTACATGAAAGTTTTCTCCATTAAATATAAAGTTAATCGCTTCGGCAATTTTTTTGGGGGATGCTTTTTTTTTAGCTAATGATTTAAAAAAATCTTTGATGGAGTGGTAGGTTTTACTGTTTCGTCTGTATGATACATTCCTTGTGTTCAAATTGGAGGAGCATGAAATTGAAGGTTCCTGATGAGATGCCACATAGTGGGATGACCCATGAGACTGATGAATCGACATTTTATGAGATGTAATAATCACAATATATTCCTTTTTTGAATTTGTTATCGGCCTCTACTTTTTTTCCATGAAGGCGGTATGGTAACTCGTTCAGCAATCATGTAAAGAGGGGGGGATCTTTCGGGTTCAAATAACGGGCCTTCTATCTTAACTATTTTGTTTGCCTCCTCGGCCTCAGCTAACTGGTTACGTGTGTCTAGTTTAAGTTTATGAGACTGTATATTTTTTTCTACAGCAGCATCTCCGGGTTTGATTGTGATAGGGCTTAAAATAGTAAAGGTTGTGTCGTCTCCGATGGACTGAATCATCACCTCTTTGCTGGTATGCGTGATTGTACCTCGTATTGTCACAAAAATTTCATGTATATTGACACCAACATAGCGCATAGTCCTGTCTATCGTGTTGTAGTTGAAGCGTTTATTTGGTTTCCACCTTATTGTCACTTGGTTTTGTGCTCCTTGGAATTTGATTTCGGCGATATCGGAAATGGTATTTAAACGTCTCTCTAAATCGACTAGGCAGGCTTCACTGCAGAAACCTGGCTTCCATTTAATAACAACCTTCTCAATCTCAGAGTAAGATAATGTGGGCGCTCCAAGAGCTGTAAAAAATGCTATGATTAAGATGTAAAACACTAACCCTCCGAGTTAAGTAATGGATAATTAGAATGTTGGAGCTATATCAGCGCCAGTATATAACTACTTATACCTGGTGAAGTTATCTTTTTCAAGTCTGTCACTAAAAAAGTATATTTGATGTTTTTTAATTAATTTGTGTTCTGATTGATGTTTTTTTTGTTTTAAAGTTATTTTGTTTTCCTTTTAAATTTTTGTGCGCTAGCGATATAAACTTTAAGGAATATTCCTGCCTGGTTCACGACAGAAGGACAACAGCGAATCTATCAGTCTTGCGGAAATTAGATTTATCATTATTGAAGCAAATTGATCCCAAAAAAAACTCTCATATCAAAGCTCAAAAAAGCAGGTTATTCACCTGATTTTCGGAGAAAGTACCTATTGGGGTTGTTTTGATGCGTCAGTTCTGCTTTTCTAATTCAGTCGATTTGGGATTAAATAGTTATTCTGATACTCTGAGAACTACGTGTATATACTAGGTGATCAGATGTCTGTAAGAACGAAAATTATTTGTACAATAGGCCCTTCAGTCAGTTCATACGAGATGCTTCGGCAGCTTATCGATGCAGGAATGAATGTTGCTAGAATAAATTTTAGCCATGGTACTTACGAGCAGCACGAAGCTGTAATCCGCGACATAAAGAAAGCGAGAGAAGATGCCGGGGTTCCTGTAGCCATCATGTTAGATACTAAAGGTCCAGAAGTACGCCTTGGAGAAATAGCTGGAGGAAGTGTTAGTCTCGTGGCTGGGCAAACTTGGAAGCTTTCCAGTGATAAAGTTGTTGGTGATGAATACAAGGTGTCGATCAATCCTGGTAAAGTGCTGCTTCATTTAGAGATAGGGGCAAAGGTACTATTTGATGACGGCTATGTTTGCTCTCATGTAGTTGAAAAATTTGAGGATGGCATAGAAGTTCAAATTGAAAATAGTGGGGAGATTAAATCAGGCAAAGGAGTGAACTTTCCATATGCTAACCTTGACTTGCCTTCCATGACAGATAAAGATATTGCGGACTTAGCCTTTGGTTGTAAACATGACTTGGAGATGGTAGCAGCATCATTTGTACGATCAGCAGATGACGTTTTAGCGATAAAAAATTTGTTAGCAGAATTGAAAAAACCCGAAACGCTCGTGATTGCGAAAATAGAGAACCATGAGGGAGTCGATAACTTTGATAGCATCGTACAAATTGCAGATGGTATTATGGTCGCAAGAGGAGACTTAGGTGTGGAAGTGCCTCTTACTCAAGTTCCGAAATTACAGAAAATGATGATACGAAAGTGTTATCTTGCGGGTAAGCCCGCAGTGACTGCTACGCAGATGTTAGAGTCCATGATCACAAACCCAAGGCCAACGCGAGCAGAAGCTTCTGATGTAGCAAATGCCATTTATGACAGTACATCAGCAGTAATGCTATCAGGGGAAACTGCAATTGGAAAGTATCCTATAGAGACCGTAAAAATGATGAAGAATATAGCCTTAGAAGCAGAGGTGGACTTTGATTACCATAATTTTTTCAATTCGTATACTCCACTTGCCTATCATGACGTGCCAACATCAGTTACGTTAGCAACAGTAAAGACGGCTTATAATTCAGATGCTAAAGCTATTTTTGCTTTTACTTCTAGTGGAAAAACTGCTCGTTTACTTGCTAGGTTACGTCCAAAAATTCCTATCTTAGCGATGACTTCAGATAAGAAAAGGTATCATCAAATGGCTTTGAATTGGGGGGTAATTCCTATATTTGAGGAAGAGGAGTGTCATAGTTCTCAAGAGGCTTTTGACAAATTAAGTTCTTATGCAGTGGAACACGGTTTAGTGAGGTATGGTGACTTAGTGATTATTACTGCAGGGTCGCCTTTTGGGGTCTCAGGAACAACAAATATGATGATTGTTGAAAGTATTGGTCATGTTCTTGTTAGGGGGGAAAGTGGTTTGGGTCCACGCGTTCATGGTAAGGTTACTGTCGTTCATGCCTTAGAAGGGAAGTCTCCTTATCAGGTCAAAAATAAAATAATTGTTCTTGCAAAGTGCGATGAGTCATACCTACCATTGATTAAAGAGGCAGCTGGAGTTGTTCTTCAAAACCATGTTGATGATCTTGAGTCGGAAACATTTCTAATGCAGCAAAGTCTAGTGTTGAATAAGCCTGTTATCGTTCGTGCAACGAATGCTCTAAATACGTTAAATGAGAGTCAACTGGTGACTATAGATCCGAGCAATTCGATCGTTTATAAGGGGGTAGTGTTATAGCTCGGAGGTTTTGTGGTAGCAGTACTAGGAAGAAAAGGCTTCGATCATTTCATCGATAGTAGGTCTGTCGCTGTGAGCTTCAGATAAAGCGCAGATTAATGCATCAGTGGCAATTGGGCCGATGAGTTGCTCTACGAGATCATCATCAAAGGTACCTTTTGTGGTATCAGGAAAACAAAGGTTAGAGTTGTCATCATCGTATGGTCTATTTTCTGTTAATGAAATCCATATTGTCATTGCTGTTGCAAAAAGGTCTCTTGACCTATTAATCGTCAGCCATGATTCGGTATCATCTGATTGGCTGCATTCAGCGAGTGCTAAATAGTCTGACTTGGTGAAGTATCCTAAAGTTACCATTGTTCCTAAACAGCTATTGAATTCGATATCTAATTTTCCGTTGCTTTGTTTGGCTCCTCCAAGGTCGGCGATATATAGATTTATTTTTTTACTCTCGTTTATGTTAACAAAGCAGTTGTCGGGTTTTATATCTCCATGAATGACCCCTTTGTCGTGTATTGATTTCAGGCCTAAAAATAATTGTTGTAAAACTTTCAGCTTTTCATTTGTATTATATGTCCTAAAGTAAACCTTTAGTGTTCTGCAATCAACAAGGTCTCCTGAATTATAGTAGGGCTGTGTAAACCCCGCAAGTTTCGCTCCTTTGCGACCTTTGAGTTGAAGGGTATGAGTGGCTGGTAGCTGAACGCTTTGGTTTATAGTAGGATTGTGAATTGCTTTAAGTATATCTACTTCCTCTAAAATATTTGTATTGTATTTGGGTTCGTTAGCAGTTTTTAGGGCACCAACTGTACCTGTTGCAATATTAACAATTTTTTGGATAGTCCCGCAGCCTCCACGCCCCAAAAACTTGGGGTTGTTTTTTGTGATTTGGGTGGAGCCACTCCAGTTTATTATGGAGAGTACTTCATTTGCTCGTTTTGCAATAAAGTATAAATTTTTAGAATTCCATTTAACGTTGAATGTGACGTCGTTATCTCCAATTTTGTGCTGACATAAAAGCAGGTTGCTTTTGCGGATAAGTTTCATCATGAGATCTTTTGAGAGGGAAATATCATTTTTCTTAAGTATGATATCTTCATCGTTACTGTTGTAGGTTTTTAGAATGATAGCATAATCTTTTTGCGCTTGTTTGAGAGTGTGTTTATTATACTTTCTAGCTTTTTTTTCAAGATAAGAGCTGAGACTACCATCTGATTGCTTTTGTTGTAAGCGTTCTGAGGAGACAAGATACTTTTTCGCAAATACACGGATTTGCTGGTCTGATAGGTCAGACTTTTTTTGTTTTTTTCTGAAGGGTTCAATTCCCTTTGGACCAAATGTTCTTTTTCCTAATTGTACTGGTACTTTTAGCATTTCAATCTCGCTTTAGTTTAACTGTGAACATGCTTATTCATGATTTATGGTTATCCACTTAAATGAATTAAAATGTTAGTTTTTTCTCTTATATTGAATAAGTACTTGTTTCTTCTACGTGCTAAGAGCGAGAATAAATTTTTTTCGAAATATGAATAAAAAATCTATTCACTTCAAAAACTTTAGGAAATCCTGTTTTAAGACCAATATACTTATTCATATCTATTCAAGTGAGGTTTTCTTAGGATGACGTTATAGTCGTCAATTGTAAAGATTGTATAAAGATGCTTTCTTAGAGAAACAGTTGATGATGATCAAATTTTCCATTAAATTTTCAATTAGTATTAATTGATATTTTTATTAATTGCGATTTCTATAACTTTTATGATCTTTCACGATTTAAACCGATTTTCAGAGGCGGTGATAGCCCATAGATAAAAAGAATTTAAAAATAAATAGGGTTACAATTAACCAGATGATCCAATGAATGGCTTTGACGCCACTAGATAAAGCTTTTAAAATCACTGCTGCCGTTAGGCCTAGTCCAATGCCATCGGGAATATTGAACGTGAGCGGTATTGTTACCATCGTTAAAAAAGCAGGGATATATTCATAAGTGTCCTTGAAGGAAACCTTAGTAAAAGTTTTTGCCATGGTTGCTCCTATCACGATTAGAGCTGGAGAAACAGCAAACATAGGGATAGAAGATGCAAGTGGACTAAAAAAAAGGCAAAGAAGGAAGAATAGAGAGACAAAGATAGCTGTCAGACCAGTTTTTCCACCAGCTGAAATTCCAGCTCCAGACTCTAAATAGTTAGCGAGTGGAGTACATCCAAGAAGAGCTCCAATTGCTGTTCCTGCAGCGTCGCAAAAGAGAAGTTTTTTTAGTCGGGGGATTCGCTTTTTGATATCGATATGGTCAACTTGGTCACATAACGCTAACAATGTACCTGCGGCATCAAAAATCATGACAAAGACAAAAGTTATTACAATAGAAAGCATCGATCCGCTTATTGTATTTGAAAAATCGAGCTTTAAAAAAGTGGGGGATAGACTAGGGGGCAGTGAAAGTACACCGTGCCAACTTGTTAGGCCAAGGGCTAGTCCAAGACTCCAAAGTAAGATAATTGTAAAAATGATTGCGGGTTTAAATTTGAAGCGGATTAATACAGAGATCAAAAACACTCCAAAAAAGGTCAACAACGATTCTGCAGAAGAGATCTCTCCAATTTTAAGGAGGGTTTGACTGTCGTCGACAATAATGTTGACTCCTTTTAACCCTATGAATGCTAGGAGAATCCCAATACCACCTATTGTTCCAAACCGTACACCATGAGGAAGTTTGTCCATGATTAACTGTCTAACTCCCAACATGTTGAGAAGCATCAGGACGATACTTGCAATAAAAGCACCGGCTAAAGCCATTTCCCAGGAGTAGCCGTCACCAAGAACTAGGCTGTAAGCAAAGTATCCATTGAGACCCATACTTGGGCCAAGAACAAAGGGGTATTTTCCAAGAACACCCATTAACATCGTAGCAAAGGCAGTGACGAGGATTGTTGCAGTCATGACAGCTGGAAAGTCCATTCCGGCACTACTGAGAATTTTCGGATTGACGATAATAATATAAGACATCGTTGCAAAAGTTGAAAGTGCAGCGATCAATTCGGATTTTGCTGAAGTGTTTTTCTTTTCGAGCTCGAAGTGGTCATTGAGGAATTCGTTGATCAAGCTTCAAGCTCCATTGTAGGAGGTTGAAATCCTACGGTGAGATGTAGGTCCTCGTTATAACCGATTTTTTCAATTAAGATAGCCGTAATGTCTTCGAATATTTGTTCTGTGAGAGGTTCTTGTTCAGGTTTGGGCATGAAAGGAACGTCGAGAGTGAGAATTATTTTGTCTTTTTTTAGGATCAAGTGATGTGAGGCTTCCTGGTCTGGAAATAAATCGTTGATGTAGGCGTGAACGTATTGGTCTAAGACTTTATCGTTGACTCCTATTGAGCAGCGGCCTTTTCTTACGAAGTATGTGCGCCTTTTGCTACTCATTATAACGTAGGTGATAACAGCAAGGCCGATGATCATGAGGCCTAATCCGAAGAGGAATAGCATCATCGTACTTTCATTGATTAGGAGTGAGATAGCTAAACGCACATCGGGACTCCAGGGGAGTGTTATGCAAACAGCTCCGACCAATATAAATAATAGAGCAACGATGAAGTTGATAATGTAATAAAAAATATTATTCATGCGAAATTAGAATTCCTCAGAGTATTCTTCTTCTATTGGTGATTCGGTAAAAATTGGCGCTTTTGATGCTTTTTCAAGGGCTTCAGAGAACTTTTCAGTTTGCTCGGGGGTGACAACATTTTTAAAGACGACATGTACGCAAGAGACGTGTAGTCCAGTGAGCCTGGTTATGTCTTCTGCTACCTTATTTTGGATCTCATCAGCTTTTTCAGGGATGGATTTACCGTAGCAGATATTAACTTCGATACGAATTGTAATTGTTTGGTTTTTACTGTCTTGTTCAGCTTGTATCCCTTTAATGCCTTCTGGAGAACCTCTATTGAAAATAGTGTCTATGAAGTTCCCTTCAACGAGGGTTATTCCTTTTATTTTGGCGAGGCACTGGAGAACTATACCTTGAAAGACTCTGTTTTCTATATCTCTAATAAAAGTAGTTTCAGGTAACTCAATTTCTTTTGTTTCGATTTTTACTTTGGTATTTCTCATTGAAGAGACTCCTCAAATTATTGTTTTGTCCTTTGGATCTCATTTTATTGGGTTACAGGTTTTTTTACTAGAGAGTTAACGCTTGAAATTGCTGTTGTGAGCAAAAAAGTTTATGACTAGAATATTTTTATATTGTATTTTCTTTGCTCTTATACTGAATTAAATTGGGAATTACGTTTGATAGTCAGAAATTTTTGCTTCTGACGAAGTGCGGAGATCGAAGGTAACTAGACAAATTATCAAGATCGAACACAAAGTCAGAGGCAAAAAGAATGGTTATCAAGCGTAATTTCCAATTTATTTCAGTATATAAGGGGTGTGTAATAAAAAACGTTTAATATGTTGAGATCGCTCAATATCTTGAGCTTGTTGATGCTGCTATTGATAAATTTGTAACTATGGTGGTAGACTTTCCCAAGGGGAAGAAAAAAATGAATAAGCTGAGCTTGTATTGGCAATAGTGGATGGTAATATGCAAGAAAATCAATTGAGAAACGATGGGGTAGAGTCCCTTCTGCAAAAAAATCAGCGGTGGGCTGAAGAAAAAAAAGCTAATGATCCCCAGATCTTTCATAGTCTTTCAGAGGGACAGGCGCCAAAATATTTGTGGATAGGGTGTTCTGATAGTAGGGTTCCGGCCGAAGAGATATTAGGTTTGCAGCCAGGGGAATTGTTTGTTCATCGTAATGTGGCTAATGTCTTTCCGCATACTGATGTGAACTGCCTTTCTGTTTTAGAGTTCGCTGTCAACCATTTGGGTGTTGAACATGTGTTCGTTTGTGGGCACTATGAGTGTGGTGGAGTTGCTGCTTCGATGGAAAATGCACAGTTTGGGCTTGTTGATAATTGGCTTCGTAATATCAGAGATGTTATAGCTAGAGAAAAAGAAGAGTTAAATGCAATTGCAGATAAAAAACAGAGGTTTAAGCGTCTTGTCGAATTAAATGTTTTGTATCAGGTAATGAATGTTTGCCATACGACAATTGTGCAAAACGCTTGGGTTAAGGGCAAAAAATTGAGTGTGCATGCTTGGGTTTTTGATATTTCTACGGGGTTAGTTAAGGATTTAAAAGCGAGCATATCCTCTTTAAAAGATGTGGAAGATACCTACCTTACTTTTAAGCTACATTAAATTTTTATATTTTTTTTGGAAGAGTAGTTTATTAAGGTTGGTAAAGCCTTGCTACTCGATTTGGACGCAAACCGGGTTATGAGGAGGAGCGACCCTATCCAGAATTGTTTTGTATCTTTCTTTGAAATGCGTTAAAGTTTGCTTTTAAGAATTGTCAAAACGGAAAATAAAGGAAAAACAATGGCGGTTTTATTATCAGTTCTTGTGTGGTTGACACTTGGGTATGTGACATCGAGGTTTGCGATTCAACGTGGAAGAGATCCTGTAATTTGGTTTGGGTTAGGTATGCTCGGTGGAATTTTTGCACTTGCAGCATTGTTCATAATGCCAGCTGTAGATGAGGAAGAAAATAAACAAGAACAAGCGGAACCTGTGTCTGAGATTGAAAATAAGTATTCAGAGTTAGAAGAGGCGGAGTGGTTTTATCTAGGTGTAGACGACATACAGAAGGGGCCTGTTGACTATGAGGATCTTCTTCTTGCTTGGGCAGATGGAGTCGTTAAAGAAAAAACTTATGTGTGGCGCGAGGGGATGGCCGATTGGTTGCACGTTGAAAAAGTTGACAGTTTACTCGACAAATTAAAGTTAGATCAAAAAAACGTTGAGTAAAAAAAAACACAGAGCAATCGATTGAGATAGCTCTGTGTTTGTAAGTTTTACCAACTGGACTTTGTTACACCAGGGATTTCGCCGTTAGAGGCCATTTCACGGAATGTGATACGTGAGATTTTAAATTTACGTAGGAAGCCACGTGGACGTCCAGTCAATTCGCAACGATTACGTAGACGAATTGGTGCCGAGTTTTTGGGCATTTTGTTCAATTTAATTTTTGCGTCTTCACGCTCTTCTTCTGAAAGAGACATGTCAAGTATGGTTTTCTTTAGTTCTTGGCGCTTGTTCCACTTAAGGTTAACAAGTTTTTGTCTTCTTTTTTGTTTTGCTACTGCAGATTTCTTTGCCATTTAATTCCCTATTTTTTCAGAGCAGGACCCTTTTGGCGCTGCTTCCGGTTTGGATCTTTCTTGTTAATGACGTACAGCCGACCACGACGACGAACGAGTTTATCGCCTTTAGAAGGGTCTGCTTTTACTGATGCTTTATTTTTCATGTATGTATCCTAGTAAAGGTTCAATTTAATCGCTAAATATAACGGCTTTTCACATTTCTTTTCAACCACTTTTTTGGAAAAACCTTTCTCTTAGTTCATAAAGCAGATTTTTTAGAGAAATGTACTTGCTATTTTAAGGTGTCTCTTGTATTCTATCAAATTTGAATACATCATAATAAAGCAAAAGGAATTGAAACGTGAAACGTACATATCAGCCCAGTAAAATTCGTAGAGCAAGAACTCACGGCTTCAGAGCAAGAATGAAAACAGCTAGTGGACGCAAAATTATCAATAAGCGTCGCCGTGAAGGTCGTAAGTTCCTAACAAGAGTATAACTATATTTTTGTAGCGGATTTAGTGGATAATACTTTCCCAAAAAAAATTAGAATCACGAAGCGTAACCATTACAAATGGATGTGTTATGGTTACGATCGTCGTGTTGGTCAGTATATTGTTGTTGACTGTAAAAAAAATTCTCTAAATTTCTCGAGGTTAGGAGTAACCGTCACAAAGAAATTTGGTCACTCTCATGTAAGAAATTATTTTAAACGCGTTGTTAGGGAAGCATTTCGTCAATGTCGCGGTAAACTTCTTTCAGGCTTCGACTTCAATGTCAGGCCGCGATCCTCGGGGCGTTATGCTAATACCAATGATGTTATACAAGAACTTCTCTCTTTAGTCGGTAGCAATGGCAGTAAATCAACGCCCTCCAGAGGTCCAAGGTCTCAATCCTAACCAAGAAAAAGCAGTCTTAGCTACTAATGGGCGTGTGCTCATTCTCGCTGGAGCTGGCAGCGGTAAAACAAAAGTACTGACTGTTCGAATGGCTCATTTGATCAAAAACTTGGGGGTCAGCCCTTCTTCAATACTCGGACTTACCTTTACAAATAAAGCAGCTGCAGAAATGCGCCAACGTATCGCTAAAATGATCGATGGGAAGCTGGCAAAGAAAATCACGCTTTGTACGTTTCATAGTTTTTGTATGAAAGTACTAAGAAACGATATTGATAAACTCGGATATACAACATCGTTTACGTTATGGGATGAACATGATGTAAAACGCATGGTCTCTCTAATAGCTCGCGATATTTTAAAGTCTGAAGGGGAAATGCCTTCCTTGGGGCCTACATTAGCGGCAATAAATCAAGCTCGCAGTAAAGGGATTAGAGCTGAAGAGATTAATGAAACAGGGTCGAAGTGGCACGATGACTTCACTTGCGAAATTTATCGAAGACTTATGCAAAGTATGCGCGCCTATAATGCTCTTGATTTTGATGCTTTAATTTGGATGACTGTCGAGCTGTTTGAACAGTTTCCAGCTGTTCTTGACAAGTATCAAGAACAGTATAAATACGTCATGATTGATGAGTATCAAGATACGAATCCAGTGCAGTATCGTTTAGCGGAACTATTGACACGTAAGCATAATAATTTGTGTGTTGTTGGGGATGATGATCAGTCGATTTATGGTTGGCGCGGGGCTGAGGTTAAAAATATTTTGGATTTTGCTGATGCTATAACGATTAAGTTAGAGCAGAACTATCGTTCAACAAATGTGATCCTCAATGCTGCTAATGCTGTTATCTGTAATAATAATGAAAGGCACGATAAAGTTCTTTGGAGTGAACACGGAGAGGGGAGTCAGATCGAAGTTTTTAATGCCCCAGATGATGTTTCAGAAGCGCAAGCTGTAATTTGTCGTATCGCAAAGATGAAAAAACAGCATGCTCTCAAGTGGAAAGATTTTGCCATTTTATATCGTAGTAACGCTCTCTCTCGGCAGTTTGAGCTTGCACTGATGAAACACACTTGGGATGACCATGGTCGCTGGGTACAAGGAGTGCCATATCAAGTCCATGGAGGCACAGAGTTTTATGGACGTCGTGAGATTAAAGATTTGATGGCTTATTTACGTATCATAGTGAATGATAAAGATCAGGAAGCTATCTTAAGGGTGATCAATCAGCCAAGGCGGGGTATTGGTGAAGGTGCTTTAGATAAGTTGACGATGTATAATCGAAAGCATCAAACATCTCTTTGGAGTGTATTGGAAACCGTTTGTTCTCCTGAAGGTCATGATTTAGACTTAGGAGGTTCAATAAGTTTAAAAGCTCAAAATGGTGTTGCTGAATTTGTTGCAATTATTAAAGGTGCCAGAAGGAAGTTTGAGGAAGTACCTCTTTCTGAGGCTATGCAATGGTTAGTAGAAAAAATTAATTATCAACGTGCGATACATGAAGAAGTTAAAAGTGCCCAGATGCGTGCTTTTAAGTGGGAAAATGTTCAAGAGTTTGTGAATGCTATTGCTGAGTACGAGCAGCAACAGCAAGCGGAAGATAAAGAAGCTACAATACAAAATTTTGTTACCGATACACCCATACAAAGTGATTGGGAGAGCAAAAATAATGAAGGGGGAGAGGTCGATAAAGTTAACTTATTGACTTTCCATAGCTCAAAAGGCCTTGAATTTCCAGTTTGTTTTCTAGTCGGTGTGGAAGATCAAATAATACCCCATGAGAAAAGCATGATGGAAACAGGGATTGAAGAAGAGCGGCGTTTGATGTACGTCGCGATAACTAGAGCTATGCGTTTTTTGGTAGTAAGTATGGCAAGGCAGCGTAAGCGCATGGGGAAAGTTTGTGCAAGTACACCTTCTCGATTTTTGATTGAGGTTCCTAAAGAGTATTTAAAAGTGACGCGATGGGATGATGTCGATTAATTTTTTAATTTATTGTAGCGAGTAAACATCCAATCTGTCGAACAACGCTTGCAAATCCATGGTAGTCAACAGGCTTTGTTAAGCACGAGTTGCATCCACTGTCGTAACATTTTTTTATTTCTTCTTGGTCGCTTGAAGATGTAAAAACGATAACGGGAATATCTTTTGTTTTATCATTAGCCTTAATGCGTTTAAGGACCTCTAACCCATTTAAAACCGGTAAATTTAAATCTAATAACAAAATTACTGGTGGGTGATCATTGAGCAAATAATCTAAAGCAGCTTGACCATTGTCAACATGTACAAACGGGTTTTCATAATGTGCCCGTCTGAGGTTTTTTTCAATGAGAATTTTGTGACCCTCACTATCCTCCGCAAGTAAGATTGTAACTTTACTATCGTAATTCATTTTGATCCTCTATGGGTTGGTTTAATGTAAAAGTAAAAGTTGTTCCACTACCATATATTGAGTTACAAATAATCGATCCATGAAGACGTTTCACCAGTGCTTTTGTATATGGTAATCCTGTACCTTTTCCTTTGATATCTTGATTACTAGCTCTCCAGAATAGCTTGAAAACATTAGGTATTTCTGATGCTTGTAGTCCTCTTCCATTATCTTCAATAGAAAATATTGTACCACAGCCTGTTTGAAAGCCAGATATGAGGATGTTACCCGGACGATTGGGGTCAAGAAATTTAATAGCGTTGTCAATAAGGTTTTCAAAAATTTTAAATAGCGCATGGCGGTCTGCGTAAGTGTCGGGCAACTCTGATACGAGCAGGTTTATGTTTTTCGTATTGATGGTTTCTTGAAAAGAGTGTAATACCTCTCTTACAAGTTTACCTGTGTTGAGGGTACAGAACAAAAGTTGTTGGCGATTGATTTGTACGAGCTGTGAAAGACTGTCATTTTTCGAGTGAATTGTTTCCGCAGCGTTATTAATAAACGAGAGGCATTGATGTATATTGCTTTTGATAATATCAGTGATAGAGCTATGTAGGCTGGGGGAAATAGAGTTTTCTTTATTCTTGAGTAAAGCTTCTATTTCTTGACAGGCAAACTCTAGTTCAGAAGTAAAACCTTTAAGGCTAACAATAGGAGAGCGAAAGTCATGGGAGATGATATAAATTAACTGTTCAAGATCAATAAGACTTTCTTCTAGTTCCTTTAATTTAATTTCTTTATTGTCGCTACAAGTCTTTTTCATACCCGTCACCTCAATTTGTTTTTTTTTATTTGGTGTTTAATAAATTGATCTCGATGATAGTAGTTTTAATCTATTAATATTCAGTGGATGGTAGCTTTTTTTACAATGTTGGTTTGTTTAATTTTCTTATACACCTGGGTATAGTTTTCTGTCGCTTTAAAATTAATGTAGAATAACTTTTTATAGTAAATATTTATAGTTAATTACATGCAGAATTTAAATGGAATTAGTTGTGTCAAAACACACTTGAAAATTATCAAAAAAAATATTATCAATGAGTATGTAGAGTGTTTATCAAAAAGAGTGTAATGTTCTGATATTTAGTTTATTAATTTTTTTTGTTCCCCTGCAGTCATCTCATTTAATTAATACAAGTCACTCAATTGGTGAAGGCCTATCTGAGCAGTAGCTAAATTATGCTGGAAGTGTGTATTTCAAGGAGGAAATATGTACGGACAACAGGATGTTGTTTTTAACTTTGAAAAGCCGTCATTTTCTTCGAAGCTCTATTGCGAAAATAGCAAGCGAGAGAAGGTTAAAATATTTGATGTTTCGGATGGTTTAGATAAGTTGATGAATATCAGTAGTGAAGCTGAAGAAGTCGCTTACTTAGTGGATCGTTATGCCGTTCCAGAATTACCTAAGAACGCAATAGGGCAACTTGACCTGTATAAATTTAACGCTCAGACACTGAAGTTTTTTCATAAATTTAAGAAACAAAAAAATAAAAAAAAGACCAATCACAAGATGTCTCCTGAACCTATAGTTCTAAAAACGCATAGAAATGTCTTTAGTGAAGTACTGATTCATGGGGAAGAGCTTAAACATAAATTAACCAGTTTGTTTGGTAGTGAGTTTCAAGAGAGAACGGATTCATTAATTGTTTCGTTGGAAAATTTAGCTAGGAAAGATCAAAAGTATTCGATGGAATGCTTCGGAAAAATTCTTTTTCTTTTAGATGTAGATCCTAATGCTTTTAAAAACGAGCTCATTAATAACTCTGATACTGAAATAATATCATGGGTAACTAGTCAGTTCGAGCATGAAATTCAAAACGTGATTAATCGATTGAATCATTTAAAGGAGGTTCAAAGTGAGGCAGGTCTTCAGTCGGAAGTGTTAAGCTATCAAACCGCTTTACCCTATGAAATAGCGCAATTATTGGTAAAGGCGGATGGGACAATTAACTATTTTCTTTGTCCGCTAATTACAAAATTGATTTTAAAGAGAGATGAAAATAATACGCATATGAAGAACTTAAAAAGGGTGCTCGATTTATTTGAGTCATCTTCAAATATTCGCGATAAAGTTCTCAGGATCAAAAAACCAAGGTCTAGCAAGTCTTTAGCGGCAGAACTCATTAAAGCTCAGGTTAAAAAAAAATATGAGGATAAGGTTACAGATCGAGATGCGAAGGTAACAGCTGTGACAGCGTGTCTTTCACAAATGAGGCAAGGACCTATTGGATCGTGTTTTGCGACACACTTTGCTATAGCTCTACTCTCTTCACATATAGACCAATGCTTAGATGATTTTTATCATTTACTGTATGAGGGAAAGTTAACCCGCACTATTGAAAACGTCACCAAAGACTTTCCTTTTTTGATGCGAATGGGAAATAGTAATATGGAGTATAATATTAAAATTGATACTCAGGGTCAGTTACTTAGAGGTGCAGAAAAGGGGCTGTTTTTATGGGACTGTCCCGGGGTTATTGCTGCATGTAGAGCAATTGATATTAAGGAGCCAGAGAAACAGATTAAGCTCGTGTTAGAGAACATGGATAGTTCGAATACGGGAACGATCAACCTTAGAACCCTTTTGTCAGAATTGTGTGCTAATAAAGTAAAGGCGAATAACCTTTCACCTATATTTAATGTTAGGTTGTATGCTATAGCACATTTTGCTCTTGAATCAATGACAAGGAATGGGCTGTTAAGTGTTTGGGAAAATTCCATTGCTGAAATGGCGGAAGGAAAAAAAGATGGAATGGTGATGCCCGCGATTTTGTTTGCAAGTCGCACACCAATTGTTCAGAGAATTATTGAAAAATTTGAAATTACAAATGATCAGGTCAAGATTGTTGGTTCTATTTCAAATATATTTGATAGGCACTTTTTAAGGCGCTCTCATTTACATTATGATCCAGACATAATAAATGATACGATTGATCCTGTGCATCAATCTTCCGAAGGGGGGTATGTACTTTATGACAAACAAGGAAGTAATATTCCAAAATGTTGGAAAAGAATCGATAACCCCAAATTGTATGCAGAATTCATAGCAGACGTTTTTAGTGAAGCTCAAGATGAGGTTATTAGATCCCTTTCAGACAGTTTTAATACAGAATTTGTGAAGAAAGTAATTGGAGAGTTGGGGGAGGCTATTTTATCCAGTCAGTATGTTTTCGATACAATGATTAGTTATTATCCAAAGTATAAGTCAGAACAGGATATAGTGAATAATTGGGAACTATGTAGATACACTCCATGGAGGACAATTTGTGGAAATAGGACTGAAAGAGTAAGAGAAGTATACATGGAAGATGATAGTAAATCTGTGATGAGACACTTTACACCTGTAAGTGCAGAAGATGTTCTCATAAAAATACTGTCCATGGAAAAGGAGTTATCTAGCCGTGAAATTGTAAGCTATTTAAAAAACCCTCTTCAGAAAACACCCGTTTTTACACCAACTCATGCTTTTAATTTAACTCTCGGGGCCCCTTCTCTATTTAGCTATATTACTTCGGGAGCAACTAAAAAAAAATGGATTTACGAAAATATTACAGAACCATGTACCGCTATTATTAGTGCTGATATAGATCCTGCATTTCAGGAGGAAATTATTCAATTTGTATCTGAAAATTTGGTTTCTAAAGATAAAAAAAAAGAATTTTTACAGCGCATTAATAGTATTCCAAATAATATGTCGTATCCGCAATTCAGAACGTATATACTAGATTTATTGAGAAATGTTGACGGTCATTTTATCGCAGAAAAAGAAACAGTCGAGGAGTTCGATATAAAATTTTGCGCATTTTTGCCAGACTCTATAAAGAAAGGATTGGCGGAGAAGGCTGTACATTTTGCTGACACCAATTGGTTTAGGGGAGTCAACGATATTCATTTTTGTTTTTTAGTGAGTCCTTGTACAGGAAAACTCTCAATTATGGAAATTCAGGATGATGGTATGGAAATCAAACCGGTAAAGGAATATTGGCTTCTGAATCAAACTTGGAAGGTGTTTAACTCTAAATCAGAACCTTTTCCAAAAAACGATGACCACAGTGAATTTTTAATGGAGTGTGAGTCGATTCACTCTAGAGTTGAAGCTCTATGTTACTAATGACCATAGCAATTTCAGATTTAGATTCTTCAGGGGCGCATTCATGGGCACATTTAGCAAATTTAAGAGCTTTAGAGGGGACTTGTTTGTCAGAGTACACTTGAGAGATGATTATATGCATACGCCATAAATTTACAGGGTCTTGCTCGCTGAATTTACTGATGTAGTTCACTAAGGGGGCTACAGCGATATCCGCTGAGTAGTTTTCTTTTTCCATTTCGTCAATGTAAGCATCAAATTCAATACAAGCAACTTGGTAGTGTGTGAACTTGTGATTATTCGGGTCGCTAGCTAGAAGTTGTTCCCTTAGGGAGAGAGCTTCAGTGTCATGGATTTGTCCTTCTCTAGCAAGAAACCTGTAGCGTTCGATCATAAAATAATCGGCACGATCCGATTTCATGCCAAGCTTAATGATTTTATTTTGGTCATCGTAATCATCAAACTCTTTAGCTTTACGATAGAGATGCTTGAGGGCCGTCCCTGAAAGAACTTCATTTTGTAGGTTCTCGACATTATTGTTGTAGGATGTGAAGTCTTCGACCATTTTTATAAGGTGTTCAGCATACTGCTTTCCTCCGCCTTTTCGGTATCCAGTGATCCCGATCTGTTTTCCATTTGGAGACATCAGAATTAATGAAGGAAAACTTTTAACTTCAAACTTTTGTTGTAGCTGCTTATTTTGCTCGATTAGCCCAGCTGTTTGCCGAGAGCGCATCGGGTAATCAAGTAACAGAAATATAAACTTATCTCCAGCAGATTGCGCAAATTCATTGGTATCTAATGATTCTTCTTCGAGCTTTTTGCACCATGTACACCAATCAGATCCCGTGAAAAAAAGAATAACAGGTTTTGATTCCATCTTCGATTGCTCTAGCGCTTCTTCGTAGCTTGTAGTCCATTCGATGCTTGCTGCTCGAACGTCTTGCGATATGCAGATAAATGTTAGCAAGTATACTAGGTATAAAATGTTTTTTTTCATAGGTGGTCAGCCTTGATAAGATTTTCTTGATTTTTACTTGTGAATAGACTAGAATCAATGCACAAGATATTTGATTAACTTTATTATAACATCAAAGCGTTATATGCAAACATTTCCTCCTACAGTCGTATTGCGTCATCGCAAGGAGAATCTTAAGAAGTGTAGCCTTCGAGGGTTAGAGTCTCTTGAAGATTTTCTTTTTTTTACATATCCGAGAGATCTTCTGCCGGACTTAAACGGATTTATTTTGCTAGATATGGATGCGCCAGCATTGAGTCAAGCAGATTGTGATCGTGGATTATTTGTGTTGGACGGCACTTGGCGTTATGCGCAGAAAATGTATGAAAATACATCGGGACTGGATGTTTTAGTTAAGCGCAGTATCCCTTCGCATTATAAAACTGCATACCCTCGAAAACAAGAGGATTGTCCTGACCCTGAGAGAGGGCTAGCATCAATTGAAGCTATTTATATATCTTATTTCATTATGGGTAGAGATACAGAAGGCCTTTTGGATCAATACCACTGGAAAGATAGGTTTTTGGAAATCAATAATTTGTCTTGATATTTCTGATTGTAGATTTTTTTTCGCGCAAAATCTTATATAAGACTGTAGAGTATTCCATTATTTGCTGTTATTGATAATTTTTAGTCCTAATTTTGGGTTTTATAATGAAATAATTATTACCATTGATGTAACTTTATTTTTAAGGTGGGTCCATGGTTGAAGTGTTTCGCGTCCTTTTTTATCTTGTTGAATATCTTGAAAATTTTCTTTGGGATTATTTGGGTGTCCCTATTATCGTCTTTTTGGGTTTGTATTTGACGTGGCTATCAGGTTTTGCTCAAGTGCGTTACTTTCCTGTTATTGTTAAGCGCTTCGTTTCTTATATTTCTGTTCAAGACAACGCCAAAGGAGTTCATCCTCTGAAGGTATTTTTTGCTTCTGTTGGTGGATGTATTGGTATTGGTAACATAGTTGGTGTGTGTACGGCTATTCAGATTGGCGGTCCTGGGGCTTTGTTTTGGGTTTGGGTGACCGCTTTTATTGGAACGATGCTAAAGTACTCTGAAGTCTATCTGGGGGTTCGTTATCGTGAATCTCAGGGGGATAGGGGGTATCGAGGTGGTCCAATGTATTATCTACGTAGAGTGTATTCCTCTTCTTTTTTTCCTTCTGCTTTTGCATTTTTACTCTGTATTTATGGTGTTGAAGTTTATCAGTTTCGTGTTGTAGCCCAAAGTATTACTGATAATTTTGATGTGAATTTATATTTGGTCGTCGCAATTCTTTTGTTTTTGGTGATATTTGCAAGTTATGGTGGAGTAAGGCGCGTTGGTACAATTTCAAGTACTATTATTCCTATCTTTATTGCAGTGTATGTTTTTGTTGGGGGATGGGTAATTTTTGCAAATATTTACGCTTTACCCAGTTTATTGGCAGAAGTGTTTGTCACCGCCTTTACAGGGCACGCAGCAGCAGGTGGTTTTTTGGGAAGTTCGATAATGATGGCTATGTCACAAGGTATTAGACGGGGAGCTTACACGGGTGATGTAGGTATTGGATATAGTTCTGTGATACATAGTCAATCAAGTGTAGAAGAACCTGAAAAACAGGCTTCTTTAGTAATCTTCGATATGTTTTTAGATACTTTTGTTGTTTGTACAACTTCGATTTTGATGATTTTAGTTACCGGTGTATGGGAAAGACCTATGGAAGCAAGTATGCTCGTTCAGACGGCCTTATCTCATTATTTTCCTTATATGCACTACTTTATGCCCATTTTTCTATTTATTTTGGGGTACTCAACCATCAATGCGTATTTTGTTGTCGGGGTTAATTGCGCAGAGTATTTGTCGCCTAGATACGGACGAAAATTATTTTATGGCTACGCCACTACAGCGCTAATATTTTTTTCTTTTGCTGAGACAAAAGACGCTCTAGCTGTCATGGCTGTAGTGGGGTGCCTTCTTCTGCTTATCAATTGCTATGGCATCTTTAAGTTACGAAATAGCATCAATTTTAATATGTGAACCTGTTCTTATGTGCTCCCAAGCAACAGGGGGGATTTCAGCTCCCAAGACCTGGACAACGGCACTTCCAGCAAGGTTTCCGAGTCGTGCGCATTCTGGTAGTGGAAGGTTTTGAAGGTATCCGTGAATAAATCCACTAGCAAAAAGATCGCCAGCTCCAGTTGTGTCAACAGGTTCAGTTGGAAATGCTGCTCCGTGGATGACTTCATTGTCTTGACCGACCCAACAGCCTCCCTCACCAAAAAGTACTACTGCAGTGTCACATAAGTCTTTTAAGGTGTGGCAGCTTGCTTCAGGGGGAAGGCCGGTAAGAGACCACGCTTCGTCCGCATTGGCAATCACGATGTCAACACCATTTTTAAGAATGTCGATAATGCGGTCTTTGAACATATTAACTATTTCATAGCTTGCCAGATCTAGTGAAATGGTTGCACCGGCAGACTTAGCAAGTTTGATAGATTCTTCTACTAAATTTTCTTTGAAAAAGTTGTATCCCTCAAGGTGTAAATGTTTGATGTCATTAAATATACTTGGGTCTAGGTCCTTATCAGTCATTTCGAGGCTCGCTCCAAAGTATGTGCGCATCGTGCGTTCACCATCTGGAGTGATGAGGCAAACAGCATGACCTGTTGGTGTGTCAGAAGTGAGCATTAAAGGGGTAACGCCTTGCTCTTTGAGAGATTCAGTGAAAACTAAACGAGAGGGATCTTTGCCAACTTTTCCCCACAACGCGCATCGATTCCCGAATCTTGTAAGGCCTTTGATTGTATTCGAACAGCTTCCTCCTGCAATTAATGACGCTTCACCACCTAGATCTGCGAGGAGCTTCGAAAGAGTATCGTGGTCGATCATTACCATCCCTCCCTTGCCGCCATCAAGCTGTTGGATGAAATCTTCACTTACTCTGATAATGTGGTCAACTATCGGCGCCCCGATACCTAAAATGTCGTAATTAGCTTTTTGTGTCATAATTTTTCATTTGTTAGGAGTTTTCGAATATAATCGCGATTTGCAATGATATAGTCCAATCCTGAAAAAATTGTATATACCGCAGCGAAACCTACGATCCATTTACTATAAGATTGAAGAGTTTCTGTTGGCATGTAGCCTAATGAGTGAGGAATCATCATTATTAGTATTGCGAGGGCTGAAATTGCTTGGATGACAGCTTTAAGTTTTCCACTAAACCGAGCAGCGAGAGCGTAGCCACGTAGGGCACATATTGTTCGAAGAGTGCTAATTACTGAGTCGCGATAGATAAAGATGAAAACCAAAAGGATGGGGAGGTGAATTGGAGGAAGTGTAAAAGTGAGGAAAATAGAGATTCGGTAGATGCTGTCAGCCATAGGATCCAATATTTTACCTAAATCTGTGACTTCATTGTACCTTCTTGCAAAATAACCGTCGAAAGCGTCAGAGAGTTCAGAGACGCCCATTAAAAAGATAAGGATGTAAGGGAGGGCAGTTGAGCTAATTCCTAAGTAGGTATGCGTGATATATACAAGAAGAAATATGGGACTGATGAAGATTCGAATAAATGTTAAGTAGTTGGCCAGGGTCACTCTTTAATCCTTTATTAAATTGGTTAAGTGTCTTTTTAGAATAATATCTTAGGTGCTGATTATTTGGTATTTTTATCTGAGTTTCTGTCTCAGCTGTTTCAAATAAAAATTGAGTTTTTGGTTCTGTTGGGGGAGGGGGCGTGTTAATTATTTTTTTAAACAGTCTTCTTGACTAGGGAAGAGTCGGTAAAAAGGCGTTGAGGAAGATTTTTTTAGTATTTCCCTTGCATAAAATTCCATAGAAGAGTTATGGTATCTACTTTCAAGGCGACTCTGATGGGGTGTAGCCAAGCGGTAAGGCAGCGGTTTTTGGTATCGCCATGCGCAGGTTCGAATCCTGCCACCCCAATTCAAACGACAATGAATTTTCATGAGATAGGTAGGGATATGCAGAGTAAGCGAGAATCCAATTTTATTTTATTTTCAGGGAGTTCTCATACAAGTCTTGCTAATGAAGTAGCAGACTGTTTAGGAATTAAACTGGGTAAATTAGAATTGCGTCGCTTTCCTGATGGAGAAATTTCTCTGCAAGTTCAAGAGAATGTACGTGGTAGAGACGTCTTCGTCATGCAAACGATAGCACTCGATCCCAATAATTATCTCATGGAACTGTTGATACTTATCGACGCTTTAAAAAGAGCGTCAGCACGCACTGTTAATGTAATTGTTCCTTACTTTGGCTATAGCCGACAAGATCGTAAGGACAAGCCACGAGTGCCAATTACTGCAAAATTGGTGGCTAATATGCTTGAAAGCGCTGGTATTACCAGCTTACTTACATTTGACTTGCATGCTGACCAAATACAAGGTTTTTTTAATGTCCCTGTGGACAACCTACATGGCCGACCTTTACTTGTAGAGGCCTTTAGGAGACTCGACCTAGCAAACTCTATAGTCGTAGCTCCCGATGCCGGTAGTGTTAAACTTACTCGTGACTTTGCTGCCGATCTCGGTACGGAATTTGCGGTTTTTGATAAAAGCCGTCTAAGTCCGGAAGATGTAGAGGTAGTAACTGTCATTGGAGATGTAGAAGGAAAAGACGTACTTCTCGCTGACGATATGTGTTCCACCGCCGGAACCTTAGTGTCAGCAGCGAAAGCGTGCCAAGAGAAGGGCGCAAGGCGGATATATTCCGCCGTAACGCACGGCTTATTTGTAGGCGGAGCCGTAGAGAAAATCGAAAATAGTCCGATTGAAGCGATGTTAATGTGTAACACGATTCCATGGACAGATCGACTTTCTGGATCGACCAAAATACAATTAGTGTCGGTTGCCCCTCTCATAGCTAAAGCTATTCGCTGTATCCTTTCGCGGGAGTCAGTCTCTTCACTTCTTAGATATAATTGCGGAGTTTGAATTGTCAATTTTTGACGTTTCAAATCCATATACATAAGTATCCGCTGCATTATCTCTAAGTCATTTTTTATATGTGTCTTAGAAAGACGGAACAATTTTTATCACTCTCGTAATGGAGGAAACATGAAACTGACTGTTTCAAAAAGAAATTCTGAAAAGAAGAGCGAAGCTAAGCAGCAACGCAGAAATGGTAATATCCCAGCGGTTCTTTATTCAAGTGGAAACCCTGGTGAAGCCATTACCATCGATGGTAGAGAGTTCAATGCACATTTGAACCAGATTAAGAAGGGACACCTTCCTACTACAGTTTTTGTATTAACTGATGCTGATGGTAAAGAAAGAAAAGCTATCATCAAAGATATTCAGTATCACGTAACGACTTACAGTATCTTACACCTTGATTTTGAAGAGCTACACGATGATTCAAATGTCAATGTTAAAGTGCCGATTGAACTCACTGGAGTTGCAGACTGTGTTGGTATTAAACTCGGTGGTGTGCCTCGTCAGGTTATCCGCTTTTTAAGAGTTAACTGCCTTCCAAAAGACATTCCAAGTTCTTTTAAACTTGATATAACACCTCTCAAGATGAAAGAAAAAAGAAAGCTTCATGACATTGTCATACCAGAAGGAGTAAAACCTTTGGCAAGTAACATGAATGAAGTTGTTGTAGTAATAGCAAAACGTTAAGGCTTTAGTTAGTGGCAGGAGATAATCGCAAAGAATTCATTTTTGTTGGGCTGGGAAACCCCGGTAAGCAATATGAGATGACTAGACACAATATCGGCAATCTTGTGGTTCAAAGCTTAGCTAAGAGTCAGGGACTAGCTTTTAAAGACGAAAGTCGTTTTCAAGCTCAAGTCACAAAAGGTGTTGTTGATAACGTGAAAGTCCATCTTGTTTTGCCAACGACTTACATGAATGAAAGCGGTGTTGCTGTTCGTCGTTACATAGATTTCTTTAAGCTCGATCCTCAAGCGGTAGTTGTCGTTAGTGACGATATAGATCTGCCATTTGGACATATGAGACTTAGAGAGTCAGGTAGCGCTGGAACACATAATGGCCTTAAAAGTGTTGAAAAACATATTGGAACGCAAAAATACCCACGCCTTCGCATGGGAATTGGAGCAGGTCACCAAAGTCAAGAGCTAGCAAGCCATGTACTTAGTCGGTTTGATAGCGATGAAGCTGCCACTTTAGACTCGTTTGTTGATAAGGGAGTAAACGTTCTTTTGCGGATTGTCCGCGAAGAGATGACTTCGATCATGAACGATGTGAACAGAAAAGTTAACAAAAAGCAAAAAACAGATCTCCTTCAAGTTGAAGGACAGGAGAAAAATAATGACTCAAGATAGTTCTAACCTTTACGAAGGGATGTACATCATAAGTGCTAGACTTAGCGATGATGCCCGTACAAAGGCTTTGGAAAAAATAAAGCAAGGGATCACTTCCCGCGGTGGAGAAATCCACAAAGAACATGATCAAGGCCGTAAACGCCTAGCATATGAAATAGAAGGACACCGTGAAGGACATTACTACGTACTGTACTTCAACGTTAAACCTGAAGCAATCAATGAGATGTTGGAAGATTATCACCTCAGTGAAGATCTCGTCCGTTTTATGACTCTTAGAACAGACAAGATTATGGAAAAAATCGAATTCAAATCTCTTGCAGAGCAAAACTAGGAGATAATTAAGATGAGAAGAAAACGTAGATCAGATAGCCGCACGAGAAGACGTAAACGCTGTCCTTTCACCGCTGCTGGTATCAAAGAAATAGACTATAAAGATATAGATACCCTTTTGAAGTTTGTTACTGAAAGAGGAAAAATTTTACCAAGAAGAATTACAGGCGTATCCGCTTGGCACCAGAGACATTTAGCAAAGGCAATTAAACGTGCTCGTCACATGGCTTTGTTACCGTTTGTGGCTAAATAATAATAAAGGAGATTAACCATGGCAATGAAACTTCTATTAATAGATGACGTTGAAAATCTCGGCCGTAGCGGTGATATCGTTAGTGTTCGTGATGGTTACGCTAGAAACTTTCTTCTTCCACGTAGGATTGCAATGAAGGCAGATAAAAATGCTCTTCGCCGTCAAGCTGCTTTGCAAGAAGAAAGGCAGAAAAAAGCTGTTCAAGATAAAGCTGAATCAGAAAAACAAGCTAAACTTTTAGAAGCTATCGTTCTAGAAGCTGAAGTTAAAGTTGATCCAGAAGGCCATATGTATGGTTCTGTTAGCCAGCAGGATATTGTTCGATTCTTAGCTGAACAGCACTCTATGGAACTTGAAAAGCGTTATATTCAACTAAAGCAACCGATCAAAGAGCTTGGTGCACATCGTATCGAAATCAAGTTGAAAGAAGGTGTTGAAGCTTTCTGTACTCTCAAAATTACTGCTGAGGGTGTAGATTTTGATGCGGCTCTTGAAGCTGCTAAGTCTGATGTTGTTCAGGAATTACCTGAAGAAGCTTCAGATTCTGAATAAATTTATCAGGTGGTGTAAGCCACCTGATCTAATTTTTATAAGGAAGGGATTTGCTGTATTTTAGGTCTCCAGCAAAAATAAATCTTTTTTTGAAGATTCTTGGTTGTAGAAACGATGGCTTCCATGAACTTGCTTCGCTTTTTCAAGCAGTCAGCTTGTACGATGAGCTTTCTTTTTCCTGCTCATCAAAAGATACGTTTAGTTGTAATGAATCCACAATACCGACGGATAGCCGAAACCTTGTCATTAAGGCGCGAAATTTATTTCGTGATAAAACAGGTTTGTCGAAACCTGTTGCAATAACACTAGCTAAAAACATTCCACATGAAGCCGGGCTGGGTGGTGGTAGCAGCAATGCAGCAACTACACTGTGGGCAATGAATGAACTTGAGGGGAATCCTGTAAGTACGCAAGAATTAATTCTTTGGGCTTCAGAAATAGGCTCTGATGTTCCGTTTTTTTTAAGCTCAGGTATAGCTTATTGTACAGGACGCGGCGAGAAGTTACTAGATGTTGACCCATTGAAAAATTTTCCTATGATAACGTTATTGAAGCCTAATATTAGTTTGTCTACTCAGAGTGTATACCAAAATTTAAACCTCAAATCCCTTAATACAAGGGATCCTAGTGACGATTTACTAAGGTACAGCAAAGGTGAATTTGTATGTTATAATGATCTTCAGGATGCTGCATTTTCCCAGGCTCCTGAATTACAATTAACGTACGATAGAATTTCGAAAATGAATTTTGATACTGTTGTTTTGTCAGGATCAGGTTCCTCATTTTTTGCATTGGGGGAGGGAAGTAGTCAACCAGAAGACATTTGGTGTAAATCTGTCAGACCCGTTTCTCGCGATCATGGCTACTGGTATTAATCCCCATTTGAAATTGGGGAGCTTCAAATAGCAGAGAGCTTAAATGATATTTCTTACTGTAAAGAGGGTTTCAAAGTTATTTTATGTGAACGAAATTTTTTATACGTTCGTCCACGATCTCCTTATCAAAATGACTTGTCAAACATGCAACTCGATACTCCATATAAACTAGGGTATGTATTCCTAATACGGTCAATCCAAATAAATATGAGGTGGTATCCCCAAATAATATTGTTGTCATAAGGACCGTAACTAAACTTGCAATGCAAAAAACTCTACAATAATCTCTTTTACTCGAGTAATTTTTAATTTCTATTGCGAGTGAATTTAAATGTTGATTCTCTCGAAACTCAGCTGGAACAATCCCTCGGTTGTTATAAATAGCCATAAAAATATCCTTAATGAGTTATTCCACGCTTCACATTCATCAGCTGATGAATTCCTATACCTTTAGTTCACCAGTTTTATTCAGTATAATTTCAAGTGTAACAAACTGTATAGTCTTTCAATATTTTCATGTAAACAGAAAGTGCTTTGTTATAATTTGCTAGTTGTTATGACCTCTTGATAGTTCACTGTAACATTTGTAGTTTTTAATTCGGAGATGAATTTTTCTAGTTTTTCAGGGATAGGGGAGCTAGTTTGAATGACTACTTTATTGTAGGGAACACTTACGGATCTAATTTTGGCGTTCGTCTTTTGAAGGAGGTATTCACATACCTGTGCTACGATATAAGGTACTCGATATTTTTCAGTAATTGAAGAAAGTTCATTTACCTCTTCTTCACAAGAGACTTTTTTACTATAACTGATAGCAAATGTATTGTGAGGCATTGCACTTTGATATTTCTTAAGTACATGGGTAATGTTTTTGACTTTTTTGTGGTTGAATACTGTCCCCTTTAGGTAAAGCTGGTCAATTTTTCCAAAATGAGTGGCCCGTTTGCGATATCTTGAAACTATCTCATTAAAAGGTTGAGGCGAGTCTTGACACAGCTCTATTTCAATTCCAAATGAAAAGGGGAGTAAAAGGTCAGATTGAAACTTTAGCGCCAGTTCGCGATAATCACCTAAATTATTCTCTGAAACAATACAATTTTTGATAACAACAACCTGGCCAATGTAGTGATGTGTAGTGTGGGATGTGTATTTAATAATTTTTGCTGACCTATCAAAATCGATAGGCGACTTGGGGTAGTATAAATAACGGTCGACAACTGTCGTAAGAGTACTTTTAAGGGTTTCCGTTATCGAAAGTGATTTGTTAGTTTTTGAGAATTCAGGGGCAAGTGCTATTGTAGGGTCGATCATGGAGTAAAGGCCTTGTGTAGAAAGTTAAAAGGAGATTTTTTATCATAACGTGTCTTTTGAGTCAACTGTGTATTTTTCCTAGAACTGACGCATCAAAACAACCCCAATAGGCACTTTCTCCGAAAATCAGGTGAATAAGCTACCTTTTTGAGCTTTGATGTGAGAGTTTTTTTGGATTAATTTAAAACTTTTGAACAAGATAATCAGGATAGCCTACGGCTCTAGGATAGGTGTTTTTTGGAAGATTCAGATTTAACGGAAATAATATTGGATTCGTGTTTTAACGTTATGAATGACCTTGGAGTTAGTTTGTATATCGCTGACATTGTTGTTAACGAGAGTGTAATTGTAGAAGCGAAATGTTGTAAAGAGCTAGCTCCTCAACATTTTGCTCAGTTGATCAATTACCTTAAAGGAACCGGCATAACAGTTGGGTTTTGATAAATTTTGGCAAAAGAAACATTCAATACAAGATTATATCGTGCCGCCGTAGGCGATCTTGCCCATCTTGATCAAAATTTTTTAAATCTCATAGTTCAACCTGCTTTGTCTTTAGGTTTTACCATCTTCAAAGAGGGACACTTGACTGCAAACCTTTTTGTGTTCGTTTATGTGAAAATAATGTTGAATAATTGCTTTTCAGTTTTATAGTTAGAACATTTTTTTTGTCCTGAATTCGATTCACAATACTTAAATTTTTCAAGCTCGGAACTTATGAGTAGTTCTGCTTTTTCACGGTTGACAGGTTTTGAAGTGGTGGTTTGATTTTTTAAGCTGAGGTAGAATGCAAGGGTTTCTTTTTCAGTTTGAGACATTTTGCTAAGCCCCGGAATGGTTCCCTTAAAAATCTGTCTTCTTCTACTTCTATTTAGTTCGTCGTATTTATCTGCGAGCCACTGAGAGTGTTGGTAAATTTGCTGTAGTTTGAAGTGATCTTCAAAGTCCTCGTACATATTCCACTCTGCCTCTTTCGGAAACACGCCTCTTTCAATGCCGAGATCCATAAGCAGTGAGGTGTTTAATGCATTTTCATGCTCCATTTTTTCAATGCTTCGCACGTAGTTGTCTTTGTTGATCACTCCTTTTTGCGCCTGTTCAAAGTACTTTACCAGAAGATGGTTTGTGTTAGCGTTGTGTAATTCGAATACAATGGATGTAATAATATTCCCGAGACTCCTATCTAAACCAGGGGAAGCGTTCACAATAATTGTGCGAGTGCTGGTACTCCACAACGCCTCGAAATTGAAAGAACCCATATTTTCATATTTAATGGTGATAGGACCATCTCTTTGAACCTTTTCAAGGAGGTCCATGATTTCGGGCATTTTTTCGATGGCAGCCACGGCCTTAGCTAGGCTTTTGGGATAGGAGTTAAATTTTCTTAGGGAAGGGGTAGGGTTTTCGGTTTGGGCTGTTTTATTTTCCGAATAACCTTTAAACGGGAAGATTACTAAAAATGAGCTTAAAAAAATACGATACAGCGCTTTAATCATGAAAAACCTACTAATTATAGTTTTAATAAGCTTTATTTTAAGTTATCTTTGTAAAGATGTAATAAATATTTTAAAAAGAAATCGCCTGGTTCGAAACCTTTGTGTTGATTTGCCGTATTTGCTATCATCGCGTCTTGGTACAGCTGAAACGAGTAGAGTAAATATACTTATGAAAAACGACACAGCAACAAAAAAGTTGATCATCGTCACTGGAGGCGCGGGCTTCATCGGATCCAACGTCATTAAACTATTAAATGACCGAGGGGAATTTAACATCATTGTTGTCGATGAGCTGGGAAGTTCAGAGAAATGGAAGAATTTGGTTGGCAAGCGATTTATTCATCTTTTAGAAAAAGACCAGCTTTTTGATTGGCTCAGCGGACGCCATTCTGAAATACGAGCGTTTATTCATTTGGGCGCTTGTAGTGATACCACCGAAATGGACGCGGCATATCTTCTCAAAAATAACTATCAGTATAGCAAGGAACTTGCAGAATATGCCATAAAGCATGGACACCGCTTTATTTATGCTTCTTCAGCTGCTACTTATGGCGATGGATCATGTGGTTTTATGGATGATCACGATCAACTTCAAGACTTGCAACCTCTAAATATGTATGGCTATTCGAAGCATTTATTCGATCTTTGGTTAAAAAATGAAGGTCTTCTTGATCAGGTAGTTGGACTGAAATACTTCAATGTGTATGGTCCTAACGAGTGCCATAAAGGACGGATGGCTTCTGTTGTGCAGAAATTTGTTCCTATAGCACAGGCCGAAGGTGTCATTAAATTGTTTAAATCGTCTGAGCCAGATAAATATATGGATGGAGGTCAACTGAGAGACTTTATTTACGTGAAAGATGCAGCAAGAATGACTGTTGACTTTCTCGATAATGAAGCCTCAGGAATTTATAATATTGGTAGAGGGATACCTACGCAGTGGAATGAGTTGGCTAATGCTATATTTAACTCTCTTAATAAACCATCTAGAATTGAGTATTTTCCTATGCCAAAGGATCTCATAAAAGCGTATCAAAATTACACATGTGCTGATATCAATAAAGTCAAGGAAGTGCTTAAAGCATGCGCAAACTGCCAAAAATTAGAAGATAGCGTTGATGATTACGTTCAAAACTATTTAATTCCAGGAAAAAAATGGTAAAGTTAACAGGTGTAATAAGTCAGTTAGAGCCAGTGAAAATTGTTGTTGCTGGGGATCTTATGTTAGATGCTTATGTGATAGGAAAGGCAAAGCGTATTTCACCCGAGGCGCCAGTGCCAGTTGTTAGTGTTAGCCACGAATCGCAGTTACCTGGAGGGGCTGGAAATGTTATTTTGAATTTACGCTCACTAGGTGCAGAGATAGCAGCAGTCGGAAGAGTGGGTTCTGATAACGCAGGAGAAGATATCTTATCGATGCTTTCCAAAGAAGGTGTAGACCTTCGAGGAGTACTTCAGCAACGAGGATATCAGACCTCTGTAAAAAAACGAGTGATCGCCGATAATCAGCAGATGGTTCGTGTTGATCATGAGGTGATTGAACCTCTTCCAGAGCATCTTGAGCAGTCGATTATTGAATCCCTTCCCCATATTTTTGAAGGCGCAAAGGCTTTAGCAATCTCTGACTATGGAAAAGGATTTTTATCTAACGAACTATTACGGGCTTTAATTAGCTTCGCTAATGATATGCAGATTCCTATCATTGCTGATCCCAAAGGTACAGATTTTACGAAATATTATGGGGTAACTATTCTAAAACCAAACCTTTCGGAAGCATATGCAGCTTCTGGATTGGAAAAAAACGCCTCTATCGATGATGTCGCTTCTACATTATTAGAAAAAAGTAGTGTAGATATATTGATGATTACTCGTTCAGAAGAAGGTATTAGTTTGTTTTTTGCTGATGGAAGGCAGGAACATTTCCCTGTAAGTGTTAGAGAAGTCAAAGATGTCACCGGAGCAGGTGATACCGTCCTTTCTATTCTTAGCCATGCTCTTGGTAATAGCTTGTCGCCAATTGAAGCATCGCAGCTTGCAAATGTAGCTGCCGGAATCGCTATTGAGAAGCTTGGGTGTGCTCGGGTAACTATCTCTCTGCTAGCTATGCGTCTATTAGAAGTGAGTCATACAAATAAAATATTTGATGAAGATCACCTTTTTGCATTAAAAGCTGCTTTAGAGGGTAAGAAATTTGTAGTTGCGAGTGTTTCAAATAATCCTGAATTTAGTGTCACTGATATACTGGCTTTGTTTGAACTCTCAAAAGTAGAAAACAGATCCCTTCTCGTATACGTGCGCGATAACACTCCAGACGCCAATTTTCTTAAGGTCTTGTCATCTTTACGGGAGATAGACTTTATTATTCTAAAACACGAAAGTTTAAAGCATTTGTGTGAAGAAATTCAACCGGACGAGGTATATCGTTTAGAAAGTGGAGTTGTGCACCAAATTGATGATGTCTCTATCTTGAACCCAATTTGCGTTTAAAAGTATTTTTTGTATTTAGATTCTTCTTGAATTAGTGTTTTTTTATTTTACTCTTGGTGTATTGTAATTTTTAAAATTTATCAGGAGGTTCAATGTGAAAAACGAAAATTTTCAATGGGAGCAACACCCTAAGGCCGAAGCTTTTATTAATGATTTTGTACAGGTGTGCTGTACAGTAAATGTCTCTATAGCCAGTCTGCAGTCCGATTTACTAAAGCATACAAGCACACGATTATTTGATTGGGTGGATCATATTGTAGTCAAAAAGGTAAAAGGACTGCAAGATCAGCTAGAGGAGATAGGGTTTGAATTGGACCTTGTAACACAATCTTATCGAGTTTTTCATCATCCAGGAGCACAGCTTCCACGTATTATGGTTAAAGATCATGATGAAGCAACACTGGGAGTGGCTGTCAGTGTTGAAAGTATCGAAAATTATCTGATGGTTAGAGGAATTCATAGAGAAATTGAGGGGTCGCCATTCAGTCACTTTCGTCGCTGTTGCATTTCTACAGAAGAAAACCATTCCCTATGGGTTGTTGAAAGGCGAGCTTGTCTTTCTATGGAACCTGTTGATGAAGACGAAGGTTATATTAATAAATATATGCTTGCTTGTGAGAAGTGGAATACACGCCCACGACTAATGCAAGAGGATGATGAAGCGATGAGGCATACGATTGCACTCGTTGAAGATATCGTCTCTCTTCTCGGTAAGGATTTAGCTGCATGGATAGTGCTTGAAGGAGAGAGAAAATACTGGCAGTCTAGAAATGGAGCAGGTCAAATTCAAAAAAATCGACAAGATCGCTGGGGGATGGGGTGGGCTAATCACGATCACCACACTTTTCGTTCATCTAGAAAGCATTTTCAAGAATTGGTACGAATCTTTGAGATGCTTGGATTTCACTGTCGCGAACGTTTTTATGCAGGAGAGGAAGCTGGATGGGGTGCGCAAGTCATGGAAAACTCAAACTGTGGACTGGTGTTATTCCTTGATGTGGATTTAGATCCCCATGAAATCTCGATAGACTTTTCACATCAACCTTTACCAGTTTTAGATAAATTAGGAACGATAGGGTTATGGTGTGCCTTGCATGGAGATTCAATTTTACGTGCGGGAATGCATCACTTAGAAGCTCAGTTTTTGTTTGAAGAGTTAACTAGTGATTTGCTAGATCATGGTGTTGGAATGATGGAACCCTTCAGTAATTTTGAATACTTGAAGCAAGCTTTCACATCAGGAGAAGTCTGGACAGTAGATTCAAAAAGGATCGATAGACTTTTAGAAAGTGGTAAAATTTCTACCGAAGAAGCTAAAAAGTTCAAAACGTATGGGGCGGTGGGGAGTCACCTTGAGAATCTACAGAGACGAAATGGGTACAAAGGTTTTAACCAAAAAAATGTCAGTTTCATTATTCAAAAAACTGATCCAAGAACAATTCAGGGATAATTTCATATAAGTTCCTAACTTTAATCAGTAACAAGAAGGGATGCGCGAGATGGGTAATTTAGAGAGGAATCAATATTTTAGGGATAGTTGGAGTGAGACAGACTTTGCCTTTTGTGATAATGATCGATTTGATGATGAGGACGATGAAAGAGAGTTACAAGTTAAAAATGTAGCAAGTGTGTGTGTAGGTATTTTCACATATCTAAGTCTTATTTTTGTAAATTTAGCGACTATTGGGCTTTTTACTTTAGTGGGGTGTTTTTTTCAAAGTAGAAAAATAACAGCTCTAAAAAATAAGAACGTGCAATCTAAGTCGACTCTTAGGTATCAATGGGTTAAAAATTTATATCCAGTAGTTAGAGAACCAGAGAGCCAAAATGCCTCTTACGCTGATCCAAATGCGCGGACGGTTATGGAGGATAAAGTGAGCATGAATGAACTTATTTCGGAGGGCTTCGACTGGGCTTTTGAGGATATTCTCAAAAACCAACCCGATGCGCTTTTAAATACTAGCTCAAAAATTTACGCAAACGGTAGTGATAATGTTGATTATACTTACAAAAATAATATGAACGCCGTCTACAATTGGATGGTTTATAAATTAATAAAAAATGCAGGTGTAGAAGTTGCGTGTGATCAAAAGACTGCTTTTGTTAGATTTAATAACTATCTAAAAGTGGGCGCTTCAAAAGCTTTACATGTCAAAGATGATACGACTCAGAAAAGTCATGTATTTTTTATGCACGACGATGAGTGGTCACCAAACAAAGAAAAATTTCCCCATGGGATCGACCCATTATCAGTAAAGTATTTGTTGGATGATCTTTCTGAAACAAAACAATTAGAAACGTTACTTTTACAGGGGCTCATTCCTGATGATAATGCAAGGCTTGTTCAGGCTTTGAACTATCTAGAAGGAGATGAAATTACTCATAAGAAGGTTAGGGATGCTTTTTTACTAATTGAAGAAATGGGTAGAGCAATAGGGGATAGGTACCATTCGATTCTAATGGCAAGGTGGCAAGTAAAAGCCAACAATGCATCGTTAAGTCCGACCTCACCAAAAACGATTAAAACCCCCAAAAGAGAAGTTATCGATTTAAGGGATAAAAAGAAAAATACTCTAACATGGAGAAAGGTTAAAAGAATTGCATTGGGTGTAATTTATACCGTAGGAGCTTTTGTTATCAACTTGTTAACTTTTGGAACTCTTACTCTGGCATATAGTATTTATATGAACAAAAGCATTAAAGCGCTTAGTTTATCATCTTTTAATGATAGCTATCCAGAGGATAGTTTTTTTAGAGCTCCGAAGTACACAAAAAAATCTGAAGACCCAAATTTTATTCAGGGCAATCTATCTTCAATCGAAAAAATCGTTACCGATTTTGATGCTTCAGCTAGCTTTACAGAAATTGATAGTATGGATACGCTTATCCAAGCTATTTTTTCAGAGAGCGTAAGAGAACTACTTGCTAAAGCGGATGTTAATGAAAATAACTTGGTGTTTAATCGTAGTAGAAAAATTCAAGAGCAACATCAAATCTTAGGTAACTGGGTAGATACATATTCTGAAAATAAAAAGGCTGTTTATCAATGGATGGTATATCAACTTATAAAGAGGGCTTCTCTTAGGGAAACTGAAGAAGAGGTGTATCGTCTATACTTTAACGAAAACTTGTCCGTAGGTAACTCTCGCCCTTGTGAGATACCTGATGAAGGAACAGATCAAAAAATTGCATTTTTTTTGAATAATGATGCTTGGACTCCCAGAGACGAAACTTTACGAAACGGTGTTGAACCCGTTAGTGTAAAATGGGTACTCGAGCGCATTAAAGATTCACCATTAGCAGTTCAAGTTTTAGAAGGTTTACTATTAAGTGCACTGATTCCTCAAGAAGAAGAAATTTTTTCAACTATTAATATGTTCACTGCTCATAATAGTGAAGAATCAAAGTTGGTCATGTTGGCTTATGAGATGGTTTCGGATCTTGCGGTTAGTATTGGTTATAACTTCAGGGATACATTGTTTTTAGAGTGGGATGATTTTGCTGAAGATGAAACGGCAGACCCAATACTTAAAGAAGATGGAGGAATACCCTTCGAGAATTTATATAAGGAGATTCCGTGGACTCTCTCAGATGCTGCGTTAGTGTATTTTCCCGTCGATGAATTTGTTAAGACACAGACTCTCTTAACTCCAATATGGGAAAGTATTCATGCCTACCGTATTAATCAGAATGTTTCTAAGATTGAAACTTTACCGCGTAGTGATGAATCAGCATGTTTACGCACTCTTTCACAGCAGTACTATTGGATTCATTATAATGTAGATGATTCAGGATGTTTATTCTCGGCTTTAGCAGTTCAATTGTTTCAAGCAGCAAATCGTCGCAGTGATATTGATGCTCAAAGTATTAAAAACTGTATGGCATCGCTTTTGGAAAATTTACTTTATCACGCAAAGGATGATAATTTCCCAAAACTTGATAAGCAGTTATTGAATTCTATTATTGAAGAGCAGCCTGCTTGGAATGTCGAAGATTATATTCAATGGTTAAGAACAGGTCTATCTCCTGAAGCTAAAGCGGTAAGAGGTCACTTCAATATGGGAGATCTGGAGTTGAATATATTTTGTAGAACTTTTGGAATAGGTGTCCACGTTTTTTGTGGGGGGGATACGTATCGTTTAGAAAATGGATTGATGATGCCTAATAAATGCTTTGGACCAAATACGAAAGAAAAATTTATTTTATTTAATAAGCCTGGTTTTTCATTTTACGCTTTATCTCCGAGGCTGAGAGAGGCAAGAGAAGAAATAGATAGTGAGTCAATAAAAAGTGCTCTCCAGCATAACCGTAAGTTTTGGAGAAAAAATCATCAAAAAGACTGGAATGAGCGAATCACAATGTAATTAAGGAGCTGACATATGGTTGAACCTACTGAGATATTAAATTCTTATTATAGCACATGTTACTCAAATGATCGGGAGAGCGGCGATGGGTGGAATATAAATTTAATAGTGATCCCTTTTTTTATTTTAGGTTTTTTGTTTTTTTATCGATCAAATCGTAATACCAAAATGAAAATGGAGCAAACTGTAGAGGAGTTAAAAGCCTCCAACGAGAAAATTTTAGCTCTTAAAGGTGAAGTAAATTCAAGAAGAAAAGAAAATGACAAGTTGCGTAGGGACATTTTATCTGCAGAGAGTGTGTTAGCTAAAATTATTTTAATATACGAAAGTGCTAAGCAAAAGAGGCTAGGTTTATGAGGACGTTGAGTTATTATATTAGATATACATTCTTTTTTTTTCTTTTTTTTCAATTTTCCGTCCATTCTGCAGGCAAGAATCGTAAAAAAGAAAGTTATGAATATGAGTTAGCTATATGTACGATATTTCAAAATGAAGCAAAGTACTTGAAAGAGTGGATTGAGTTTCATCGTATCGTTGGGGTAGAACATTTTTATTTGTACAACAATAACAGCACAGATCACTATCTGGAAGTACTTGACGCTTATCTTAAGCAAGGGATCGTTGAATTGACAAACTGGCCAGGGAAAGCAAAATGGAGTTGGAACGACACGCAAAAAAATGCCTATAAAGATGCTATTGGAAAAACAAAAGATAAAGTGAAGTGGCTAGCAATTATCGATTCAGATGAATTTTTGTTTTCTCCCATCGAAAATGACTTAAAAGTCTTTCTTCGAAATTACGAAGCTTATCCGGCACTTGTTGTCAATTGGCAGTGTTACGGCACTTCAGGTGTTAAGAGTATACCTGGAGATATGTTAATGATAGAGTTACTCGTAAATAAGGCTGAGGTGGATCACTATGACAACCACTACGTCAAAAGTATTGTTCGTCCAAAGTACACGATTAAATCAAAAGGGAGGATTCATCACTTTTACTATAAAGATCATAAATATGCTGTTAATGCCAATTACGAGACAGTGAAAAATTTTAGAACACCTTCTGTGTCGATAGATAAAATACGCATTAATCACTACCGTACACGCGATGAAGATCACTTTATCAACGTTAAATTACCCAGGTTAAAACACTGGTATGAAACGGAAAGTCGCTATATTTTCGATGATCATAATGCAGTTTATGATGATACCATTCTTAAGTTTACTGAGGAATTGCATCGAAGGATGGGTAATCGATCGCTTTCATAAAAAAGCAATCTGCTACTTCAGCCATAGCTTCGCTATGCCTTTCACAATCTTCATTGCATCTCACTATTTTACGAAAGCCTTGCTACTGGATTTTGACGCGAACAGCGTTTAAAAAGTCGAGTTATCAGTTTTTAAGATACTTGGATAATAACTCTGCAATGTGCACAGCTTTACGTCCTGTACCATGGATGATTTGATTCCTACAAGAGACTCCATTTGCAATGATGATCGCCTTTTCATCAAGTGCGCGTATATATGGTAAAAGATGCAATTCACCGATTTTTAAAGAAAAATCATAATGTTCTTTTTCGTACCCAAAAGAGCCTGCAACACCGCAGCATCCCGAGGGAATTTCATGCACGACGCTTTTCGGTATTTGATTTAATAAAGTTCCTAGAGCCTCTTTTTTTGTGAGTGCTTTTTGATGACAGTGTCGATGAAAATGGATTTCTATTTCGTCGTTTGTTATCCAATTTACTAAAGAGAGATTTTCGAGAACAAAATTTTCTAGTGAAGTACAATTTTCTGAAACTGTCTCAATTATTTTATGAGACTCTCCAACTAGAAAATGGTAGTCGTCAGTGATAGCAGAAAGGCAGCTGGGTTCAAGAATTACAATTTGAGTATCATTTTCAGCATAAGGAATAAGTTGATTGAGAATTTCTTCTGCATTGGCTTTTGCTTGTTCAAGCATCCCTTTTGATATCATCGGTCTCCCACAACATTTTGGGGTATTGACGATTACTTTATAGCCAAGACTGCTAAGAACCTTGTGGGCCGCAATACCAATCTGTGGGTAATTATATTCAGTGAATGTATCAATGAAAAGAACTACATCTTTATCTCTTTTGTGAGTTGGTGCTACTGATTTTGTCCATGAGGAAAATCTTTGCTTTGCCAAAAGCGGAAATTCTCTTTTGGTTGTAATGCCAAGAATACTCATGAGTTTTTTATTTAAAACACTTCGTAAAATCCAATTTGTTAACCTGGAAAATCGTGAACAAAATTTGTTGATTGAGCCAATGTAACCAAACAGTTTATTTCTTACAGGAGAACTATTTTTTTTGTAGTAATGATAGAGAAATTCCGACTTCATTTTGGCCATATCTACCTGAGAGGGACATTCAGCCTTACAGCCTTTACACTCAACACATAGATCGAGAACATCATACAAGCCTTTTCCCGTAAACTCTTTGGATGGCAATTTCCCATTGATGATACTTCTTAAAACCTGTGCTCGGCCCCTAGTGCTGTCGTGTTCATCGCCAGAAACTTGAAAAGAAGGGCACATTAAACCTTCAGGTTTTCGACATTGTGCGTTGCCATTACAGAGATCAACGGATAATTCGAAACCACCTTCTTTCGTGAAATCTAAAAAAGTTTTGATTTTGTGTTGCTTTGTATTTGAGTCTATCCGGAGGTCTTTTTCAACAGGAAGTCCATCGACAATTTTATTGGGGTTCATTAATCCATTTGGATCAAATGCCTTTTTGACATCTACAAAAGCTTGATATAGGGAATCACCAAATAGTTTTTTGTTGAGCCATGTCCGAATGTACCCATCGCCATGCTCTCCACTCAAGCTCCCTCGACTTTCAATTAAAAGTTCAGTAACTTCGAGCATTATTGCTTTCATGCAATCGATCTCTTCGGTATCTCGCAAGTTAATGTAGGGGCGGATATGCATGCAGCCCGAGCCGACGTGCCCGTAAACTCCCGCCTCTTTTTTGTATTTTGATAAGATACTTTGAAATTTTTCCATAAAAGTAGCGAGATTTTGGGGAGCGACAGTAATATCTTCAATAAAAGCGATAGCTCTACTATAGGTTCTTTTTGAGAGAAGTAGGCCTAATCCGGCTTTTCGCATAGACCATACATGGGCGATTGTGTTGTTATCATATATAACCGATCGTTTGTAGCCAACTTTATCATGCTCCATTCTATCTGCAAAATTTTCAACAAGAGATATAAGAGCAGCTTTAGTGCTTTCCTGGAACTCCACAACAAAAATAGCTTCAGGATTACCAATCAGCCAATCAGTTTTTCCTTGCATTGTAGGAGACTGTTTTCCCATGGCAATAATTTTATTGTCGATCATTTCTACAGAAAGAGGGGAGTAGCTCAGGATATCGTTAAGGGATCGCATTCCCTCAATCATGTTTTCAAAAAAGAGCAGGCAAAATGCAGTGTTTTGTGGACGTTTACAAATTTTTACTTTTATTTTAGTGACAATGCCGAGAGTACCTTCAGAGCCAACAATCAATTTTGTTAGGTTAAGATCATTACTTTTAATAAGTTCATCGAGGTTGTATCCAGAAACGCGCCTCGGGATGTTTGGAAAAGAATTTCGTATGTCTTCTCGGTAATTTTCTCTTATTTTGAGAATTTCGTTGTATATCCTTCCTTCAAAATTGTTCGACTGACATATTTCTTTTAATTGACTTTCACTCAGTTCACGAAATGTTAAGCTGTCGCCATTTGCAAGAACCATTTCAATTTCAAGAACGTGGTCAATCATTTTACCATAATAGAGAGATCGAGCACCGGCAGCATTGTTACCTAGCATCCCTCCAATCGTTGCTCTATTTCCTGTCGAAGTATCAGGGCCCAGCCGATAACCTCTTGGCTCAAGATATTCATTCAGCTGGTCTTGGATGACACCCGGCTCACATACAGCATACTCTTTTTCATAGTTGACTTCGAGTATCTTATTTAGGTACTTAGAAGTGTCTATAATGATTCCATTGCCAAGACAACCACCAGTAATTCCTGTAGCGGCACCTCTCGCTGTTATTGGTAAACCATGCTTCGATGCTATTTTTACGGTAGCAATAATATCTTGAGTGCTTTTGGGGACGACAATTGCAGTGGGTATTTTTTCATAAATGGAGGCATCCACACTGTAAATATGCTTTGTAATGTTATCGAAATAGGATTCTCCACTGATAGCGCGGCTTATTTCAGACTGAAGCTCGTTTATCCCTTCCATCGTAAACACAACATCGTGATGTCATCATATTGATTAGCTCCATTTGAAAAGCTAAATACGTCATCTTTTGTGTTTTGGACCAACTCAGTAAGAGGAGCATCAGAACTATTTTTTATGATTTGCTCAAAACGTTCGATTGGGTATATCTCAGTTTTATCATTAACAGCTTCTGAAATACCGTCAGTGTATAAAATTACAGTATCTCCTTTGTCTAGGTGTAATGTCTTCTCGACATAAAGTGAGTTAGTAAGCTCCAAATCATCAAGTACACCAAGAGCGATACCTTTATCTTTGGGAACCTTTTTTAAGGTTCCATCCTTAGAAAAAATATAGGGAGGAAGGTGACCTGCGTCACAATAATTTAACTCGCCGGTATTGATATTGATGATCCCATAAAAAGCTGTAACAAACATCATTGATTCGTTATTGTAAGTCAGGTAATGGCTCACTTCACGCATGCACTCTTTGGGTGATGGGTTTGCTAGGGCGGTGGATCGTAGTAAAGTTTTACTCATAACCATAAACAGAGCAGCTGGTACCCCTTTTCCGCTGACATCCGCAGCTACGAAACCAAGGTGGTGAGTTCCAATCGTGAAGAAATCAAAAAAGTCACCACAAACATCTTCTGCTGGATACATTTTTCCATAGATCTCTAGTTTGTCACTGTTTGGGAATGGGGTAAAATTGTTAGGCATAAAGGTTTTTTGAATATGACTAGCAATCTCAAGCTCTTTGCGAATTTCAATGACATCTTCTCTTGCTGCTTCCCCGGCTTTTAGGCAATGGTACTGTTCTCTAATTTTATCTAGGGTGGTCGCTAAATCTTTGAGATCTATTGGTTTAGTGATGAAATCGCTGGCCCCGAGATTCATGGCTGTACGTATGTTTTCCATGTCACCATAAGCTGAAATAACAATGGAACGGTACAGACGGTTTTGCTCTTTAAGTCTAGCGAGTAAGGTAAGTCCGTCCATTTCAGGCATATTGATATCGGTAAGAATGATTCCTATTTCCGGGTTGTGTTGGAGAACATCGAGTGCTTCGACTCCGTTTGAAGCAAAAGTAAAGTCCATTTCACCACTTTTAATTTGCTTCCGGAACTTTTGTTTAATCAGTGCTTCTAAAGCAGGTTCGTCATCAACGACAAGTATTTGACTTGTGATGTTCGCTAAAGAATTGCTGGATTCTTCAACAAAAGGGGTTTCGTGCTTCTGTGTATATTGCATAATTTTTTCTTTTAGAGCTTCAAAGTCAATCGGCTTATTGATAAAACCATCAGCTTTATAAGCTACAGCTTTTTTGTGATTCGTTTCGTCTCCGTAAGCAGTGATCATCATGACAGGCATATTGGGGTGGTCATTTTTTAGCTGCTTTAGAAGTTGAAGGCCGCTCATTCCGGGCATGTTGATGTCTGATAGGATTAACACTGCATTAGGGTTTTCTGAAGACTCGACAACATCAATAGCTTGTTCTGCGGACTGGTTGAATTCGAAGTCGAACAACCCCGATTTAATCTCATCTTTATAGCGCTGTCTGAAAAGGGATTCTGTAGCCAATTCATCATCAACGACTAATATCTTCATTTACTTACAACCTCTTGTTGTTTATCCGGTTCTAGAGGAATGGTAATAATAAATTCAGTAAACTCATTATACTTAGAGTCAAATGCTAAGGACCCTCCATGTTCACGAACTACTATGTTGTAGCTCAATGACAACCCAAGGCCAGTGCCAACCCCAGTGGGTTTCGTAGTAAAAAATGGGGTAAAGATCTTAGCCTTATCCTCATCGGTAATTCCTATTCCATTGTCGCGAATTCTGATCCGAACATAATTCCCAACACATTGTGTTGAAACATGTACTGTAGGATTTTTGTATTCGCTTCCGAGTTTTCTTTGTTTTTCGTCAACAGCTTGAAAAGCGTTGTTTAAAAGGTTCAGGAAAACTCGGCTCATGTCATTGGCGACTACCTCTATTTCTTTTACATTGGAATCGAATTCTTTTTCAATTTTAACTTGAAAATTCGAGTTTTTTGCACGCATGCCATGAAATGAAAAACTTAAATACTCATCCAAAATTTTATGGAGATCGGTACGTGTCCACTCACCAGCTTTTCCTCTCGAGTGAGCGAGCATCCGCTGTATGGTGCTATCAGCTCTCTGGCCCTGCTCATAAATCGTATCGATATTTTGTTTTAAAGTAGTCATTGTTTCGTAGAGTTCATCGCGCTCCTCTGTTGTTCCAGCTTCCTGATGCTTAGCAAGAAAGGTGTTGATATCTTCCACAAGGTCGATAGATAAGGTGGAGAAGTTGTTAATAAAGTTCAGTGGATTTTTAATTTCATGAGCAATTCCAGCTGTTAATCCTCCGAGTGATGCGAGGTTTTCTTGTGCGATGAGCCTACTTTGGGTGTTTTCAAGCAAGTCGATGGTACCTTCAATTTCTTGAATATGCTCTTCATGAAGCACATTAGAAAATTGGCGCTTTTCTATCTCTAACAAAATCCAAGCCGTGACGACGATAAATGAGGTGATTAATATCCCAATACTAGCAGCGATAGTCGCTTGCCAAGTATGTTCGGTATATTTCGGTGTTGCTTGATAAATAAAGGTTAAGGTTTTATCACCAAATTTGACGGTTCTCTCTGTTAGAAAAGTGCCCTTAGTAATTTCGCTATATTTGGCAAATGGTAGTTTGTCTTTATCTATTTCAGCGTTGTAAAAGTAGAGCAGCTGATTGTCTGCTTTTAATTCTGGATCGTAAACATAGATATCTGTGGCATAGTGATTTTTAGGTTTGATATTCGAGTAGATAAGCTCACTAAGGTCTAGAGCTGAGGTAACGTAGCCTAATCTTTGCCCATTCTCCTGATTAAAGACGGGAACTACAAAGGTAATCGTCGTTCCTGCAAGAGCTTTCTCTGGAGAGGGAGGAACCGTAAAATAAGTGGTAACTTTATGCTTGTCTTTCTCAAGTATAGTGCGTTGCTCTTGCGAAATATTTAGTTCCTCTAAGCTTTGATGCCAGCGAATGTCATTGAGATAAATTTTTTGGCGAATGAATGGTTGGATAAACTTGTTAAATTGTTTGTCAGTAATACCGGAGAAAATGCCGTAGAGGGAACCTGAGTTTTCTAATTCTTGAATGAGATCATCAACGCTATCTTCAATGGCAAGTTCATGTTGATCGGCAAGCAGCTCAAAGCGCGACATCGTGTCTTCATCTTCGATGCGGTTTGCTTGTGTAAAAACAAATATGGATATGACAGTTCCGACAATTCCTCTTACGACAATTGCGATCCATGAAAAAGAAAAGGAAACCTTGTCTTTTTGGGCCTGGTTTTGCCTCTCTTGCTCTTTTTTTTCTAAACGTTCCTTATCGCCAGCAATATCTTCTTTGACAGGTTCTTTATTATCGGCATAAAGATTTTCGACCATTGATTTTTAGACCTTTAGGGGTGATTAAAAAAAACATTCACCTAACTTTTTTATATACGGAAGTCGTTCATTATACAAGTTTTATTTTACTCTCATAAGAAAGTTTGATTATGGCTAAAAATTAATGAGAATAGAGCTTCTTTGATTGGTATTAATGAGGAGAAGTGAAGAAGAAGTGCAAAGGCACAAAAAAATATGAAAGAATCTCTTCAAGAAGGGAAACCTTAACAAATTGTTTTTGCGCTTTTGCAAGTCATAGAAATTACAAAATGCTTATTTTTTTATCTCTTGTAATTGAAGCAAAATTGATTCCACTTTCTTTTGTAAGTTATTGAGAGTGTCTAAGTCATTTTGAATCAGTTTTTTGGCTTTGATTATCTCAGCCTCAGTACTTTGGATTTTTTCTAACAAGGGTTTTAAATCAAAGCTACTAAATAATAAAATTGCGTTAGCGATCTCAGTTGTAACGTTTGCACTTCCGCTATTTGAACAACTAAATTCTTCTTTGTATGAGGAGTCTAAAGGCTCCTCTGTTAGGTTTGGATATAAGTTGTTGTTGGTAACCATATTTTGCTCCAAGGTTAAACGCGTTTTTCAATAAGACTACCAAGCTCTGTTAGTTGGTTTTACTTTGACTGTATTGTTAACTGTGGCAGATACATCCCCGCGGACACTAATCCCATCGTATGCTATTGTTTTTAGGTAAGTTCTCAGTGCATCACTATCATTTTCTAGGCGATGGAGATCGCTATGCAAATAATGAACCTCTTCTTGTACTTTTTGTAATACAAAAACACTTAGTCCCATACCGGTAGCGATAGTTACAAAGTTTGCCACTTTAAATATGGTATCCAAGTTACGAAGAGCTAAGTTTTTTATGGTAACGACTTTTCCCCATAATCCTACAGTTTGGTTTGTAGGCTTTTCTTCACTTGATAAGCTATCTAGGGGACTGTCTTCTTTGTTCGAGGCTGACGTTTTTTCACCTAACAAAGTTATTGCTGTATTATTTTTCTCGAAAATTAAATCTTTTTCGAGAGATTCTAAAGCAGAGAGCTCTTCTTGCAAGTTTTGTTTTTTGTTTAAAATGTTATCCCGTAAGTTTTTTAGCTTAGTTTCAATATCAGAAATGCTTTCATTTTTAATGCTCTCGATTTGATGAGTTAAATTCGATACGGTGTCATTAGTATACACGTCAGTGACAGAGGAGGGAAAATTTACTGGTGATTGGATAGTCATATAAAATCTCCTTGATAAGTTTTTTGAGATGATTTTTCAATAAATCATACGATTTGTTTGATGGTTTCAGTGTGAGCGATTTTCAAAGCAAAAACTGACAATAAATACTAAGCCAATTCCTAATGTCGTAAATGTGGCTGCTATTTTTGATACTTTATAAATGGTGTTTGCGCAAATTTTAATAGAAGTCATGTTATCCATGTTTTTACTACAATTGGTACATAATACATGAAGATCGCCTTCTTTTAGTGGGTAGTAATGCCTTTGAATAGATTCAGCAGTGCTGAGCTCTTGAAGTAAGTAAATTTTGTATTGTTGAATTTCGATTAGTTGTTGTGTTTGGTTTTGTATCGAGCATATCCTCTGAATGTAAGGGGAGGGGGGAGCTTGATGATTGAACAAATTGATATTTGGTGGATGTTGTGCAGGGATTGATTTTTGCAAAGTATCTATCATTTGTAATCTCCTATAATAGTCCTATTCTTGGGTCGGTAAAATAGGGGTGAGAAGCGCTCTTGTCACCTAAAGTTGTTGATATTTAATTTTACTTTCGTGTTAGTCTTTGTTTGATATATTATCTTTAACTCCTTGGGTTTATGCTTCTGGGTTCTTGTCTGAAGGATAGCATGTTATCGTGATACTGAAAAATTATTGATAATTAACCTGAGCTTAAGCTAAAGTTACTCTAATAAAATGGCAAAATTACCCCTTAATCTTATATATCTGAAATATTTCTATGACGCAGTCACTGCCGGCAGTATGGCCGCATCTGCTAAGCAAAATTTTGTGACGCAGTCGGCAATCAGCCAGGGGATTAATCGTCTCGAGAAATCTCTTGACTGTTCATTGATAGCACATCACGCAAACACATTTAAGCTTATGCCTATGGGAGAAAGGGTTTTTCGCCAAGCGCATGAAATTTTCAAAGCAGTCTCTTATTTAGAAGATCAAATAGAGGAAAATGTAGAAGAGCCAATTGGTCGCCTTCAATTTGCATGTATGCATAGTTTTGCCTTGGCTTATTTGCCTGATTTAATAGCAAAACTTAGAAAAGAGTATCCGAAAATGGATGTTGATTTTCAACTCGGGCATACAGGAATTATTAAGGAACTGTTGAATCAGCGGAAAATTGATTTTGGTGTTGTTTTGGACAATGAAGATTTATCGGGTTTTAAAACTCACTGTATAGCTTGCGGTGGATTTAACTTGTACAAAGCTAAAAAGGTTCCCGAAACAGTTGACTTACCCTTCATTTTGTCTGAAGATCGAATAGAAACGAATAAATTAAGAGACTATTACCATCAGTATTATGGTATTAATATGAAAATCTTAATGCGTGTACAAAGTTGGGAAGTCATTGCTAATTTTGTTGAAGAGGGTCTCGGGATCGGTTTTTTTCCTGATTATGTGGCTCGGCGTCGCAAAGATAAACTTAAAAAAGTTGTACTTCCACTACCTGAAATACGTTATAAGATTAAAGTTATTACCCATAGAGAGTCAGCAGCTCCACATTCATTGGAACGTTTTTTAGCTGCTATGCGAACAATCTGAAGTTTTTGGAGAACAGTTTCCCAAGTACTGACCATACGTATTTAAAATTTTGATAAGTGACTTATGTGATGTTGAAAGTTTTAATCAATATGAAAACGTTCTCTCTTTTTTATCTTAATCTAAAAATGCTTGGGACAGATTAGCTCTGAGGTTTCATCTGCAGGTAAAAAATTCACAGGCGTTGGATGGTGCCCCTCTTTATTATGCATGTTTGTATGGTTTTGCGTGTGTACCAAGTTAGCAACTCTAATATCGATAAAGCCATAGTGAACTTTAGTGGCTAAGAATACACCGGTTGCAGCAATCGTCACTAGGGATGCTACGTTAGCTACTTTAAGAATTGTATTTAAATTTCTAGATGCAAACTCTTTTATTTGGATAAACTTTCTTCCAAATGTAGTTTGCTCAGTTGGTGGCTGATTGTTCTGATTTTCTTGCGCTTCATCCTTAAATTCAGCAACTGTTAATACCATAACTATATCTCCTATATCGTTAATTTGTTTGATACGTGATGGTAGAGTTTAGTTTACGAAGAGATTAAAAGATGCCGTATTGAGTACGGAATTTTAGCTAGAGAGGTTATTTTGAAGGATAAAGCACGCTTTCTTTGGTTGAAAAAGTCTTTTGGAATGAGTAAATAGAACCTAAGTTCAAAATTTGCGTGATTTCATCGAGCGCAGCTTGCGACTCGTAAACGAGTTGAGGATCGGCAAGGTCTTTGGGGGTGAGTCGATCGCGGTAGTGTTTATGTACCCAGTCAGATAGTTTCACATATAACTGCTCTGAGAATAAAACGTAGGGGTTTACTGCCTTGACTTCATTTTGATTTAAAACGACACGAAGGCGAAGGCAAGCAGGCCCTCCTCCATTTTGCATGCTTTCTTGCAAATTGATGTAGTGAATTTCTTTGATGGGATTAGATGCATCGCTTACGATTGAATCCAAAAACGAACGAACTTGTTTTATTTTTTGGCATTCTGTAGGGGCGATAATGGCCATCATATGGTCTTCGATATTGATGATTTGAGAATTGAAGAGATATGATCGTACAACATCATCTAGAGAAAGATCATTGTCAGAGGCCTTAATAAAAATCATCGGGCAGTTACAATATTTATTTACTTTTTCTTCGATCTCACTAACGACACTACTGGTATTGACGAAAGCCTTTTCGTGATAGAGAAATACATTGCAGTTTCCGACAGAGATAACATCATTATGAAATACACCCGCATCAATGGCGTTTGGGTTTTGCTGAGCATAAATAAAATAATCGGTGGGTATTTCATGTTGGCGAACAATTGCTTCAGAAGCTTCAAAAGTTTGTCGGGCTGGGTAGACGGTGGGTTCAATAGCTGATCGTTTGAAACCATATTTTCCATATACAAATAAATGCACACCCATCTGACCGTATTCTTTACAAAAACGGGTATGATTTGCAGCCCCTTCATCACAAAAAAAAGGCCCAGAGGGAAGAGGGGAGTGGTGTTTAAAATAAATGGGGTCATTGAAAATTGCTTTGAGAACGCGAGTCGTTGTTTCGTATTCCATGCTACGATGAAATTCCATTGGAAGATTTGCCGGGGTGATATGAACGTGTTTATCAGAGGTGTCAGTTGAGGGAGTGATCACAGCAGCATTTGCTGTCCACATATTAGAAGATGAACAGCTTGAGAAAAATATTTCTGGGACTTCTTTATAAGCTTTTGCGATAATATCAACAGGTTTTCCTTTGAAACCTATTTGTCTAAGCATTTCTAAGTTTGGCCTTTCGTGAGGGGGAAGAATTCCCTGAACAAGGCCAAATTCTGTGAGGTACTTCATTTTATTGAGACACTGTAACGCCGCTTCTTTCGGATTTGATGTGACACTTTTATGTTTCATCGATGCAAGGTTACCATAGGAGAGGCCGCTGTAGTTGTGGGTGGGACCAGCTATCCCGTCGAAATTCACCTCATAATAGTTCATGCTTAAAACATCTCCTCTAAAGCTCTGAGGCCAGGACTAAAAGTTTTGGGTCTTTCGAGGTTGTTGCTCTCTATTGAAGCAACTGGATAAGAACAGTAGTCTGCAGCGTAAAAGGCACTAGGATGATAGTTACCACTTTTCCCTATTCCTCCGAACGGGGCGCTACTACTTGCTCCAGTGGTTTGCGTGTTCCAATTAACCACTCCAGCCTTTATCTCGTAGAAGAACTTTTCATACTCACGCTTTTCATCAGATAGTAATCCGGCTGATAGTCCATACTCGGTGTTATTTGCTTCGGCAATTGCAGCGTCAAAGTTTGAAACACGTATCAGTTGTAGTAGAGGGCCAAAATACTCTTCATCAGGTTTTTTTTCGATTGCTGAAACATCGATTAATCCAGGTTTCAGAAAAGTGCTGTTTAAATGATCCATTCTTTCCATTTTTATAATAGGACATCCGTTTGCCTGAATTAAAGCTTCTTGAGCATTTAGGAGAGTGTTTGCGGTTTCTTTATTAATTACAGATCCCATAAAGGGTTCTGGTGTATCTGTGTATTTTCCAATCGTGATTTTATTAATCATATTGACGAGAGTTTCAATAAACTTATCTCCATAGCTACCTTCGGGAATAATTAGACGCCTAGCACAGGTACATCTTTGCCCTGAGGTAATATATGCTGATAAAATCGTTGTGTATGCAGCTGCTGCTATATTTTTAGGCTCAGTAACAATCAGTGGATTATTGCCACCCATTTCTAAAGCTAGAATTTTACCAGGAGAATTTACAAAATGTTTTGCAAGAGAAGAGCCTGCTTTCCAGCTGCCGGTAAATAGTAATCCATGAATACGAGGGTTTGTTGCAAGAGCAATTGCTGTTTCTTTCGCCCCCTGCAGCATGTTAAGAACACCATTTGGAAGTCCTGCTTTATCCCATAATCGTAGCATTTCTTGTGCTGTATAAGGTGTAAGTTCACTCGGCTTGAAGACAACAGTATTCCCTGCAAGCAATGCAGGAACAATATGTCCATTTGGGAGATGACCAGGAAAATTATAGGGTCCTAGAACAGCGAGTATACCATGAGGTTTATGGCGAGTGAAGGATTTCGTTGCAACGAGGTCAACCTCTTTTGTCGGGCAGCGCTCCTTATGGGCTTTTATTGAAATATCAATTTTTCCGATCATTGCAGCAACTTCACTAGCTGACTCCCAAAGAGGTTTTCCTGTTTCAAGGGATATGACCGTTGAGAGGTGCTCCTGATTGTTTTCTAGGAGTTTTTTGTATGCCAATAAAAATTCAGCTCTTTCTTCTAAAGTTCGCTTTGCCCAATTTGGGAGAGCAGCTTCCGCAGCATTGATAGCTTGATCAATATTGAAATTTTTTGAAGTATACCCTTCCCAAAGAACTTGATTATCAATAGGGCTTATTGACTGCATTTTATCTCCGGAAGAATCCGTCCATTCACCATTGATATAATTGATATGTTTATTCATCATTTCTCACATTATTTCACTGTAGCGAACTATATCTCCAGCATCGACGCAAAGAGTTTTTGCTACGTTTTTACTGATGGAAATAGAGCCATCAGCGAACTGTTTTATACTTGCAAAGCAGGCTCGGTAATCCATTGAGTTATTGCAGATAATTAAATTGCTTGATTCGACTGTCTCGTTATGTATTTTTTTAATTATCGAGCATTGGCTTTTGGTTACAAAAGGAAGTTGGTCAATAAAAGCTGAAAGGATAGGACCCCCATCGAAAGGATCTATTTCGTTGCTTACATTAAATCCTTGATTCACGAGAATATTTAACGCGGGTGCAGAGTTTTGGTGGGGTTTGCCTATCACACTTTGCGCTTCTTGAGATAGAAGAGAGATATATAAGGGAAACTGTGGGAGTATGTTTTTTACGAATTCTTGATCATGCTTTAACAGTTCATGTAGGGTAGTGATCTCAACATCAAAAAATTGACGTCCTACGTTTTCCCAAAAAACGCACTTATTATTAGAGTTCATCACTCCCCGTAGGGATGCTATGATGATATCGTCGAAACGAATTCTATTTGAAGCTATGAAAAGGAGTCGCGACAAAGAAAGGAGTTTTCCTAAACCTTCTTTTCTGTAGTCGGGACTCAACAGTAAAGAGCAGTTTTCTGTGGGGCCATGCTTGTGCTCTTTAACAACAAGTACATTTTGTTTTGGCAATTTGTTTGGAAGTTTTGTTGAACGAGAAAGCCTCTCTTCAGTTATTTCATAAAAGTAGGTAGGGTATTCAACTCCTGTTTTGGAGTATATTCCACAAACGCCTCCGATCTTACCGGTTTCAGTATCCTCAAGAGCAAACAGATATTTTTCGTTGTTAGGGGCGAATACTTCTTTTTGAAATGAAAGAATTGAATTATGGATTTTTTCTTTAAGTAGTTTTCTGTCTTTGGGGAGACTCAAAATGCCAGCTTGCGCATCAAACGACAGTTTGATTAGCGCTTCTTCATCTTTTTCTTCTATTGGTCTTATTAAAAACATACTTATTTTGTTTGTTTAATTGTTTTTTCTAATATTTCAGCCACAGTGTCAATGTCACTCTTTTCAATAGCACCAATGGGAATTAGAAACCTCACTCGCATCGGTGATGAGCCCGCAACAAAGCTGATAACTCCCGCTTCGAAAAGATCATGAGTGAACTGAAGAACTTTCTTTTTGTCACCCTGGAAAGGAGTAAAGGCTATCATTGCGCCAATGCCCCAAGGACCTTCAATATCTGAAGGGTATTTTTGCGAAAGCCTTTCAAGATGTTTTGCAAAATAGTGATGAAATTCTTGAATTTTTCCTGTTTCACCATAGTAATTGCCTTCAACTAAACTGCTGATAATTTCGAGCCCTGCACGTATTACTGTTGTACTTCCTGTGAATGTCTGACTGAGCAGGCCGGGTTTAGGTTTAAATTCTTTACGAAATAAAGTGGCACATATTTGTGAAAGCTTTCCGATTGTGATGATATCAACGTACTCTTCAACATTAAAATGTTGGCATGCAAAAAGTTGTGGGGTTCTTCCAAAGGACTGTACTTCATCGACAAGAATGGCTATACCATGAGACCTAAGTTCTTCCATTAAAGTTTTAAAAAAAGCGTGTGTCCCAGGTTTTATTCCTCCTTCACCTTGAACCATTTCAAATATCATTACAGCATGTTGGCGTGGATATCGCGCAATATGTTGTTTCAAAATTTTTAACGCGTTTTCAGTACTCTTTGTGGGATTACTCTCATCATAAAAAGGAACGTAGTCGACATTCAGAGTGTCAGGAAGCCCATCTCTGTATAGTGGTTTATCGGTGATTTGTGAGATCGCTAAAGTTCTTCCTGCAAAGCATCCTTCAAAAGCGAGTACTCGACTTGCGGGGTGATTTTTTTGAAAGGCTATTTTAAGAGCATTTTCATTGGCCATCGCACCTGAAGTCGTCAAAAAACAGTGATCCATCTGGCAATTATTTAGAAGTAAGCGCGATAATTCAATGCTGTCATCATTTTGCTGAAGGTGCCCTTGCATGATCGTATTGCTGATTGCTGCATCAATACTTGCCTGAATAAGATCGGGATGACTATGACCCCAATAATGAACTCCGATGCCGCTAATGAAATCATACTTTACACTACCATCTTTTAGCTCTACAAGAGGCCCGTTTCCTATTCCACTGCCGATGTAAGGGTACCATAATGCTCCTCCACGAACTTCTCCAAAGGAAGATATGGTATTCTCATAGGATTGTTGCATTGTGGGGTTTGCGGGCTTTATTCCAGTAATCTCTTTTTGGTGCTCTTCTATTGCAGAAAGAATGAGACCCTTAGCTTCGGCAATACGAGGGTCATTTGTTAACTTACTGGACACTAGTTCAGACCTCGTATTCTTTTTTTTCATAGTCTTACTCATAGGTCAACCTTTTGTCACTCATTTTTCTTTGATTAAACGATTCAGGGAGCTGCAATTCTCCTGAGCCTAGTTTCATTAGAAGAGATGCACATATTTTAGTACGCTCAATAAGGCTTTCAACTTCAAACTGTTCATCAAAGGTGTGAATTCCACTACCAATAACCCCCATAGTATCAATAGTGGGTAAGCCTGCTGATGACCAAATATTTCCGTCACACACCCCTCCGCTAGGTTTACAAACTAAGTCAATGGAATGCTCCTTTGCGCATACTTTGAATAAATCAAATAAATCGGCATGTTTTTGATCGAAGCTTTTAGGTGTTCTGTGACCTAGCTCAATGAATTCAAGGTCCGTTCCATCTACTCTATTTTCTTCTTTAATGATTTCTTCTATTACTTTGATGAGCTCATTTAGGTGTTCTGCTTCTTTCATTCGTACATTAAATCGACACATTGCAAGGTCCGGCACTATATTGGGGGGACCTCCTCCTTCGATATGCCCTAAGTTTATCGTCACTTCATTGGGATTTTCATTTAATAAATTAATGCGTAAACAACATTTTAAAAGGGCGATAATAGCATTTTTTCCCGAGTGAAAATCTCTTCCCGAGTGTGCCGCTTTCCCTTTGGATATGATCGCAAAATTATAGGACCCTTTTCTTGCACTTACAATGGATCCGTCAGGAAAGGAAGGCTCGAAAATGATTCCAAAATCACTTTGCCTTGCAAATTTTTCATGCAAATGTTCTGAGGCGAGGCTGCCGACTTCCTCATCGGGAGTAATGAACACGCGCCAGCCGATATGTTCTTTATATTTGAACTGCTCGAGAGCTTCTAAGGATTTAAGCATAATCATTAGCCCGCCTTTCATATCAGCTGTACCTGGACCATGAATGTTTTTATTATCGTAAACGTGTGCTTTTTGAAATGGGGAGCTTAAAGGATATACTGTATCCATGTGGCCACCTAAAAGGACTTGTATTTGAGCTTCAGGACGTTTTTGTATTATAAGTCCTTGACCTGTAGGTGATTCAGAGACTTTTCCTTCGGGGGAGATATTTTTAACCGTTCGTAAGGATATGGTATCTGCTTGAGCATCAAGAGTTTCAAAAGATCTTTTCAGCGTGTTGAGGATAGCGTTTAATCCCTCTAGGTTACTAGAACCAGAGTTAATATCCGCCCACTCTATAACTTGATCAATCATGGGTTTACGTTGATCTTCTATCCAACTAAGTACTTCCTCGTAGTCCTTCACGTGGCTCCTGAGCTTAAGTTGATGTATATCTTCATACTAATGTGAAATCGACTGTAAGACAAATAAAATCTTTAAACGTGTCATTTATCTATAGGAAAAGATTGTTATAAGAGAGGGGAGTCCGACTTACCTTAATCCACATGCTTTGTCTCAATCTTCAATTTTCTAGATTTCTTGAAAAGTTTTCCTTGATTTGAACAAAACTGTTGATGTGTAATCAATTATGGTTTAAATGATTCTTTATGTCTAAAATTACTGAATTCTAATGAGTCAGTTAGAGAATATTTTTTAGTAAACTGATCCAAGTTATGTCCACTGGAGGGAGTGTGTTAGTGATGGCGAAAAGCATTCATGATGAATTAAAGGGAGAAATGCAAAAAAAACATGTTAGTTATGTTTTAATAACTTGTGATGAACCCAAGTCTGACGGAAGTATGGATGTTCAGATGAGTTATGGTGGGGATCCCCTTATCGCAGAGTATCTTATCCACACTGCGCAGGGGCAGTTTGAGTCTGTAGATCATTAATGACACCATAGATCGATCCTGTTGATTTTCTTAGGTAAAAACATTACCTTGAAATCAGGTAACGAATCGAGAGGGGTTATGCTATACCTGAAATTTTACGTTGCAAATCATAGATTTATCGTTAACGTATTTTCAGTTTATCAAGTTATACCCTGGATTTATCCTATTGAAGTCTTTAATAATCAAAATGGTGTGTATGGTTTGTTGAAGTTTAGAGGCGAAGTTTTGCCTCTAATCGATTTGTCTTTGCTCCTTCAGAAACGATTTTCTAAGGATCGAATGAATACCCGGATTATTATTTTAGAGCGAGCATGTGAGACAGGTCAATGTGCCAAAATGGGAGTGATTGCTGAAAGGGTTACAGACACAGTCTCAATTGATAGTGAGCAATTCCAAGAAAACCTTATTTATGAAAATGTAAATAAATATATCACAAAATTTATTAATGATGATGCTGGAATAATGCGAGTTATTGATGCTGACGCGTTATTTGAGTTGTGTGATTTCGATGCGGTAAATGAGGAGAAATGATGGATTGTATCATCTTAGAAAGGTTTAAAAATATACTCTCTATTCGACTGGGTATTAAGATTAGTTACCTTAATGATGATGAATGGGATTCTTTGCTTCAGGAAAGGTTGACCTTGAATAATTGTAAGGATCCAAGTGAATACTTAGATATTACATTAAAGACAGATGAAGAGATACAGGCTGTTATCGAACATGTAGTAAATACGGAAACTTGGTTTTATAGAGAGAAGGTTGCTTTTTCCGCGATTATTAAAAAAATTCCAGTGCTAAGTAGGCCGTTGGAGATTTTGGATCTAGCATGTTCTTCTGGAGAAGAGCCATTCAGTGTTTTGATGGAAGTTGCGCAACAGGGATTAAGTTTGAGCTCTGTTGAAATAGATGCGGTTGATGTAAGTATGAGAGCACTTCAAAGAGCTAAAGATGGGGTTTATGAAAAATACTCTTTTCGAGGCCATGACTTTGGTTATGTTGAACAGTACTTCGATAAAGTGGATCATGGACTATACGCAATTAGAGAAGTACTTAAAAATAGAGTGTCCTTTTTTCAAGGTAACGTTGTCGAATCTGACTTCACTCCCCCTAGAGATAAATACGACGTAATATTATGTAGGAATCTTTTAATGTACTTGCATAGCGATGCTCTCGAGCAAGTCTTTACTTTATTTAGGGAGCACTTACGCGAAGATGGAATATTAATAGTAAGTAGTTCTGAAGGTGAAATTACACGCCGGAATGGATTTGAGTCTTATTTTGTCGAAGGGTTTCAAGTCTATTATGATACGAAGGCGGCAACCGAAAGAAAACCTGTTTTGGGGTAAGTTATGACTGAGGGCAAAAATTTTATTGATAATTTATTGTTTGATAGAACTCCCTCTCAAGAATATCGAGAGCAGCTGACAAATGCATTACGTGAAGAGGTAGATACAACTGATAAGGTTGTATCACCCTTTCTTATTTTTAGAGTACAAAATGAATGGCTTGGGCTTTCTACAAGTGTAGTAAAGGAAATACTAGCAAAGAAAAAAATTCATACAATACCTCATAGAACAAATAAAACCTTAAAAGGGACTGTAAATATTGATGGACAGTTAAAGTTAGTTATCGGTTTAGAGGGGTTATTGGAGATAAGGCCTGAAAACAATAAATCTTTTTCATTCCAAGATGAGCTTTTAAGTATGTTTATTATGAGCCAGGGGCAGGATGAGTGGGTCGTACAGTCTTCTGAAATTCTGGGGATTAGAAGGTTGAATTTAGAAAAAATGGAAAATATCCCTGTGACGGTTTCAAAATCTACGGCTAATTATTTAAAGGGGATTTTTTATTACGATCATAAGCATATAGGGTTGCTAGAAGAAGAGTTGCTATTTTTTAGTTTGAAAAGAGCTATATCATGAGTGAAAAACAGGAGAAAAATATATCGGTACGAGAGCTATTTCAAAGAGAACTCGAAGTTTCTTTGGAAGAGTGTCGCTCTTATATTAAAGAAATTAAAATGGAAGGCGTTAACCCCGCCCTCTTGGATGAGTTGTTGCGGATAACACACTCCATAAAAGGATCAGCAAAACTTGTAAAAATTAATCCAATCCTTGAGTTAGTGACGACTCTTGAACAGTGGTTTCATGCGGTCAAACAGAAAAAAATAGTGATCAATAATGACTATATTCAGTCATTATTTTTATGCATTGACACTCTCAACGAATTTACAAGTACTCCACCCGAACAACTCGATACTGTTCTTGAAGAAAATCGTCCATTTTTTGAAAGTTTTATGACTACGTTTACCGTAAACAAACAAGATAAGCAAGCATCAAACAACACGAGCTCTGCTTTAAAATCTACTGTGAATCAAAATTACGATAAAATCGAAAAATTTTTAAACGAGCTAAAGCATGAAATTAACGTTCTTATTCCGGGGGTTCTAAGCTTACGATCAAATGTTGATGATAGAGATACCCTTGAGGAAATGGTCTACATATCAAAAAAAATTAAGGAACTTGGAAATTCCGTTAACATTAGGATAGTTTCACAGCTAGGAGATGCCTTAGCAAGTTGCTTTCAGGCTGCAGTTAATCAACAGCTAACTTGGACTCAGGGGCACATGGATTTGCTACGTGAGTCGGTAAATTTTTTACAAAGGCTTAGTGAATGTAACGCCTACAATTTTGATAGTTGGCTGAGGAAACATGAGAAGGGAATTGATGCCACTGCGTGTGTTATAGAAGCAATCTCACGAGAGGCCTCGACAATACCGCCTAAAAAAGATAGAAATCAAGTAACAGTTTCCAAAAATGTTGAATCAAAACATTCAGGACTCCAACTACCTAAAAAAGAAAAATATTCTTCGCGTTCGTACCTTTTAGATGCTTCAATGCTCGATTTATTTTATGGAGAGTTGGAGCAGCGTGTTATGGAACTCAATGAGGGGTTACTTTCTCTCGAAAGTCATGCGGGTGATGAAAAAATTTTAGAGGCCCTTATGCGAGCTGCCCATTCTTTGAAAGGAGCAGCAAGAATCGTTGAACTACCGCAAATATCGCGTTTAGCGCATTCACTTGAAGATTATTTTACTTCTATTCAAGTAAACCACACCGATGTCAATGAAGAGCATGTTGATGAGCTTTTAAAAGGCGTTGACCTTTTTGAAAGACTTAGTCAAGTGTCTTATCAAATGATAGAAAGTTGGATTAAAAATCATCAGTCTGAGATCGATCAAGTCATCTCAAACGTTTCTAAGATTGCATCAGACCCTAACGCTGTAATAGATCGTTCTAATGAACAAATAAAGAAAAATAAAATTAGTAAAGATGAACGTGTAAAAGCGCAGTCAGATCATAGAAAAGAAATTGAAAGGGTGACACCAAAAGAAGTGCTAAATGAAGGAGTCAGCTCACGTAGTGATTCCTTTCTAAGGGTATCCGCGCAAAATTTAAATAGGCTTATGGGGTTAGCAGGGGAGTCTTTAGTAGAGTCTCACTGGCTCACGCCATTTTCAGAATCTTTACTTTCAGTTAAACTTGGACACCACCGTCTTGCTGTTACTTTGAACAGCCTTCATGAAAAATTACAGCAATCTTCTACAGATAAATATATCGACAGTCAAATTTATTCGCTTAAGCAAGAATTACTTGAATGTCAGTTTAAACTAAACGAAAAGTTGTCGGATTTAGATTTATACATTAGGCGCCATCAAAGCCTAGCAGATCGAATGTACTCAGAAGTTATCAAAAGTCGCATGCGTCCCCTTTCTGATGGAATAGAAGGTTTTCCTAGGCTTATACGGGGGCTTGCTAAGCAACTAAGAAAAAAAATCCGTTTTGAAGTCATAGGAAAAAATACACCTATCGATAGGGAAATACTTGAAAAACTTGAAGCTCCTTTAAATCACCTCTTAAGAAATGCTGTAGACCATGGTATAGAGCTACCAGCCGAAAGGATCGCAGCAGGAAAAGATGAGGTTGGAGTTATCAAAATGGAGGCGTGTCACAAAGCGGGTATGCTTTCTATTACAATCTCTGACGATGGAAGGGGAGTAAACCTTAAAGAACTGCAGAAAAAAATCATAGAAAAAGGTTTTGTTTCAACTTCTATGGCCGAAAAGTTAACCGAGGGAGAACTTTTGGAGTTTATGTTCCTTCCGGGGTTTTCTACTAGTCAAAACGTAACAGAAATTTCAGGGCGTGGGATAGGATTAAATGTTGTTCAAAATATGATTCAAGAAGTGGGGGGGGATTTAAAAGCTTCTCTTGAAAATGGCATGGTTTTTCACTTACAGTTGCCTCTTACTCTTTCAGTGATTCGCGCTCTTCTTGTTGAAATTTCTGGAGAGCCTTACGCTTTACCCCTTGCAAGACTTAAGCACGTTTTAACGATTTCAAAAAATGAAATCAAAACTCTAGAAAACCGATGTTATATCTGTCAGGGCGATAAAAATATAGGACTAGTCCAAGCGCATCAGTTTTTAGAGTTAGATCCACCATTAGTTTCGAAAGACAATTTTTCTGTTGTTGTTATTAGCGATGGCGTTAATGACTATGGAATTATTGTAGATCATTTTATCGGTGAAAAGGAACTTGTTGTTCAGGAGTTAGATCCAAATTTGGGCAAAGTTCCCGATATATCTGGCGGTGCTTTTATGGAGGACGGATCTCCTGTTTTGATTATCGATGTTGAAGATATGATGCGATCGATCGATAAGCTTCTTTCAAAAGGGATCGGTGGTCAAATTAAATTATTCAGTGAAATGCCAGGGAAAAGGGAACCTAAAAAGATTTTAGTTATAGACGATTCAGTGACAGTTCGTGAGCTGGAAAGCCGTCTACTAGAAAATATTGGTTATCGCGTTGATACTGCTGTTAATGGTGTCGACGGTTGGAATGCTGCTCGCGCATCGAGTTATGACTTGATAATTACTGATATTGATATGCCGCGAATGAACGGGATAGAACTTGTGTCAAACATTCGATCTGATCCAAAGACAAAAGCTGTTCCTGTAATGATTGTTTCATACAAAGAGCGAATAGCCGATAAAGAGCATGCTATTGAGGTCGGCGCTAATTATTACTTATCAAAAAGTAGCTTTCATGACGAAAGCCTCGTAAATGCAGTAAATGAATTGATAGGAGAACCATAGGTGGTGTTAAGTGAAAATAGGGATAGTTAACGATATTCCGTTAACAGTCAAAATTTTAGATGATTACCTTTATAAGCACACGAATCATGAGGTGGTTTGGCGCGCATTTAATGGGGTGGAAGCTGTCGAACTTTGTGCTCGGGAAACTCCAGATTTGGTGCTTATGGACTTAATTATGCCGGAAATGGACGGTGTCGAGTCTACAAGGTTGATCATGAAAAATTCACCGTGCGCAATTCTTATTGTCACTTCGAGTGTAAAGGGAAACCTTAGTATGGTGTATCAAGCAATGGGGCATGGAGCGCTTGATGTGGTTAAGACTCCAACTATTCAGGTAGAAGGAGATATTGAGTCAACACATGATCTTCTCAAAAAAATCAATACGATTCAAACTTTACTTGGATATAAATCGAAGTCTATATCAACGAAGGTTATAGCATCAGAAAATAAGAAAAGCATTAAAAAAGCAATAGTTCCCCCCATGTTGGCAATGGGGGCTTCAACTGGGGGGCCAATGGCTGTGGCAGAAATCCTTTCTCAAATCCCCTTAGGAATCCCTTTTGCAATCACAATCATTCAACATATTGATGAAGAGTTTACTCTTGGACTGGCTAAGTGGCTTTCGAGCCATACTCCACTCCCTGTGGTTGTTGCAAAAGAAGGAGTTGTCGCTGAACCAGGTCATGTCTATCTCTCAGGATATAATAAGCATTTACTTGTTAATGAAGACTGTAGTTTTCATTATTCGGAAAAGCCACTCTCTAACCCCTATAAACCCTCTGTCGACCTATTTTTTTCTAGTCTGGCAAATAATTGGTCAAACGATGTGATTGGTGTTATTTTGACCGGAATGGGATGTGATGGAGCAAGCGGTTTAAAAGAATTGAGAGATATGGGGAACTACACAATTGCTGAAGATCAAACGACCTGTGTTATTTATGGAATGCCAAAAGTTGCAGTTAAAATCGGTGCAGCTGAATCTATTCTACCTTTGGATAATATTGGTCCAGCTGTGATGGAGCGATTTGAACGTAAAAAAAGTTGCACTGTCAAGGGGGGGGCTTAAAATGGGTGATACATTGCAAATTGATGAAGTAAATCCATTAGAAAACAAATTGGAGAACGCTTCAGTTACTGTTTTGCTCGTTGATGATCAAGTGATCATAGCTGAAGCTGTGAGGCGCATGCTTGCCGATCAGCAAGATATCAGATTTTACTATTGTAATGATCCAGCAAATGCTATTCAGATAGCTGCGGATGTGAAGCCGACTGTCATCTTGCAAGACCTTGTGATGCCGGACATTGATGGTTTAACTCTCGTAAAATATTTTCGAGCTAATCCAGCAACTAAAGAAATTCCATTGATAGTCCTTTCTGTAAAAGAAGACCCAAAAATCAAAGCTAACGCGTTTGAATTAGGGGCCAACGACTATGCAGTAAAACTTCCCGATAAACGAGAACTCTTGGCGAGAATACGCTATCACTCTACAGCATATACACGTTTACTCGAAAGAAACCAGGCTTATGATGAACTAGAGGTGAGTCAAAAAAAGCTTCAAACAGAACTTGCAGAGGCAGCAGAGTACGTACGAACCTTACTGCCATCGCCTTTAGACGATATTATTCAAGCGACTTGGTGCTTTATACCGTCAACTTCTCTTGGAGGTGATGCGTTTGGATATCATTGGATTGATGATGATAATTTTGCTATTTACCTTCTGGACGTGTGTGGTCATGGGGTCGGGGCAGCCTTGTTATCGATATCTGTGATGAATGTGCTTCGCTCTCAGACGCTTCCTAACACAAACTTTTATGATCCCGCAATGGTACTAAAAGCTTTAAATGTCTCGTTTCAGATGGAAAAACATAACGGAATGTTTTTTACAATGTGGTATGGGGTGTATAACAAAAAAACAAGAGAGCTTACGTATTCAAGTGGGGGACATCCCCCCGCAATTTTAATTACTGGTAAAGATAAGCAGCACTCCCAGTGTCTTCGATTAAAAACTCCTGGAATGGTGATCGGAGGAATGCCAGATTCTAAATTTCAAAGTGCAACTTGTAAAGTAGAAACCTTTAATAAGTTATTCATATTTAGTGATGGTGTTTATGAGCTTTTTAAAGAGGATGGTACCTTATTCACTATTGATGAGTTTATTGATTATCTCAACATTTTCATTAATAAAAATAAGACTCCAGACGATGATCTCGACCACATTATTCAATTCTCTCGTTCTCTTCAAGGTAAAGAAGCGTTTGAAGATGACTTTTCATTGTTGAAAATAACGTTTCAACAATCTTAAATATTTTTTTTTAGAACTTGGTCTTCATTGAAAACAAATATAAAGGTTTGTTATCATTTTTTCTGTTTAATTATTTAAAATAACGCACCATAGATAGGATGGAGACCGTGGGTTTTAATGTAAATAATAATTATAGCGATAACAATAACCTTCGTTTACCTGAGGTTAATAGTGATAATAGCACAAATGAGGGAGCTCAGGAGGCAAATGCGCAATTACAGGCGCTTACTGAAAGGGGCCGTCGAGTTTTAAATGTGGCTCTGCATGTTCAGGGTACTCGGGGTATAGAGAGAGGGGGGTTTAGGTCACTACTAGTCCCGATGAACCGAAGAGCAAGGCCGGTCGGAGAAATCAGGGATTTACTGTTTAGTAATCGACTTGAAGAGCCTCAAGTCCCTATTGTTGATGAAGAAGTTCTTGAATCGACTACCCATCCGTTAAAAAATAGGGTATTCCTTTATATTCTTTAAACTGGGTTTTAACTCAATCCTGAAATGAGATGGATCATTCTTAGCTATCCAATAACATTCGAGTGTTATAATATCTGAGGTGTAAATACGTTTAACAATTATATTTTTAGGAAACTTATGCCCGAATCATTAAATAGTAGCAATAGTAACGTACCCGTATTTATCGGTGGAAAAGAAGTTCGGCAGTCCAAGCAGCCAGTCGCAAATAAGCAGCCGATAAACAGAGAGGTAACCGTTCAAAAAATAAAAAATTTTGAAAGAGAGCAAGGGCTTGGAAATGCTGGTGATCAACGCTACTTAGAGATTCCAGGTAGGTCACATCGGCAGGGACTTCGCAAACTTCGTAAAATAGAATGTGATGAAAATCCTCCTATTATGATTAGGGTCCGCAGAGTGAATCGAGATCTTTGGGACCCTTCTTCAGTATAGTTTGTAATATTTCACTTTTTCTCATAAAAAAATGTTAAAAAATAAACTTTAACACGTTTAAATAGTTGATATTTATTTAAATTATTAACTATCTTTTTTTTGTTTTAAGGTTGTTTTTTATCTGAGAAAACAAGTTCTTGATTTGTTAGTTTATATGTGGTAAAATAACTTTTAATTTAAATTAAGATAAGGTGTTTGAGTGGCTTCTTTACAAGATCAATATGCAGGTTTTCAAGTAAAATATTTAATGCTGACACGCGGTAAAAGCGACGAGGATATCAAAAAAAACTATCCACATCACCATAAAATTAATGCGAGAGTTAGTGAAGCTGTCAGAAACGCGAAAAGTGGCGCAGCTCAATGGCGCGAGGGGCCCACTGGAGTTCTTACAGGAATTAAGAAAAAAATTAGTGAGGTCACCAAGTTTGCTCCACTTGCCCCTATTTTACGAGCGTGTGGAATTAAAAAAGAAAATTTCAAGCCCAAAGAGCAAGCTGATGAAAAGTATGAATTTGTGCCAGTTTCTGATAAAGAGAGGGCTCAATTATCAAAAAGAACAAAGATATTGAAAATCGTTGCTAAAACTGTGCTAATTGCAGGTATTACCTTGATTCTTTCAGGGATTATTTTGCCAACGGCTGCATCGCTATTTTTAATTTTAATGCCTCAGGTTGCTGCACTAGTAACGATAGCAGCTTTAACAGCCATCGGTGTGATTGGAGTTGGTGCAGCCTTGTCTTACCCTCTTCTGAATGAGAATAAATGGACTCGGGAGCATCGAGTTAAAACGGATTTAGACTTTCAGAAATTTGTTACTCAATACATTCAGCTAAACGCTACTGATGCGAAGCCAGGTTTCAAGATTAAAGAAAAAGATTTATTAGACGCGGAGCTGCATAAAAATTACTTAAAGTGGCAGGACGCCATGAAGAAAGCTTTTTCAAAGAAAAATATTAAAAAGCTCGAAAATGAACGTCCCTCTAATTAAATAGATCTTGTCTAATACCAATTCCAATAAATACTCTCATTGGTAAGTTCTATCTGCTGTCCGTACCTTCAAACTCAACAGCGTTTTTCCGTTATTTTAGCTGCCCCTCTGAAATGAAATTTCCTGGGAAAGGATAAGTTCTTTTATCAAGTTTTTTTGGGTCTATAGTTCCTGGAGGACATAGTAAACGAGGGCGCTTCGCTGGAGGTGAGAAGGTGTCAGGGCCCTTCTCTTTAACTGATGCTCTTGTGCGTTTTTTTTGATTAGAACTGGATTTGTTTTTTGTAGTACATTTTTTGAGAGAGTCAGTAGGGAGAATACATTGTGAGGTTGTGCTTGCCGATTGAGATGTTTTACAGGAGTATGGATTATTATACGTGTGGAAGGTGTTTGGGTAGAATGGGCCGATTAATAGCGGGGGAATACTGATGGAATTTATTAAAGCGATTTTATTTTTTCTTTTGTTATTGCTTTCAGAGGCAAATTTATGAGATCTTATCATAAGAAGGGTGTCTAAAATTTTATTTTGTTTGTCTATCGAAATTTCAAGACGACAAAACTTTTGAACGAAGCTTAATTTAGATAACATATATTTCTTGAAAAGAGATATCAAAAATATTTGTTCGCTCTTTTCGGTAGTTGTTTCAAGGGAATTAAATGTGTATACGTCTTTGTTTTTTGTTGCTTTGTATGCGTAATGTCTATTTGGAGAGGTCGTTTCTGTACAAATTTTAAAGCCGTCTTCTTGTGAAGTAATCGTGAAAGTGACCTCGCTAGATTTTGGGATGTTATTAATAATTAAGAGCAGGTTTTTTGACATTCCGTTTAGTTCATTGTTCACTAAGCCTACAACGGGTTCGTAGGGAACGTTGCCGTGCTTTCTAGCATAAAAATTAATGGTGGGTGATTCATGAGTAGGGAGAAGAATTGAGTTAGGATCATACATGATAGATGCGTCCGTTAAATTTTTTTTCGATCACTTGAATGTCGATTAGTTGTTTTGTGCTTTTTACTTAAACAGAAATATTAAAGAAGATCTATCTTACTTATGAAAATTAATTTCTGCAAGGTTGAAAAAAAGATAAGAGAAAAAAACTTGCACCAATGAAAAAAAACATTTATAATAGCCATCTAATTTTATGATATAAACTTTTAATCCTAGAACAGTAAATTTTAGTTATGAAGCCCGTTGACCTAAAACCCCCTTTTATAGACCGTGAAGAACGTCGTGCTATTATACAAGATCGCGTATGGTATGTTCCTGATGTAAACCGTGAGAATGAAGATTTTGAGTTTCCTGGATGGAACCACCCTTTACTATTTGGTAACGATAATCCTGTTTATGTAGAATACTGTAGCGGAAATGGAGCATGGATTCTTGAGCGAGCTCGCAGTAACCCTAATATAAACTGGGTTGCAGTAGAAATTAAGTTTAATCGAACACGTAAAATTTGGTCTAAAATTAAAAATTACAAACTGGACAACCTTATTGTTATTTGCGGGGAAGGGCTTTACACCACGAAAAGGTATTTTCCTAATAATTCAGTTGCCGGGGTTTTCGTTAATTTTCCAGACCCTTGGCCTAAGCGCAAACATGCGAAGTATCGATTGATTCAATCAGATTTTGTTGCCGAGGTTGGTAGGATTACTTGTACAGGAGGGCAGTTTACTCTTGTGACCGATGATCCGGACTATTCTGTGCAAATGATCGATACGGTTTCTGCATGCCCTAAATTTTCATCGTGTTTTCCGAAACCTTATTTTGTTACTGATGAGAAAAATTATGGGTCATCATGGTTTGAAAATTTATGGCGAAGCGAAGGTAAGACAATACGGTTCCATAAATTTCAAAAGGTTGAACAGACCGTTTGAAAGGGGTAAACATATTTCCTATTGCTTTCTCTGGCTGTTGTTTCCATCGAAAACTAAGAAAATTTAATTAACGAACTATTAACTTACATGACCAGGAATGAAAGAGGTCATTACTACTGTAATTTAAATCATGAATAATAAGTTGAGCATCATTTCAAGTAAATCTCGCGTTGAAGAAGAGGTAACTGTCGAAAAAGAACTATTGCAATGGAATCGTCCATTCTGCTCATTTGCAGGTGAGCCAGTAGTTCCAAAAATCTACACGGGAGAAGGTAATGTACCACCAGGATATAATGGCGTTCTTGTCGAACTAGATGGAAAAACTAAGTCTACCCTAAATTGGTCAAAGCAAATACAACAAGCTGAAAAGTTTATTCAAGAAGGGCATCGCATTTTATGGTATCTAAATTTAGGGCTATTTGAAGAAGTGCCATTCTCGTTATTTAATAACTCTCAAGCCCTCACACTTTCAATAGCTGTTGATCACTTTAATGAGTTATGGGAGCGATATTCTACAGATTCTTTTGGTGTTTGCTTGTATAGAGGGAGTCTGGATTTCTCCGAGGCTTTTACCTTTGATGACAAAGTACTCTTGAGCCTTAAAAAATGGTTAGAAGAAAGGGGAATGTCCGAAGTTGAAGCATCGCCCTCGATAGATAAGGAATTGTTGTCGCTTTATGCATGTGACGTCGGAATGGATTATCTTGATATTCTCGCACAGAGTCTCTCTGTTGACATTGAATGTTTTGCTTTGTTGGATGCTGGAAAAATAGACAATGCGCTCTTAGAGGCTCGCCTATTGAGTACAGAACGGAGCGATCGGTTACGTTTTGTTGTCAAAGGTGGTAAGCTTCCTTCGCAGGATATCTCTTGGGATAAAACTAACGCACCCTTTGGCATCTTGGGTGAGGGGAGTGTAGAGTCTCCTAGAGAAGAAAAAGCTAGTCTTGCTTTATGTTTACCCGAAATTTCAATGTCATCAATTAGCTATAAGGGACTTGAAGAAGTTTTAATGTTCTTAATTGATAATAACGTGTTTTTCCGGGTTGTCCCTGAAGCAAACATAACAGTGGAATGGGATGGGCTTGACTACTTGATCGTTTCGCCCAAGGCTCTTTCACCTTACGGTATTCGAAAGTTGCAAGGGTTCTGCGCTGCAGGGGGAACCGTGATTAGTCTTGGTGAGCCCTTGGGTTTAATGCAAGAAAAGTCTTTTGCAGAATGGAAAGAAACCTCTATCATATAAAATATGAGTATGAAAACTTTTTTTGGTATAGAAATCCCTAAGCGTAATGCAAAGTGTGCACACGCTGACGAAGAGCTAGTTGCTGGTGAACGTGTTTATTCGGTAATTAATCAAGGTGAAGAAGGGTTTCTTAGAGACGATTTCTGTGAAAAATGCTGGAATGAAATTAAGGATGGAGAATCTGTCAGGAGTGCTTTAACCTACTGGAAATCAGTTTATCCGGAGAAAAAAGTAGAAGAGAAAGAGGTCTTTCTTGATCGCGATGAAAAGGCTCTTTCCTTTTTTAAGACAATGGCTAGTAGCACATCACTCGATGAACAACAACAGGCATATATTCTTGGACTCTATCTTGCAAGGCGACGACAGATATATAATCGAAAAGAATTTATTAACGACGATGAGCAGGCTACCATATTATTTGAAGTAGCCTCTACGCAAGATGTCATACCCGTTCGAAAATTTGAATTTTCAGATCTTGACGTTGACGCTATTCAGAAAGTCTTAGCAAAAAAATTAAAAGATTAAGGTCATATGGACACTTATATCGATGATTTTTGTTTATATATTTCTTCGGAAAAAGGCCTCTCTAGAAATACGATCGAAGCTTATCACCGCGATATTAATGCTTTTGCTGGGTATGTTAGAAAAGTTGGCGTAGACAATGTCACTCTCATAACGCAAGAGCATATCGTGAGTTTTCTTGGCTCCCTTAAAGAAGGTGATTATGCGAGCGCTTCCATTTCAAGAACGCTTATTGCGATTAAGGTTTTTTTTCGATTCCTGAAAAGAGAGCGTTATATCGAGCATAATGTAGCACATTATTTGGAATCACCTAAACTGTGGCAGTTAATTCCTGAAGTGCTAAGTTGTGAGGAAGTTGCTAGATTGCTTGCTCAGCCTGACTATACAACCCCGTTAGGTGCACGCGATAGGGCGATTCTTGAAGTTCTTTACAGTAGCGGGTTGAGGGTTTCGGAGGTTTGTAATCTAATTTTGTATGATGTTGACGATGAATTTATTCGAGTTTTTGGGAAGGGGCGCAAAGAAAGGTTGGTGCCAATTGGAACAAAAGCAATCGAAGCTGTCGATCATTATCTAATGCACTACAGGTGTAATTACGATAGCGAAAAATTACAAAACCTTTTTCTTACAAAAAATGGAAAGCCAGTTGATAGAATCTTTGTTTGGCGGATGATAAAGAAGTACGCAAGAGATGCAAAAATTACTAAAAATATCTCACCTCACACACTAAGGCACTCTTTTGCTACGCATCTGCTCGATAATGGAGCGGACCTGAGGGTTATTCAGGAAATGATGGGGCATTCAAATATCAATAGCACCGACCGTTATATGCATATCAGTAAAACACACATCCAAGAAGCATTTGATGCTTTTCACCCAAGAAAAGTTACACAAGAGAATTGAGACTTGTTTGAGCGTCAAGTGTTTCAGTTACTGGGTTTCCGTTTGGTGGGGGAGTCGGGATTGGCCGGTCATCGGGCATTTTATTGATATATTCAGAAGTACGTAATCCGACGTATGTACCATAGAGTGTCGATGCGACAGCTATTACGACCGGAAGGGCAATAAATGTGGCTAATCCACCAACAATAACGCAAGCCCATGGAACTTTGTGCCATACTTCCGTAATACGATCGACAATATCTTTAGCGTATTTTGGAATGAAAAAGCCAAAACCTAAGCCTAAGATGGTGAATGCCGGACTTGCAATAAGTAATGCTACGCCTACTAGAACTTTAAGTATATACCTTGTGACCTTCCAAACCTTAGCGACAATTCGCTGAAATTTTGTGCGTTCAGGAGCAATGTCATTGGTTACCGGGGTTCCGGGAATTGGAAGAGTTCCATTGGTTGGTTCCATGATAAAAATCCTTGTTATTCTTTATTTAGCCTATAATACAACATCCTAGAGATGTTAACAATCACTTAATCTCTAGTGTGATTTTTTTATACTTTTATTGTTAAGATTGTATAAAGAGTTTTTAATAATAGATTGACTTTTTCAAGGTTTTTTTTTATAATAATAGTAGAGGGATAGAGAGAATTCGCCTCTCTACAACCATTAAAAATACTGTACAAAGAAAAAATAGACATACTGGTGTTAGATTTGTTTAACGGTTGTTAAGCCTCAAAAAACTGTTCGAATTAGATGGTTAATGGAGCAAACATGAGCGGTTTCAAAAAGAGATTTCATTTGTCTAAAAAGGCAAAAACAAAGCTTAAAGATAAAGAGCTATTAAAACAGGAGCTTGCTCTTGGAAAAAGTCCGCAAGAGATTCTCGAGTTTAAAGAAGAAGAAATGGCGGAGTTTTACGGTGCTGCCTACCAACTCTTCCAAAGTAAGCGTTACACCGAGGCTGCCAATGCATTTTTATTTTTAGTGACTCTGAACTCTTATAATTTTGACTATTGGCTTGGATTGGGAATGGCGACACAAATGTGTCAAGAGTATGAGTCGGCGATTGATGCTTATGAAATGGCGGCAATCTTGAATGTTGAAAGTCCGGTACCTTATTTCTATTTGTCTAAGTGTTTTTTTGCTGTACACGATCATGAAAATGCGCTGATTGCTTTAGACATAGCCCTAGAGTTTTCAGAGGAAAGTGATGAGTATAGTGATCTAAGAAACCAGGCTCTGGCAGCTAAGAGGCTTCTCAAAAAAGGTTTGTAAATCCCAAGTTCAGACCCTTTTGTGTCCAAATCTCTTACCTATGCACGACTTAAATACACAATCTTTTTACTTCAAGATTGTGTATTGCGTTAGACCGGGTTTAAAAAAAAAGCTTTCGTGTTTCGCTACCAACAAGGGCTCCAGTACATATGCCACCAATAACAGGAACAAATGGAGTGATAACTCCCGCTGTTATCATTAATGCTTTAATAAGTGTATTGCTTTTTTTGAAAACTTCCGCAAGTTTTAGGGCGGCTTTATCGATATGTTTCGATAGAAAGAGACCGGCAGTGAATCCGATGATTGTGGAAATTGGTTGGAAGATTGTTGAAATAATGCCCGCTGCAAAAATAGCAATTTTTGCTGCTAGTTTAAATTCTAGTGGGTGATTTTTTACGAAATTACTCACCTTTTTCCCTGCAATTTTAGCAGTATTTTTAGTCGTTCTGAAAGTTTGATTTATAGTATCTGTAATTGTATTGTTATTTAATTTTTCTGTTTTCATAGTATTCTCTTTGTGTTTTAAAGTTTAATGTTAAATTTATATATTACAGTAAATGTGTTAATTAACTTTAAAGAATTTGTTAATTTATGTTTTTATTAAATCTTTTTGTTAAATAAATATTTTGTTAATCTTTTTGTGTTAAATTAATATTATAAATTTAAAAAGTTTACTTTAAAGAGGGTGAATGATGAAATTAAATCAACCTTTGTCGCAATGTGATAACTCTAATGGCTCGATCACTTACAATGCGCAAAGTGGTATCAACTCAAAGATCTTTGCTAGTAATGAGACTTATTCTATTGCAAGTGCGCGTTTTCTAGAGATTTTCTCGTTTGTTGCAAACACACTCACACTGGGTTTGTATCAGCAGCGTTCATATACACGTATTTTTAACTCGGAGGGGAAAGTTCGTTGTATAGCAAAACACGAGCTGGTTGATCAGGTTTTTAGTTTTGATAAGCAACTTGCAAATGATTTACGTCACAATTCACTGATTCAAAGAAAAGTTGTTGAGATAGTACACCCATTTCGAGAAAAGTCTATTCAGCCAGAGAATATTGTGAAAGCCTCAGAGATGTTGAGAGTAAGATGTGTTGAAGTTAAGCCAGAAGTTAAAAGTGAACTACTTTATTGTTTGGATAAAATTTCTCGAGAAGTAAACAACGAGTCTACAGGTGATTTTGAGTATCCTGTTCATTTTATTCCACCAAGTGAACCAGAGTCTCGATCGATTAGTGAGTGGAACGAATATACGGAATTGAAAAATCAATACGATGACTATTATGAAGAATGTAATACTGATGCTGAAAAAGAAGATAAGTATCGTAAAGAACTTCAAAAACTCGAAGATAGTTTGAGTGTAGGTGATATTGTTTTTATGCATCTAGATCCAGATACATGTCCCCTAAAGTCGCTTTTGTCATCAGAGCATCGTTCCGATGCAATGATAAAGTTTGGCCAGAAGATAGCACGATCTTGGCTTGATGGGCCTTGTGACAATGATTCATATTTAAATACCCATGCAGCAATTATTGGTGAGCATAATGGAAAGAAAGTTGTCATCGAAGCAGCTTCGTCTGAAGAAGGTGATGAGGTGCGATACTACGACTTTGATGCCTCGATGAATAGGATTACGGCGACAGACAAATTTGACTATAGAATTTTCAAGGTAAAAGACTCTGAACTAAGCGAGGCTGCGGCTAAAGTCGCAAAGGAGCTTAGTGAATATGTGACTTATGATGAAGAGGTTAACCCAATAACAATAGAGGGTAAGCCTTTAGATGATAATGTCAAAACCCGAGCAAAGTATGCTAAAACAGCCTCTATAGCAAGTGTGTTTAAAAATGCCAAGGTAGATATCGAAGACGTTCAGTATGCCTTTGAAGTTTACGCTAGATACAAGAAGGGTGAAAAAGGAAAAGAATACTTCTGTTCTAGTTTGGTTTCGGAAAGCTACATGATTGCAAGAATTGATCACTACATTAAGGATAAGGTTGAGATATGTCCTGACTTTAATGCAATGGAGTCAAATGATATAAAAGAGTGGTCAAAAGAAATGTCAGTTAAAAGTGAAGAAGAGTTTAAAAAAGTTCCGTTATTTTGCTCTCCCAGTTCTACTACTCCACAAAAGTTACGTTCTATTTTGCAGAAAAATTCGGGATTGTTTGAAGAAAAATATCGGATCAAACCCTATCGTAAATTGATTTCTCGTTCAGAGAGAGTTGATAAGGTCTGTAGTAATATTCAGGGTTTAATGGGGAATATTACAAAGGTGCAAAGTGGGAATGTCGATAAGTTTTTGTATCCGTCTGAAAAAAAACTTCTCAGTAATGTCATGACGAAGTTGAATAACCAAGAGCAAATACCAGATGGTATAGATCTTCGAAAGGTGGACCGAATCGCTAAGAAAATTGAGTATGTAATCGCTGTCACTAAGAGGTTATCAGCTAAAAAAAATGCCACTACATACTAATATTTTAAGAATTTAATTTTAGATAATAGTTTTTTAATTGAGCTATCGTTTTTTTATGTTTAGAATAATTTTTTTTGCAAAAATAACTGGTAAGATTTTATTTAGATCATATTTTTATTGGTTGTTAATATAAGTTTGTTGTTTTTTTTGTTATAATTGTTTATAATTATTGAAGGTGAAATAATATATGTTTTAACTTTTTAAGTAATCGTATGTGTCAGATGAATCTATCTATATTGCATAAAAATAACGTAATTAATTGTATTAATAACAATTTGGATATTAATAGGGGTAATTCAAAAAAAAATACTCGCTATAAAACTTACTCTATTTCAAGTGCGCGTTTTAGAGAGTTGGTCTCGTTAGTTGCCAATCTACTCACATTTGGTTTATATCACCAGCGTTCCTATATACGAGTAGTTAGCACTGAAGGAAAAGTTCGTTGTGTTGCAAAACATATGCTAGTAGATCAGGTTTTAAGTTTTAATAAGAAACTTGCAAAAAAATTACGTCACAATTCAGTGATTCAACGTCATGTTACTGAAATGGTTCTTCCTTTTCGTAGTAAGAGTGTTAATCTAGACAATATTTTTAAAGCATCAAAGATGCTGAAAAAAATGGGGATCTCCATAAATTCAATGCGTAAAGATGGTTTAATCTACTACTTGGATAAAATTAAACGAGACTTAAATGATCATTCAACAGGTAATTTCCAGTATCCAGTGCATTTTATTCCACCAAAAAAACCAGATTCCCGTTTAAAAAATGAATGGAATACATACTGTAAACTACAAGATCAATATGAGGACTACTTTGAAGGCTGTAGTAGTCAAGCTGAAAAAGAAGATAAATATTATAAAGAACTTCAGAAAATTGAAAATAAACTTAATGTAGGCGATATCTTATTTATTAAACTGAACTCAGATGCTTACCCTGTAAGGTCTCTATTTTCATCGAGTGATCGTGGTGATACAATAATTAAATTTGGTCAGAAAATGGCTAGATTCTGGGTGAATGGCCCCTGTGAAAACGACTCTTACTCTAATATTCATGCAGCAATTATTGGCGAACATAATGGTAGAAAAGTTGTTATTGAAGCATCTCCTTCTGGAGATGGTGATGAGGTGCGATTCTTCGATTTTGACGCCTCGATCAATAAGCTCATTGCTACAGACGAAATGGATTATCGGATTGTTAGAGTTAAGGATATCGAGTTACGCCAAGCGGCCGCTAATGTTGCACAAGATCTTTGCGACTATGTAGTTTATAGTGATGAAGGGAAGCCAGAATCTATAGCAGGTCGCTCTATAAAAGACAAAGGTTACCGAGGAACACGTGCTAGGTATGCTAAAGCAGCCTCAATAAAAAGTGTATTTAAAAAAACTCAGGTAAATTCTAAAAAAATTCAATTAGCTTTTCAGGACTACGCAAGATATCAAAAAGGTGAACCACGCAAAAACTTTTTTTGTTCAAGTCTAGTCACTTATAGCTTTATGATTGCAAAGATAGATCAGTTGCTGAAAGACAAGGAAAAGCCTGATTTTACCTTGATGACTTCGAAGCAAATTAAAGCTTGGTCTAAAGAGATGCGAATTAATTACAAGGGGTACTTTGAAAAGAAATCTTTTTTTCTATCTCCACTTTCAACCTCTCCCCAAAAACTTCACGCTGTTTTATTGCAAAATCCTCAATTATTTAAAGAGAAATATAGGATATCTCCCTATAGTAAATTGGTTAAAAATTCAGATCGAGTTAAAAAAGTTTGTGAAAACATACAGATGTTAATGTCAACGGTAACAAAGGAACAAACTAAAAATATAGCCCATTTCTTAAGTCGTTCTGAAAGGAGTTCTCTTAAAAAATTATTGAAGAGAATTAATAGACAGTACCCTATAAAAAGTAGTAGAGAACTAAAAAAAATCAGTCGCATTTCTAGAAAAATTGAATTTATCAAAAGTCAGCCTGTTGGGAAGTAAAGATCAGATAAAAACTAAATAGAATCGACAATGTTTCAGATTGGATGGCATGCAGTAGTGAAACAATCAGTGCTGCTCTTTGCTAAAAGAAATATAATAAGTTTTAATTCAAAATCTTTAGGAAATCTTCCTAGTGATGCCCTTGGAAATTGCCCTTTTAGACAGTTAGCAAACATTTCATACGATCATTTTTTTTGAATCATCTTGTATAGCAAACCGAATAAACAAAGTCGAAAATAAACATTTTCTGTACCATAAGTGGAACCCTGTTTGTAGTTTTGTTTACTCGGTTTGCAGGAAATTATCGGTTTTCGATTTTTTCATTGATAAGCTTGTTGACCAATTGTGGTGAAGCTTTACCTCTCGATAATTTCATGACCTGGCCTACCAAAAAGCCAAAGGCTTTATCTTTGCCATTTTTAAAGTCAATGATAGACTGCTCGTTTTCAGCAAGGACTTGATCTACAAAGCCTTCTATCTGACTGTGGTCATCCATCGGTTGGTAATCGGGATTCTCAGCAACGATCGTTTTTGGATCTTTACCTGGAGATTCCATCATATCGTCAGCGACAGATTTCGCAATTTTTCCGTTGATAGTGCCATCGTCGATCATGTTGACGAGCTGGGCTATTTGCTTGGGTTTGATTTCAGTATCGTAAATAGCAATGCCTTTATTTTTTAGTCTTCCAGCAAATTCTACGATGATCCAATTGCAGACGTTACGTGCATTTTTGCAATGCTTTAAAGCTTCCTCAAAGTAATCAGCAAGTGGTTTATCACTAGTAAGAACAAAAGCGTTATGCGTTGAAAGGTTTAATTCTTTAATATAACGGCGCTCTCTTTGTAAGGGAAGCTCTGGAAGATCTTTGCGAATTCCTTCAATATACTCATCTGTCAATATAATGGGCACGAGGTCTGGCTCAGGGAAATAGCGGTAGTCAGCAGCTTGCTCTTTTGAGCGCATCAAAACTGTGCACTTCTTTTCTGGGTCCCATCTGTAAGTCGATTGTGAAATTACTTCGTCGATTGGTTTGTCTGAATTTGTCTCGTAGGCTTTGATTTGTCGCTTGATTTCTGCTTCGAGAGCCATTTCCATATAGGAAAAGGAGTTCATGTTTTTAATTTCAATCTTATTGCGAAGCGCCGTTTCGCCTTTCTTTTTTACCGAGACGTTGGCATCAAAACGAAGAGATCCCTCTTCCATGTTACAGTCTGAAGCGTCGAGATATTGAAGTATTGCCTTTACAGCCATAGCATACGATGCAGCTTGTCGAGGGCTATGTATGCAGGGCTCGGAGACAATTTCAATGAGTGGAACGCCCGCTCTGTTGTAGTCGACACCAGCAAATTTAGAGAAATGCTTGAGGGTACCGGCATCATCTTCCAGATGTACTCGGTCGACAGCAAAGGTCATTTCCTCACCGTCAACTTCAGCAATAATAGTTCCCCCTAAGATGATGGGTTCGTCAAATTGTGTGATCTGAAAGTTACGTGGGCTATCAGGATAAAAATAGGACTTTCTGTCAAACTTACTAAATTTCGCAACGTTTGCGTTGATAGCACAGCCAAATTGAACAGCTTTTCTGACCGCTTCTTTATTAAGAACTGGTAAAGAACCCGGCTGTCCCGTGCATACTTCAGTGATATTTGTGTTGGGTTCATCCCCGAATCTATTTGGTGCAACGCTGAATAACTTGGACTTTGTATTTAGTTCTGCGTGTATCTCAAGCCCTATAACAGCTTCCCAGTCTTTGTATTTACTCATAACTTTGTCTCCTACTTGACGAATTCTGGGATTTTTTTGTAATGGTCTGTTGCTTTCTGATATTCATTAGCAATAGATATTAATCTAACATCTTCTTTTTGCGGTGCAAAGAGCTGTAGCCCCAGTGGTAGCCCTTCAGAAGAGAAACCGTCAGGTATACTAATGCCTGGAATACCAGCAAGGTTGCAAGAGATCGTGTAGATGTCTTCCAAATACATTTGAACGGGATCTTTTATTTCCCCTTTCTTAAAAGCTGTAAAAGGGGTAACGGGCATGGCAATAACATCGCACGTTTCAAATGCTTTTTTGTATTGTTCGATCATAAGGGTGCGGACTTTCTGTGCTTTTTTATAGTAAGCATCTTGGTAGCCCGATGATAATACATATGTTCCTAGAAGGATACGTCTTTTTACTTCGGGACCAAATCCATCTTCTTTTGAGTAGTCATAAACCTCTCGCAACGTTTGAGCTCTTGGTGATCGATGACCATACCTAACACCGTCAAAACGAGCTAAGTTTGTTGAAGCTTCTGCTGTGGCAAGAATGTAGTAGACGGCAATAGAATGCTTCAAAATATCTAAGTTAACTTCGACAACTTCAGCGCCCATTTTCTCATATACATTCAGAGCTTCTTCAAAGGTTTTCTTCGCTTCAGGTGCAAGGTCTTTTAAAAATGCCCAGGGAACACCTATCTTTAACTTAGAAACATCCACATCAAAATTTTCAAGGTAGTTTTCATTTGGTTTTGGAATACTTGTCGAGTCACGCTCACAGTGCTTACCTAAAACTTCCATGATTAAAGCTATATCTTCAATAGAGGTGGCAAATGGACCAATTTGATCAAGAGAGGATCCAAAGGCAACCAGACCAAAACGTGAAATGCGGCCATATGTTGGCTTGTATCCGTAGATGCCGCAAAGGGATGCTGGTTGACGGATCGATCCACCTGTGTCACTCCCTAGAGAAAGAGGGCAAAGTCTTCCAGCAACAGCCGCGGCGGATCCTCCGGAGCTGCCACCTGGTACTCTATCAAGGTCCCATGGGTTGCCTGTTGATTGCATTGCGGAGTTTTCTGTGGAAGAACCCATAGCAAATTCGTCGAGGTTAGTTTTTCCGATAATGATGGCATCTTCGCTTTCGAGGAGTCTTGTGACAGTAGCATCGAAGGGCGCCGTGTAATTTGAAAGAAATTTCGATGCGCAGGTTGTTGTTTCTCCTTTAACATGTATATTGTCTTTGAGAGCAACAGGAATGCCGGCTAGTTTTCCGAGTTTTTCGCCTTTGGCTTTTTTTTCATCTAAGGCTTTCGCATGTTCGATGGCACGTTCTTTATAGACTGTAATGAAGGCTTTTATTTTATTGTCATATTTTTCTATGCGGTTTAGAAAGTGCGTGACAATTTCTTCAGCAGAGAATTCTCCAGATAAAAATTTATCTCTAATTTCGATGGCTGTTAGATTGTGCATAAATTTACTTCTCCGCTTCAGGTTTCGATGATTTACTGATGACAGTAGGAACACGAATCATGCCCCCTGTGTGAGCCGGTGAGTTGTTTAAGAACGTTTCACGGGGCATTGTTTCGCCGCACTCGTCTTCTCGCATGACATTGCACATTTCTGCAAGAACATGGTTACATGGTTGGACGTTTTCAGTATCAACTTCCTCGAGTTGGTCGAAATACCCTAGTATATTCTCAAGGTCTTTAAGTAATGATTCCTGCTCTTCTTCACTACAGTCGATACGAGAAAGTTCAATTAGTTTTTTGATGTCAGCTTTTGTTAGATGTGACATAGAAACCTCGTAGGTAAAATTCAATCATTTTGATGCTCTATGATAAGTTTTTTGTTGATTTTTTTCCAAGTGTTTTAAGTGTTTTTGTTTGGGAGAGGGGAAAATGTTGAAAGTTCAGCTGTATCTCCATTTTTTAGTCAAATTTCACCTATGAATGGAGCCCGGATTTAACAAAACCTATTCTCTAGGATCCAAATGCGTATGCCCTTGACATATCTTCTTCTTTAATTAAAACGGGATAAAATAGATTAAAATATAAATTCCCAATCGACCATAAAATGCTAAAAGATGAACTTTTCAGCCATTTTGCAGCAAAATCCAGAGGTTTGTTAAGGGTGATGAAGTCGAGAGGAAGGCTGAGAGTATAGAAAATAGAACTGACGATTGTTTCAATTACAGATGCCCCCAGAGTAAGAAAAAAGCAGCATTCGGCAGCTAATTTATACTTGAACTTTGGGTGTTGTTGGCCGGCGAGCTGCCAGTAACCGATAGTTCGGTCAGGGTTACGCCAGTTGACGATAACAGAAATAAATTTGCTAGAGAGCGCGCGTTCCATTTAAGTTCTTCTCCTGAGGCATTCACAAAAAAAGGGTGTAAAATTTAATGAGTTTAGTTATAAAGATTTTATTAGAAATGTTCAACCCAAATAGAGGTAATATAATGCCATTCACCCTTCAGATTGGGGATATTGCCCCAGACTTTGATTTATTTGCTACCGACGGTAAGCGTTATTCACTTGCAGATTTTGCCGATGCTAAGCTTCTCGTAGTATTCTTTACCTGTAATCATTGTCCTTATGTTTTGGGTTCTGACGAAGTAACTCGCGCCACAGCAGAAAAGTACAAAGAAAAAGGAGTTGTCTTTGTCGGTATCAATTCAAACAGCAAAAATACATACGAAAGTGATTCTTATGAGCACATGGTGGAAAGGATGGCCGAGCATAAATTTCCTTGGAAATATCTTTATGATGAAACACAAGATGTTGCGTTATCTTATGGTGCACTGAGAACACCGCATTTTTATGTCTTTGATGAAGAAAGAAAATTGATATACACAGGTAGGGCGGTAGATAATCCAAAAGACTCAAAAAAAATTACCGTGAATGATTTAGAGCGTGCCCTGGAGGAGAGTCTTTCAGGTAAAGAAATATCTGTAGCAATGACAAACCCAATTGGATGTAACATTAAGTGGGAAGGTAAAGATAAGCATTGGATGCCAGCAGATGCCTGCGATATCGTATAGTTCGGAAATAATATAAATAGGGATGGAGTAATGAAAATATTAATAGCTGGTTCCTCAGGATTAGTAGGGTCGGAACTTACAAAAAAACTTAAAATGATGGGACACGAAGTCCTTCGCTTAGTGAGGAAAAAGGAATCGCCTGTTGGTATATATTGGAATCCTTTGACAGGAGAAGTCGACCGAGATCGCTTGGAAGGGATAGATGTTGTTATTAATCTTGCTGGAGAGAATATTTCTAATGGGCGATGGACGGCAAGTAAAAAAAAGAAGATTTGGGATAGCCGTGTCTTAGGAACTCAAAATTTAAGTCGAACTCTGTCATTACTGGATAATCCTCCTAAAGTTTTAATTAATGCTTCGGCAATAGGGTATTATGGGGATACAGGAGAAACGCAAGTTACAGAGGGGGATACACCGGGCAACTCTTTTCTTTCAAAAGTGTGTCAAGAATGGGAAAAAGCCACAGAACTAGCAGAGCAAAAGGGGATTCGTGTTGTTAAACTTAGAATCGGCGTTGTTTTATCTCCAAAGGGTGGGGCTCTCCAAAAAATGTTATTGCCATTTAAAATGTGTGTTGGGGGAAAAATTGGATCTGGTAATCAATATATGAGCTGGATCTCACTGAAAGATTTAGTGAGTATTATTTGTTTTTGCATTGATAATGACAATGCAGCAGGTCCCATTAATGCGGTAGCTCCTTGTGCGGTGACGAATCTAGAATTTACAAAAACTTTAGGTAAAGTATTAAAACGTCCTACTTTTTTTCCTCTACCAGCCTTTGTTGCACGATTTCTCCTAGGAGAGATGGCTGATGAGTTGTTGTTGAGGGGGACTCGAGTGCTACCTGAAAAATTGAATGAGCTTGAATATAATTATGCAGATTCTGATCTTGAGGGGGCCCTTCAAAAAATGTTGTCCTAAGGAATAATGATAAAAATATAACTTAGTGGAAATTTCGACGGAAATTCAAGGGGAAAGGATGGAGTATAGACGTTTAGGAGGGAGTGGACTAAAGGTTAGTGAACTATCTTTTGGTTCTTGGATGACTTTTGGCCCAAGTCTCGACATCAGTGGTGTAAAAAAATGTATGCGAACAGCATATGATGAAGGAGTGAATTTTTTTGATAACGCCGAGGTCTATGCTTCAGGCGTGTCTGAACTTCTAATGGGCGAAGCTCTAAAAGATTTTCGTAGAGAAGATTTGGTTGTTTCAACAAAAATATTTTGGGGAGGCAGTAAACCAAATCAAACGGGACTTAACATGAAGCATCTCATTGAAGGAACGAAGAACTCCCTTAAGAGAATGCAACTTGATTACGTGGATTTAATTTTCTGTCACAGACCTGATCCTACCACGCCTATTGAAGAGACAGTGCGAGCAATGGATATTATAGTGCGATCCGGATTGGCTTTTTACTGGGGAACTTCAGAGTGGTCTGCTAAAGATGTTGAAAAAGCATACACGATCGCTCAGGAAATTGGAGCTACTCCACCTACTATGGAACAGCCCCAATATAATATGTTTCATCGAAAAAAGGTCGAAGAAGAGTTCGCGCCTCTTTACGCAAAATATGGATTGGGAACAACAATATGGAGTCCGTTAGAGTCTGGGATTCTTACAGGTAAGTATAATAATGGAATTCCCAAAGGAAGTCGTCTAGATCATTTTCCAGATTTGAAAGGGAATTTAAGTTCTGAAAAATTAAAAGTTCTACAAGGTTTAGAGAAAATATCTATTGAGATCGGTTGTACCATGGCTCAACTAGCAATTGGTTGGTGCCTTAAAAACCCAAATGTAAGCACAGTAATTACTGGAGCAACACGACCAGCTCAAATCATAGAGAACATGCAGTCTTTACGCGTGAAAGATATTCTTGATGAAGAATTAATGAAGAGAATAGAAAGTTTGTTATCCAGTCAATTGTTGAATTAATCTTTTAGATATTGTTTTGAGTCATGAGTGAACTCAATCTTAAGATGTATTCAATATCTTCTTATTTATGAAAGTTGAAAATTTTTATACATAAAATATTTGAATGTTAATAAATAAAACGGTATAGGCTAATTAAGTCCATCGAAATAGCAGGCACATTGGAGACGGGCCGGTGTTTATTGATATAACAAATCTTTGGAAAGTAATCAGTCTACTCATCATAGTTTCGGCTCATTTTTTTTGTTCTTTAGTTTTCCAAGATGGATTTGATAGTCCTCCACTTCAAAATGTATACCAAACTATCCTTAGTAATTTTCCTTTTCTCGTAGAGAATTGTCAGTCAAAAAAAACTCAGCTCAACAGTGTTTTAACTTTTGAAGAATCAAAGCATGCATCAAATTGTCATCAAAATGAGTGTTTGACTTATACTGAATGTGCTCCTGTTTTATCAATGTCTTCACCGAAACGTTCGGTACATGATCCTATAGCTGAATTAAACAGCATTGGTTGCGTTAAGGATAGTCCTCTCGCCTTTTCTTTGAATGAAGAGGGAACGAGAACATATACCTTAAATTCCGACGATGATAATAAAGGCAAAGAATCAAATGAAGAAAATGAAAGAACCGAAGAAAATATAGAAGACAACCTTCGTTGCTTGAAAAACATTCCTCCTTTAGCTCTGTTTGAAAGTATAACTCCCGAGGGAAACACTAGTGAATCTCATCCCTCTTCTGAAATAAACCCTTCCTTTAAAGAGTCTGTTCCGTTTCAGTTTGAGCCTGATTCAGGTGAAATAAACTCTTTGTTAGAGCAAAGGAAAGTTCATGAAAAAATAGAAAACCAATCTTGCTCTGCGAATGAAGAAGTCATTCAATGTCAGGATGAAGATGTTTACCTTAAAAATAGAGAAACTCTTCTTAAAAATTATGACTTATGTGCATTACTACCTTTTGTGGAAGTTTCAGGTTCATCAAAGGGTCTTATACAGGGGTATGTACCCATTGTTTTTGTTGTCAATGAGCACTTTCCTTTTTCATCAAGAAACTCATTCATAAAGATAGAAAATAGTTCAATTGGTAGTAGGGGTAAGAGTGGATTTGACAATCAAACTCTATCTTTCAGTGAGAAAGATAAAGAGGTTAGTTTGGCGATAGTAGATAGTACGGATTTAGATGGAAGTGCTTATAAAACAGAAATAAAACAAGAGATAGAGGGAGAGGAAAATTTAGAAGAGCGTAATGTTAAGGGGATACACTGCCTGAAAAATGAGCCACCATCATCTTTATACGAAAGTATGAAAATTGAGGAAATGGAGTGTCAGCTAGACTCTTCTTTAGAAGCTTCAATAGAATTTCCCGAGTTGTCGACTTTAGATCAGCTAGATCCTCATTCATACCAAAATTCTGGCTCTGTTGAGGAAAATGATAATAGCTGTCAGTACTGTGATTCTAAATTGAAAAAAGAACAGAAGCAAAATGGAAGAATTCATGACCAAGAAAATCTTTCTTCAGAAGAACCTCTTCAGCTTATTGAAGCCGCATCTAAGCAGGAATCTCAATACTCAAAAGGTTTCTTGCAAGGGTTTATTGCAGCTTTTCTTATAGATAAAGAGTCTTACCCGTTTTCATTAAATTCACCATTAATAGAATCTAACAAAAGGTTTTTAGGAAAATTTGATGGAATTACCAAAGAGACAACGGGTGAACTTAGTTTTTCTTTAAATGATAATCAAGATGAAAGATTGCAGCCGATTGCAGATAAATTAATATCTCCAGCAGAGACTCACAATGATGAATTGCCGCAAGAAAATGCACTCGAAGAAAACCTTGATGAAGAAAAAGAAATTGAAATTAGATGTTTAAAATATGAACCTCCATCACCTTCTTTTGAAAATATAAAGGTTAAGGAGGTCGCTGAACGCGCTTCCTCATTACAAAGCTGTTCCACTTTAGTAGAATCCGGGGAACCTGATCCTCTTCTTGTTTCAGCTCAGGTTGAGTTTTCTTCTGATGACTATTTTTTTCCTGAAGAAAAAATTAGCTCTAACTACATAGAGTATTCAGAAAATTTCTGTGAACCCTATAATTTTCAGAGAGAAAAAAGAGCAAATTCAAGTTTAGTGCTTGATGCTTATGCTATTTTATCTGCAGGTAAATCTCCGGGACTTGATCAAAATTATGCAGGTGTAGGCACACATTATCCATTAGGTTTCTTTTGCGGGGATACCGCCGCTTTTGTATTGGACAATGGCGATTTTTGTTTTTCTCAAGGTATAGGCATTCATACTCACGCTTTGCAAAATGAGTTAAACTATTACACGTATCTTTACTATGAGTATTTAAACCATAAATCAGGTTCCTTTAATCAAGTGTCACTAGCATTTAGTGCCACTTGGAGGTGTTTGTTTTTTGATTTTAATGCTTATATTCCTGTTGGAGAAACTTCTCATTGTGGGTGTACAAAATATTTTACTGATTATGATAATACTTGTGCCCCCGTGGATTACTGTGTGACTTGTCACTCTGATTATATTGCCTATCAAGGGTTTGATGCATTAATAGGAACTCAGTTTTGCTTGCCATGTAATTATGGGCGGATAGGTGTTGGAATTGGGCCGTATTATTTAAATAATTGTAACGAAGATTATTTATTCGGAGGAAAGGGGCATATCGACTATCAATATAATGACTATCTCTCTCTGTTTTTAACAAGTAGTTATGACTGTCAGAATGAATTTTTATTCAGGTTTGGTCTCTCGCTGACTTTTCCATTTAATTGTTGTAGTAAACCGAGGTGCACGCAAAGAGTTTATAGAGATGATATTATCAAAGTTTCTAAGCAGTGTACATATGAGACAAATTACTAAGTTAAGAATTTTATTTTTGTAGGGAAAAACGCATGAAACAACTAATGCAATTTAAATTCGTTAGGCATGGGGTGATCGCACTTGTATCACAGTTATCTATGCTTAATAGTTTAGCTTTTGCTGAATCCTATTTACTTTCTGATCAATTCGGAGAGTATACATTAACGGACGAAATGAGAATCGATGAAGAGGGGATTGAACCTCTGGATTTTGTAGCTCGAGTTGAATGGGAGGTTAAACCTTCTTCTGATGAGCAAGTAGATGAGGATGTCGTTAATAATGAGGAACTAAGTTTTCTTGAAGAAGATGGTCAAAAATTTTCAATTCAAAAAGATGGATATCTGTTCAATATTATCTATGAGGATGAAGCTAGTAATGTATCTATTGACGTATACAACTTAAATGATATTTCTAAAAGAAATCTTGAGCCTCTTACTGATGAACTGTTCAGTACAATCGAAGAGATAAGAGCCAATGTTCAAATGAAATGTAGCTCTTCAAAAAAACCTTGTCAAGGTCCAGCAGGACCTCCTGGGCCTCAAGGTCCAGCCGGCCCAGCGGGTCCACCAGGACCTGCCGGTGCAGCAGGAGCAGCTGGTGCGGCGGGAGCAGCTGGTGCAGCGGGAGCAGCAGGAGCCCCAGGTCCAGCTGGCCCAGCTGGCCCAGCAGGTCCAGCCGGACCTGCTGGTGGTCCCCCTGGACCTACTGGACCTACTGGTCCCACAGGTCCGTCTGGTGGGCCAACAGGACCAACAGGACCAACGGGTCCTTCAGGCTCTGATGGTGCAGTGGGTGCAACGGGTCCTACGGGGCCGACAGGACCTTCCGGTTCTGATGGTACAGACGGTGCTGTAGGGGCAACAGGTCCAACGGGAGCAACGGGTCCTTCAGGCTCTGATGGTGCAGTGGGTGCAACGGGTCCTACAGGGCCGACAGGGCCTACGGGTCCTTCTGGTTTAGATGGTGCAGTAGGAGCAACAGGTCCCACAGGACCAACAGGTTCTTCTGGTACAGATGGTGCGGTAGGGGCAACGGGACCGACAGGACCTTCAGGCTCTGATGGTGCAGTGGGAGCAACAGGTCCCACAGGACCAACAGGCCCTCAAGGTGAAACCGGAACTTCAGTCACAAGCCAAGGCTTTTCGGCATCTCTTTCATCTCTTTCATTAGGAGGGGGAGGTGCTCAGACTGCAATAACAGGGCCTTACTCTACAAGTGCACCTTTTTATACTGATGGTAATCTTAACACTGTTAGCGGAGTGTACACAGCACCTGCAGATGGTCGTTACGCTGTCAAAGTAACTATAAATTATAGTACTACGGCAGCTCTTACAGGAGGTATAGGGGCGGCAACTCCAGCTTTTAGCTTGCAGAATATCAATACAAATGACAATCTGCTTTTATCAAATTTTCCGGTTCTCAATGTAGATATCGTTTTAATACTTACTTTAAGAGTGATATTAGGTTCAGCATCTGTTATTCTGGTCGGTGATGTTGAGCTTTCAGCAGGAGATCAAATTCAGCTTCAGTATATCACTGGAGGGATAGGAATTAATATTGACCTGGCATCTGACGATGATCCTGCAGTTGTTTGGTCAATGCATCGGCTGTAAGTATAATGTGAAGTTGTAAAGTGAGAGAAACGTGTATATACAAACGTTTCTCTCACTTAAAGTTATTATGGCTTATCTCCAAAGGAAGAAACGCGTATTTAACCTCCAGAGAACAAACACTTTCTCTAAGTTGAATTGCTCACGATTTAAGTATTGTTCAATACAGTACTTTTGACTGCTTACCTAAACAGTGAATGTGTGAATTAGTTTTCTAATTATCAATTTATGAGAAACATGCTTTAGGCTCCTTACAAACAGTCTTTTTTCTGAGTGAATTCCCCTGAAATTTTTCCGGCACTTTCCTATTTATGCAAGAGTCTCCCGGTTAATAACTGCATTAGGTGACTATTTAAAAACACTTGAAATCTGAGCTGGCCATGTACTTTGCAGTTGAATCTTAGAGAAAATTTTGGGGGCGTCAAGGGGAAAAACCAGACACTTGAATAATCGCTTTCGATTGCTCAAGCGTCTAAGTTTTTTAGTTGAATAAACTAAATCTTAAGGGTCCTAAAAGCTCCAAACAGCTTCTGCTCCAACATACATGGCAGGATCAAGCTTAAAGTGTTTGGCATGTTTATTATTTTTATCGGAGATTCGCAGCATACCTCCGAGTGTTGATCCGATGTGAATGTTTGCTTCAATAGTCGGGTCGTCTTCGTATAAAAGGACAAGCTCGACCCCAGAGTTTCTATAAGCGACTAATCCCATAGAAAGAGGTTCATCTTTTCCAACTCGATGTCTTATATCAAAAAAGCGCATGGCTAAAGCACCACTCCAGTTACAGTCGTATGTGTATAGCATGGATATATTGACAGGGAACACAGCGTTTAGTTTCCACCGATTGTTGACTTCATAATCAAAACCAAGTATTGGGTAGATTCGGTCCATCTTCATTCCTGTTTGAACGATAGCCCCGATGTGTAAATTCCAGTCGCAGTTCAAGTCATACTTTCCCCATAGCGTTAGATCGTAATTTGCATATTGATTAAAGTCCCAATGGTCTGTATTAATTTTAATTGCAAGTTGACCTTGCCATATCCACTCGCAAAATCGGTTACTGAAAAGTCGAAGTAAAAGGGAGCCTTGGTTGAAATCTTTTTGGTTAAAAAAAGGATTCTCAGCCCAGCATATATGAGAATAGTTGTAGTCTATTGCTGCTGCATATGCTTCTCTTGCATGGGGGAAGTAACAGAAGGCCATTCCAGCATTTGCTGAATATTGGCTAAACTGAACTTCTTGATTCTCAAAACCAGACTTGTTGATATTTGTTTCACATACAGAGTCGAATTCACCTTCAATACGAAAGGGGCCAGGCTGTTTTTTTGGTGATTCTATATCTTCTAGAGCGAAGATATCATCGTCAATATCAGAATGAGTGTAAGTGAGGGGGAGTAGAGTTATAAAAAAAATTAGGAAATTTCGTGGATTCACTGGTTGTCTCCGTGTTGTATTTTTTTAATTGTCTGTATTGTTCACATCTTGTTTAAGTTACAGCTGTTCAACGCAAAAGTTGACATACATTTTTCTATTCTTTTGAAAGATATTTGTCTATAATTTTTTTGACTTTTTAGCTAAAGCCTTAAGTTTTGTTATAGGGGTTTTTAATGTTATTTATATTGAATATTAATGATAGTTTGTTATATGTTTGTCATTTGTTAATAATTTAATAGTGTGCATAAGTAAAATGATTGATAGTTCCGCAGAATTAGGTATGTTTAGTACGCTTCATTTGCCTAATGGAAAATTTCCAGGTATTAAACATCACAAGTATGGAGTGATATCAGAATGGTATTTTGACTTTGGTCAAAAGGCATACTCGGTATGTGAGGAAAACTCTAAAAATTCTGGAGATTTTGATGGTGTTATCACCGTTAAGCCGGATGATCGTAAAAAAGGGGCCCTGCGAACTGCGTTCAAAGTTTTTATTTGTGCGCTAAAAGTGTTAAGTTGGTTTACTCTTGTCATTCCCTTAACCATGTTAATATTAAAATGTATTTATCGTTCTGAAAATATTTTTTGGGTAAATTCGAGTGGTAAATCTAACCCATTTATAAAAAAGCCCAAACTCCTTTCCCCTGAAGATGCCGCTTTTTATCACAGTTTCATGGAGAAAGTTGCAAGTATTAATAATCTTTCTCTTGAAAGATTAGGTTTAGAAATTGATGACAATCGAGCACAGGATGTTAAAAGTCGATATCAACGGGAATTAATTCAGGCTTATGATATTCGGTTGAGGAGAAGAGTCGCTGAGTTAGAGCATCTTCAAAAGGTTGTTGAGGCGTTGTATAGTGAAAGTAAATTACAAGAAAAGGGGCTTGAGTTCAACGACGAAGTAGACTCTCTTGTTTTTGACTCCGCAAACGACTTTGTGAAAATAGACTACCTTTTAAAGAAAATTCTTTTAATGAAGAGTTCTATAACTTCATTGATTCAAAAGTTTGCAGGAGCTGACGAGGAGTTGACTGGGCGTCTTTCACGTTTCAATGACGAATTAGTTGAAATACGAGAAAAATTTAACGCAAAAATTTCTGATAACGAGGATTTTAATAAATACTTGTTGGAACTCCAGAATGAAGTTAGAGAATGTGGTAATATTCAAGAGCTTCCAGATGGTTCTTCTCTACTTGAAAATTACGTTGTTGCTGTTAATATCTGTATCAACTGTTCTGGTGAAGAATTTAGTTTTGAAAATGCTCAAATTGATCAAGATCTTTATTCAAGGATAATAGGTTTTTTGAAGCCTAATGGTATTAAAAACTGGGGGAATAGCTGTTACTTAAATTCTATGCTTCAGTCAATACTGAATGTGCCTCAGCTTAGTCATCTTTTGGAGGAGCAAGAGTGGTCTTCTGAAAGGTCACTAGCTAATTGTAATCAAGAAAGTGACCCATCAGAAATATTACGATTAAATAGACATGTTGAAGTAAAGGGTTCTATAAAATCTGTTGTTGATTCATATAAAACCGGCGAAGCAGCAGCTATTAACAATGCAGCAAGGAACTTGCGTGGAAAATTGTATGATGCAGGATATCTCCACGGACCTTTAACGAGCCAGCAGGATGCAGAAGAAGTCTTAACCCAGCTTTTAAGTCAGGTAGGGTATGGCTTTCCTACTCGTTCGTATAAAAAATATGGTTTTGGGGATGATGAAAGGGTAAGGGTTCATCCAGAAGAAAATACTCAGGCTATACAAGTTTCCCTTAAAGATGAGTCAGGTGGAGATGCCTTCTCTTTTTCTTTTCAAGGGTTGATTGATAACTATTTTGTTGAGCAGGAGTATTTTGATGAGGATCATGTCTGGGAGCATGACAATGGGGTGCGCGAGGAATGTCCGTTTAGAAGGGAAGGAGTTGAGTTCCTTGAAGCTCCAGAATATTTATTCGTAACTTTAAAGCGGTTCAGTTTCAATAATCAATTTGCTCAAGCTCAAAAAATATCGGAAGACTTTGCATTTGACAACGGTGAAGCGATAGATTTTTCTGCTGCGATGTCAGAAGAGTTAAAGAGTCATTCAGACGGTAGACCCTTTTTATATGAGCCCGTAGCCGTCATTCAGCATCAGGGAGAGTCTGCAAATGGAGGTCACTATACCGCTGATATTAAGAAAGGGGGTCAGTGGTACCGTTGTAATGATAACGTTGTTGGAAACCCTCAATCAATTAATTCAAGGCTTGGGAGTGGGTATGTTTATTTATTTAAAAAGCGTTAGTTTGTTTAATTAATATTAATTTTAATTTTTTTATTTATTAAAAAG
>JAYZJO010000069.1:0-8545 GCA_036164375.1 Chlamydiota bacterium | reverse complement strand
ACCCTACTTGCGCCCACACCATCCTGCTCTTTTCGGAAGTGGTATGATTTTGCCTCTGCATAAAGTTTGTATATTGTAGCCCTATAGCTATTGATACTCCAAAGAAGAAATGAAGCCTTCAATTTTTTAACATCCTTAAAAGAGGGAAAGAATTTTTGACAGATCACTTGAAATAATTCTTCGTGAATACTTACATTTTCACCTATTTTTTCAAGAATTGCTATTTTTTCAGATGTGTTAAGAAGTAAATTCGTGTCGAATTCACTACAAAGCCACAAACAAATATCTTTCTTACGACATTCAAGGGCTCGGTGAATCGCGGCCGAAAGTGCTATATTCGCAGCAGATATAAGCCCATCTTCAGACAATCTGTTATGTATTTTTTTTAAAAAATCCAAATCCCCCACTTCGATGGCGGCAATTACAAGTTTACTTAAATTTTTATAGACCTTTAAATCCTGCCTTAAATCTAATAAAAAATTAATGTACTCATCGCGACTACAAGATAACCCTCTGAACTTAAAGTCTTCTGTGTTTTTTACCAAATTAATTAACTCTTTATAAACAACGGGAGGGTGCGGCATATCGTGATATTTCACCGAATAGGTTGTATAAATCACATCTGTACAACCCCACACTGAATCACCTTCATAAATATTTTTGATGAGTTGCTGTTTTTGCTGCATAAAAAGTTGCAAGTGAGATTTTTCTCTAAACGTCAACAATCTGACTTGTTCTAAATTAGTATTATACTGATCCAAACGTTTCTTGCTCCAAGAGGGCCAATCTAGATAGACTACATTTCCATAAAACGGAGTGTCTTTTTTAGTAACAGCTTTCGCACCACATTGATTAAAAAGGTCTGTCAAAGAGTACTTCTTTGCTTTTACAGGGAGATTGAGCTTAGAGCTACTAAGGTAATTTTCATCAATGACTATATTCTCGCGAAATAGTTCGGTGATAAGGGACCCTAAATCGTCTATACTCCAGTCCTGATAGTATGCACTAAAGAGAAAAGATAACTCTTCAGCAAAAATTGCGCTCACCAACCTTATTTCCTCAGGATTTGGCAAGTCTAGTCCATTCATAATGTAACGATTTACTTCAGCAAAGCCTATTTTATTAAACAATTTGATTCTAGCATTAATCAAATTCACACCGAGAAGATTAACAGCTCTATCTAGAGATTTTGAAAAAAGGAACAGGAAAAGCTTAGCTAAATGATGGACATTTTCCGGGATTCTGACCTTAGAAGCTACATCCTTTTTACCATACACTAAGCCTGCACATAGCATTACGGAAAGGATGTTTTGCATTGACTGCTCCTCTTCAGTAGGCAGCATATATTCTGGCTGAACCTTACTTAAACAGTTATTGAGAGATAACGTTGAAATGTGCCCGTAAAAAGCATCAAACCAGCAGGGGTTATCTCCTTTATCAACAGAGTTTATAAGGCTTGAAGCTTTGAATTTAATGTCAGCATTGTGATGCACCAAACAGCTTTTAGCCTCTTCCATATTTCTCATGTTCATTTTTTGAAGTTCAATACTTTCTTCAATGACTTCAATCAGTTCAAAAGGGCTGTATACACTTGGTAGTACTGGTCGTTTAATTTTCTGAAAGACATCCTTACCACTAGAATAGTCTCGATTTTGTATTGCATCGTTTTGGATTAATAAATTGACTTTCTCATGATAATTTTCGCTAAACATATGAATGTACTGCGTAAGTAAATTTATCTTACTAACCAGACATCCCACTAAGTTTTCATCGTGATTCAAGGAAGGATGAATGTGTGCTTTAACAAAATAGACTGTTCCATTGATCAATAATGAGTGTTTTACGATTTTTTGACTCCCTTCCACTGCTATAGTAGGAAGGTTGATATTTTGATAATTTAGTGAAAAAACCATTTGTTTTGATCCCTACCGAGAAATTCTCAAATTTTATTTTTAGTTCACTTAATAAATGCTGAAAGTGATTCTGGGTAATTTAAGAATATTAGGAAAGAAAAAAATCCCAAATATCGATAAAAATGTATTTGGGACATAGAATAACTAATGGTACATCACCAGACTAATGATATGACGCTCTTCCTGGAGCCCTTGGTACCTGTTGGTCTGATGGAACGACCTCATCGTACACCTCGAATTCTCTTTTCGAAGCGTTGTGATGATATTCTTTTAAATTATTGGGTTGTTCATCTAATTCTGACGAATTCCTGCGTGCCGATCTGATAACGCGCTTCTGAACATGCTTGAGATGATGAACTTCATCTTTCATACAACCCTCCTGGATATGTTTTATGAGTTAATGTTAAGACTGTTTTAAGACTGACTAATTTAGACTCTAATCCTCCTTACTCCCCTTTATTTTAACATATAAAATATTTATTTCAAACATGCATTAACAAGATAATAACCAGGGCCTTAACAAAAGAAGTGCATATAATACTCATCATTAGGAGTTTCTAAATTATTCCCAAAAAATAACTTCATTTGCTTGTACCATAAACTCAAGTTTACGGAAGGCTAACTTTATAGCTTATGCAACCCCCTTTACCTTTACACCCTGCGAAAAATCAAACAAGATCCCAAAAAAAATTCTCTGTTGACAAATGTAAATTGGATTCACTACTCTTAGTACTAGTTATTGATTGAAATAAACATAGAGGAGAATTATAATGGAGACAATTTTAGCTAATTTACAACTAGAAGCTACTGTTGTTGGTGTCGTTTGCGCCGTTTTTTTGGTGCTGTTTGTTGTCGCTGGCATCCGTCAGATTCTTAAAAACAAAGACTAGTCAATGGAAAATCAAAAAGAGAAACTTAAAGTCACAACTGAATCACAACCTTGGTATCAAGAAGGACTCCGCTTCAAATGTACGGGATGTGGTCAGTGTTGCACTGGTGGACCCGGAGCTGTATGGATTTCTCAAGAAGAAATTGAACTGATGGCAAAACATCTCAATCTCGCAGAAAGTGAATTTATCAAGACATATACACGCTTAATTGATGGCAAACGATCTCTTATAGAAGACCCCGTTTCCTATGATTGCGTCTTTCTTAAAGATAATAAATGTAGCTTATACTCTGTTCGACCTAAACAGTGCCGCACTTTTCCTTGGTGGCAGCAAAATTTAACCTCAAAGAAAGCATGGAAAGAGGCTGCACAATGGTGCGAAGGCATCAATCACCCAGAGGCGCCTATAGTACCATCTTCTGAGATTGACTCTAACCTTTAGACATTCTCTCACACGAACGCTAACAAACACTTTTCACAAAAGCACCTATATATACTGGATTAAACTGGAAATTACGCTTAATAACCATTCTTTTTGCTGATTCAATTTTTATAGGCCGTGTGATCAACTAAGCCGAACTATTATCGCGGCTAAATACCCCCCTCAAAAAATTTCTAATTAAAGGTTTAATTGGAGACACGCCCTAATTTTTGAAGCTTTATGGAGCGGAATATAATGAAAAACATTTGTGGCGCTAAGGGTTTATTACGGCACCCTCTTCGAGGGTGCGCATATTTGGGATACTTTTAAACCCAGGGCTGCGCGAGCTTGCCCTACGCTACCCCTCTAATACCCACTTCGTGGGTATGGTATTTAGTAAAAATTCGATTTATGACTTCAGCAAGTTGTGAATTTATTCCTCACTCACCACCTGATCAAAAAGTGATTCTGCCATTATCTTCTACAATGTTCACTTACCAGCATAAATAGAAAAGATCCCTAAGGTACTCGCACTCAATTTTGGTGAAGATTACTAAAAAACAGGACAAAAAAAGTTATCATACAGGGGAACTAGTCCTTTAGAAACCTATCGGTAAGTGTCTCAGTGGGTAAATTTGATTGCTCTCATTGTACCCACGAAGTGGGTATTAGAAGGGTAGCGCAGGGCAAGCTTGCGTAGCCCTGGGAAAAAACATCATCGATTATTTGCACCCTCGAAGAGGGTGCCGGAATATTTAAGCTAGAATAGGCCGTGTCTCCAATTAAACCTTTAATTTTGGATATCTATTGATAATGTAAAAATTAAAGCCAAAAAAAAAGGGACGCTTGGTGCGTCCCTTTAACGGTTTGATCTAAATCTTCAGACTTGAACTAGAAAGTTACGCTTACACCAACGTTAATTCCGTGGTAGCCAAGTGTAGCTAGAGTTGAAGAAGATGAAGATGAGAATTCACTCACTTCGCCTGAGTTATAGTGACGCTGATTGTTCACGTTATGTAACTGAACAAACTCGTAACCAAGACGTGCTGAGTATTCCATGTCACATAGGCAGCTATCATACTGGAAGCCAACACCAATGTTATAACCAGGAACGAATACACATTCTTCTTCTTTTATAGCTGCTTGCCATGAAGTATTAGCATCGTTGTCAGTCTTAGCGAATGCTACTGATGAGCTCTGATCACCAACAGTAATTGATCCTGATGCATTAGCATACATTGAGAATCCATCACAGATTGATAGAGAGTATTCCGTACCCATTTTTAGACCATAACCAGAGTACTCACCTGACCACTTAGTGGTACCTTCTGAGTTTTCATCAGCGTCATTTTTCTCCCAACTACTGTTGAAGTCTTGGTCAAGAAATACACCTGTAACACCGAAGAAAGGCTTAAAGTTGTGGCACTGTCTGAAGCAGTAATCTGAAGCAAACAATACATCAAAAGTCTGGTAAGTTACATCAAGAGATGCACTAACAGAAGCAACACCTGAATCACCAGCTGGTGCTAGCAATGCATTTGGATGTATCAATGTAGGTTGTAATACTCCATTTTCAGTTACAGACGAACTTGATGAATTGCAGTGGTTAATCCACGCATATGATGCAATTAGATCCCAATCGCAGAAAACATTATCTTTTGCAAGGAATACTCTGAAGCCAGGCTTCCAGTCTGAGCAAAGATAGTTATTTGTTCCACTCTGATCAAAAAGCAATGTGCCTGTAGATGCTGGAGTAAAATTTGTTTGATACGAAGTTGAATAGTTAAGATCGTCTAAGCAAAGCTTCCAGTATAGGAAATCTGCTCCGATTTCGAAACCACCAAAGCAAGAATCCATCTCACATGGGTCGTAGCAAGAGTCACAAGAATCGTATGCTGCGTTTACTGCCCCAGTTGAAAGTACTGTTGCTGCTAGTAGTGTGGCTAAAAAGTGTTTTTTCTTCATATTTGATTATCCTCATTAATTGGTTAGGAATTAATTTCCTAAAGATATACCAAACCCCACGTTTTTTTTGAAATACATTTTCCACTTTTTTTTCATTTTTCTACACTTATAACCCCCCTCTGTATTATGTTATCCATTTATTCTATATAATTATAAACTTTGGTAGCATGTTCAGAACTTGTTTTGAAGGCTATTTTATCTCAGTATACAGGAAGTGAATCATGAAAAAAAAACAACTCGCCCAAAACACTTTATTTGTAGGTTCGGGTAAAGGTGGCGTGGGAAAGTCAACAATTTCTATAAACCTATCTGTAGCACTTTCTCAAAAAGGTTTTAATGTTGGTATTTTTGATGCTGACCTCTACGGTCCTTCCATACCGATCATGTTGGGACTTCGTAGTTTAAGTCCACAAATCTCTAAAACATTAGATGGAAAAGAGGTTGTCATTCCTTTCACAAAATTTGGAATTAAAGCTCTTTCTCTAGGTTTTTTTGTCGAAGAATCGCGCTCAATTGTTTGGCGTGGACCGGTCTTACACAATACTTTGGGTAAGATGATAAACGACACAGAATGGGGAGAGCTAGATTATCTTATCGTTGATCTTCCTCCTGGTACTGGTGACATTCCTTTATCCCTAAGCCAATTGATCCAAATTGATGGTGCTATAGTTATATGTACACCACAAGAGGTTGCGATGCTCGACGCTATCAAATCCATCAACGCATTTCACCAGCTAGAAATTCCGCTTTATGGTATAATAGAAAACATGTCGGGATTCACGGTGCCTGACACAGAAATAACGTATAACTTATTTGGTGAAGGAAAAGGAAAAGAACTTGCCTATCGATTTAACACTCCTCTTTTAGGCTCTGTTCCTCTTCTACCCATCCTATGCCTTGGTTCTGATGAAGGTCGTCCTGCAGCAGCTCTCAACGTGGGGGATGGTGTTTCTGAGCACTTCTCAAACCTAGCTAGTGCAATCATTGAACAATGTAATAATAAGAGTATAATTGGATAAACAACATGACTACATTTGACAGCGACACAAGTAAGAACCTAAAAGATTGGCTGGAAGGTAACTACGACAAGCAAACGAAAGAAACGATCAACTCATTACTCAAAAAAAATCCTAGCGAAGTTATCGATGCGTTTTACAAACGTTTAAGTTTTGGTACTAGTGGCCTCCGCGGTATTATGGGCGTAGGAACAAACCGAATCAACCAGTATACAATACGTGCAGCCACGCAAGGTTTTGCTAATCACATTCTTAAACAAAAAAAAACTGATAGACTACACTCTGTTATTATCGGTTATGATTCACGAAAAAATTCTCGATATTTTGCTGAAGAAAGTGCAAAAGTCTTAGCTGGAAATGAGATTCAAGTCTATCTCTTTGAAGACCTTCGCCCAACCCCCTTAGTATCATTTGGTTGTCGATTAAAAAAATGCTCTGGAGGTATTGTGATTACAGCTTCACATAATCCACCAGAGTACAATGGATACAAAGTATATTGGAGCGATGGAGCACAAGTGCTTCCTCCGCATGATCAAGCTATTATCGACGAAGTTGAAAAGATTACAGATATTTCAAAAATTCGCGTTGTCGAAGATATTAACCACTCATTAATAACTATCGTTAATAGTGATATTGAAGAAGCCTATTACGACGCGCTTGAACAACAACAGCACTTTCCGGAGATCAACAGAAAATATGGCGATCAACTAAGCATTGTATACTCGAGCCTACATGGATCTGGAATCACAATGGTACCTGAAGCTCTTCACCGATGGGGCTTTAATAATATTTCCCTTGTAGAAGAGCAATGCGAACCTAATGGCGCTTTTCCTACGGTCAGCTACCCGAACCCTGAAGAAGAGAACGCTTTACGCTTAGGGATCGATAAAATGCTTGAAATTGATGGCGACATACTACTTGCGACAGATCCGGACACCGATAGAGTAGGCACTGCAGTGAGACATCAAGGTAAAACTGTTCTAATTACAGGTAATCAAATAGCCTGTTTATGCCTGGAGCATATATGTTCTGCACTTCATTCTCAAAATCGTCTTCCCGAAAATTCTGCATTTATAAAAACGGTAGTGACTTCTGAATTATTTAAAGTGATTGCAGAGCACTATGGAAAACCTTGCTTCGATGTTCTTACCGGATTCAAATATATTGCTGAAATGATCGACCAATGGGAAAAGGATAAGCGAAATGGATATCAATATATCTTTGGTAGTGAGGAATCTTATGGGTATTTATTAGGGACACATTCAAGAGATAAAGATGCTGTATCCTCATGTGCACTAATCGCTGAGGTTGCTCTCCATGCAAAACTAAACGGTAAAACACTCATCGATCTACTTTACGACCTTTATGAGAAATATGGTGTCTATGTAGAAAAGCTTCACAACCTTAAATACGAAGAAACTAAAGAAGGTCACGAGAAGATGAGGAAAGGAATTCAGCATCTGCAAGAAAATCCCCCAAAATTCCTTGCTGGCGTTCCCGTTAAGGAAATCGACGACTACCATAAATCAATCAAAATAAATGTTGTTTCTGGAGAAACTGAAAAAATAATGCTTCCCAAAACTAATCTTATGGGATTTTGGCTTGAAGATGGTAGCAAGGTCATGGTTCGCCCTTCGGGAACTGAACCTAAAATCAAGATATACTGTGGAGTAAAAAAACAAAACCCTAGCGATTCTTTGGAAGATACGGTAGTCATTTGTGAAGAGTACTGCGCCAATTTGATCAATGACATGATACAAATATTGTCCTAGAACTTATATAAAAGGGCCAAACATCTAATATAAAGATACTGAAAATCTCAGCGGCATATGCAACCTTCCAACTCTGCTTCAGAAAAAATTACAGCGCAAGGCAACTCAGGATTAGCTCTGCTAATTCTCAAAAAACTGTTTATACATCAGGCTACTATTAAAAATAGAGCGGACATGGGATATAAACGGTCAAAAGTACGCAGCGAGCGTTCTTCAACCTTACAGCCTTATTCAGTCGTTTTTGAAGAATGAAATTCCATAGCATTTATGAGAAAATGAAACGTAAAGAAATGAACCAATTCCAATTTCTCATATATTAGCCTGAAAAAAGGAATCAGCAGAATCGTCAATGGACTATAAAATCTCTTTGCGACTTTGCGTTTCATTCTAGTCCTAAACTCAGCCTTCGACACCCAGATTCAGACAATTTTATAAGAATATTAAACGCAAAGACGCAAACATACTTTTACGCATAAGTTTTTTTGACAAAAAATCACTTTGATGCTCCTGGACCAAATAAATCCCATGCGTCGGCATAATTGGTTAATTTACAAATACCTGTCCATATA
>JAYZJO010000068.1:0-41650 GCA_036164375.1 Chlamydiota bacterium | reverse complement strand
TTAAATAAAAGAATTAACTAAAAAACTGTTTTTTATAAAAAATAAGAGGGTCTATATCATGGTTAATAATTCTTTTGACTCAGGCAGTAATAAAAATATCGAAAGCCACAAACCAGCATCACTTTATAACGCGCCCACCGATGATACGACATCCAGTGAAAAAAGCGATCACGACATAACATCCCAAATTCCCCCCGAAATTTCCGACGCCAACTCTCTAAAAGAAAAACAGACAAAATTTAAAGCAACCAACAGTAAAACCCTATCGATAATCGGAAAATTTTTCACAAACGCCAAATCATCTTTGGGAAATGCTGGAGCAAGAGCCATCAAAAAACTGAAAAACCTCAATAACACCTCCGCTGTAAAATTTGTCAAAAAAGTGGGCGCTAAATTAAAAAAAGAAGCTTTGAATACAATTACGAAGATGAAACCCCAAAAAAGGATAACAACAACTTTTTCCCTAAACAACCCCAAAATTATAGAAGGACAAATAGAAAAAACACGTAATGGAGATTTCGACTCGTTGCTAAGTCGAGTCTCTAAATCTAATGACTCAGAGATGGACCAGCAAATAGCTGAAGGGATTACAGGATTTTACACTCAAAATCCTAAACTGGATAAAGCCGATCAAGATCTAAGAGCAACTCTTAGTGAACGCATCAGTGACCATTCAGAAATCATTTCAGATGAAATGGACATAAGAACCCTTGTACAAGCAGCAGGGGGCATTACCAAAGAAGAACTCAAAGATAAAAAATTAAATAAAAATGACTACCAAAAAATACTAATCCCCGAATTTGATATTAAAACCAAAGACAACAGCCCCATTGTTACTGTCACACGAACTGTCAAGGAAATGTTTATTCCTAAGAACTTTAATTCTGTTAGGGCTCATCAGAAAAAAATAACAAAAAAAAGTAGCTTTCGTACAGACATACAGACGGGATATGCGCAGGATTCTGCAAAAAAATCAGGCTCTGTTCAGTGTTACAATCGTATTGTTGGTAAAATTTTATCAAAATTTGGTCTAGCCATACCCATGAAAGACAACTTTGGCAACTCTTTCTACGTCAATAAAAAAAGTCTAATTGCTGCAACTGCATCAAGTAAACCTGAAGTTGCAAAGTTACTCAAAAAAGATCCCGATATCGAAAAATCTTTCAAAAGCGCTCTTAAAAGCATCGGAGTATTAACCCCATCGAACTTAAAATCATTGAAAGAAGGTGTAATATCTGCAGAAAACAATATGAACTATGACGCATTTCCTAACCCCGCTATATCATTCATACTCTCAAAAAACATTAATACCTCCATTTATAACGCCCTGGCATCTGAAGGTTTAATACGCACCTCTGGCAATATAGCTAGAGAGACAGGGGATATCACAGAACTCTCTGATAGCTTTAATGATGAGATAGAAAAAGAGCTAGAAGAGCTAAAAAAGAACATGCCAGCAAATGAAAGCATAGAGATAGACCCTGAACTTGCTGCTATCGAAGACGAGTTGGAAGAATCAAACCCCTTTATTGAACACGATATTTTTCGTGAAAGAGACCTCTCCTTTGATGAAGTAGTCTCCATTGCTGTACAAAAAATGACTCCACCTAATGACAAAGACATCGAAGAGGAATATAATGCATTAATTGATGAGATAGAAAATCAAGAGATTCTTCATGAACTCGAGAATCTGGAAGTTTTCGCTCCCCCCTTATCAAACGAAGACGTTGGGATATTCGATCTTCCTCCTGAAGTTACTGCAATAGATATAGAGTTATTTACCGATCCAGCAGTCAATGGCGAGCTTGGAATCGGCTCGATGGAAAGCTCCCTTCAAAAGGATGGAGATTATATTCTCGTAGATACTAACACTGTAAATAACTACATTCTTTTTTCTCTCGACGAAACAGGTCGACTCAAATCACAATCTGTAGAACTAACAGAAAACGGCAAAGTCAGTATTGACGGAGATAAACACTTCGAAAGCTTCAGTTCAGCTATAGAAGCATTAAACCTAAAAAACAACGTCGATCCACTCACTCAGATTCAATAAGGCTTTTCAACTAGATTATAAAAAATAATCTTAACAAAAAATTAATAGTAATTCTAATAAATCAATCTAAAAATCGGAGTGGTACCCTGAAATAAATTTGGACTGTCCTATCGATCTTGAACTCACTAAATATTAATGAGAAAAGACTGTTCTAAAAAAATACCCAAGAAATGACGCCTAATGATAAGTGTCTTTGGTGAAACTGACATTACTCTTATATTTTCATCAGAACTCTAAGCAACAACTTAAAATTCATTAATTTACATTTTTCTTTTTATAAACCTCTTTCATTGAACTTTTTATAAAACAAATTTCAAACAGCTAACAACAAGTAAGATATAAAAATACATAAAGATTTAAAAGACAAACAACAAATTAATTAACATTAATGATATAATCATATGTATAAAGGACAAGCAGTATATAAAGAAAATTAATATACAGTTAACAACTTACTGTATTCTAAACTAAAAAAGAGAGCATAATATGGAACCAGGCGTTAATGGACAATCCAATTTCCCCATTTCCCACGAAGGAATGGGAAGAATATATGGAGACAAACCCCTCGATAGTCATCTCGTGGAAGATTATGATGGACTTGTAGATATTCCCATCATGGACGATATTCCCAAAGCCAAATCCAAAAACTTCAAAGCAAATATATCTAAAGCAATGGCAGCTGTAGGACAGTTTTTATCTTCATCGAAAACAAAGCTAGAAAGCACCACGCAATCAGTATTTTCCAGGTTAAAAAACAACTTGAAAAATAATTTCGCAGTGAAATTTGTCAAAAAAATAGCTGCTGTGTTTGGATTCGTCAACATTGTTGCTAAGGAAGCTGCTTCGGAAAAATTTGGAGAGTTGAACGCTAAAAAAAATGTAAAGGAGTCCTTTAAGTTTAATGACGTACCAATTCTTAAACGACGCGAGGATTTAATAAACAGTGGAGACTTCCAAAAACTTCAAAATAGAATCAAGACAGAGGATTCCGAGCCTATATCGACAACGGAAAAAGCCATGGCGATTGCTGGATTTTACACAAAAAAGCCAGAACTTGAGCAAACTGACAAAAGACTTAGAGAATTCCTTAGTCAGTATGTTATTGGCTCTAACCCAGATGATATGGGAATGAAGACTCTCTCCCAAGAAGCTGGTTGTATCACAAAAAAAACAATCGAAGAAAAGAATTGGGATGAAGACAACTACGAAAAAGTTTTAATTCCAAAATTTGACATAGAAATTAACGACAAATCTAAAGTCGTTACCGTAACGAGAAAAGTCACTGAAATGTACATCCACAAAATCAAAAACAGACCAGACGAATTTATCTAAGAAAACAATAAGTGTAATTGTCGTTAAGACAAAAAACTTTACTAAATAAATTAAAAAAGAGTGGCGCATTTGCAACTAACAGGTGCAATAAATTTCACTTATCCTATTAATTCACAAAACTTAACACCTTTACTTGTCACCCCACTAAATTACTAAAAAGGAGCAGAAGCATGGAATTACATGAATGGGAAGAGCATTTTGATGCCCTACTCGATAACGAGGTCGACAATTACCTCAGTGAAAATGAAGATGACCTCTTTATTGAAACTCCAATGAAAAGCAAAGAGCAACAAAAAATTCAGACAAAAGACGAGATTATGAAAACATTTCGGCTTGAAGAAGCTGGAGACCTCATCGAACAAGCTCTTTGCGTAATTCGCGATCTTCTCCCACAACACATCACAAAAGAAGAGTGGGAAAAAGTCTATGAGGAATTTATGAATTGTGACGAAGCTCTCGTCAAACACTTCGAAGCTGTAGAAAATGAAGCAATTGATAAAGACGAATTCACTCCGATTCACGAAATGTGCGGTATTAGCAACGACACCCTCATGCACTGTTATCGACTCGGACAGGCCATCTATAATGATAAAGAGTATGCTGATGCTAGGGCGATCTTCTCCTACCTCGTCACAGTCGCCGCTTACGTTCCGGAGTTTTGGATCTCAGCGGGGATGTGCTGCTATCAAATGGAAGAATACCAACAAGCTATTGACTCCTACAAACTGGCGCAAAGTTTATTCCCCGATGAAGTCGCTCTCTACATCCACTGCGCCAACAACTTCATCGCTAACGGGGATTTAACAAATGCCAAAATTGAACTCGACGAAGTCAAAAAAATATTTATCAAAGATCCCTCAAGTCAAGAGCAATGGAATAAAACTTATGAATTTTTAGTCAGCCGTGCTGAAAAAGATCGAGAAGGAGCAGAATAATGGGAGATATTAATGATCTAGGTTCACCATCTATACTTAACAATCCTGAGATAAATCCTCCAGGAGGTAATAGTGATATTGAAAACCAAGCAGATAATGATCAGATCGAACAGCCTCCAAATATTGGAGCAAAAGGGATGGAAAAACTTAAAGGAGTCTGGAAATCCGACGCTGGAAAAGCTGCCATCATCGGGGGAGGAATTGGACTCGCTCCCGCAATCGCCGTGGGCGCTCTCGTCGTCGGCGCTGTTAGCCTTGCCTCGCTCCCCTTTGTTCTTCTTGGAGTGGGATCAAGTTTGAGCATCTACGGAGCTATAAAGGCCGGTAAAGGCGTAAAGCAGTCGGCCCCCATCGTCAAAGCAAAGATGAGTCAGATTGTCCATGGAAGACGGGCATGTAATCTAGCGAGCGGAATGAAACGGATTTTTATGGAAAATCCGAAAAAGGCCATGCAAGCTGCACATGCAAAAAAACAAAAAATAGGCCTCAGTATCGCTGAAAGAAAAGACGTGCATACTCCCGTGCAACAAAAATTTATTGACAATAACAAAATTGACTTAAACGACATTTCCAATAGTTCCCTAAAGCTTGTAAGCGAAGATGATCATAAAAAGTTGGATAGTATCCTCTCAAAATATAATGATAATGATATTAACGCACTTTCATCTCGGGAGCTTACGAGCTTTAATCATATCATCGCAAAAATCGAGAAAAGGCAAAGTGCAAACAAACAATTACAGTTTCTCTACAATAATCGAAGTAACTTGCCTGAGAAACAGCAAAAACAAATCGAAACTCTCTACAACAAAGTCTCCGAGCGAAAACCGTTAAGTTTTAAAATGCCGAATGAAGTCGCCTTCGTACAAAAACTCCACTCGAAACTCAATGAAATAGAGATGCAAGATTTTTCCGAGAACGCCTCCGAGATTGATGAAAACGTAAATGTCCCTATTAACGAAGAGCCCATTAACGAGGACAAGGTTGGAGACGGGATCGATCCCGGTGAAGTAGAAATTAATATTCCTAGTGAGCCAGAATTAAATTTAAAAGATTTAAAGGAGTTTGGAAAAAAGGGTATGGTAACGGAAGATAACTTCATTTCCGTTTTAACGTTGATACAATTGGTAGAAAAGCAACTTCCTGATGATGAGGCGCTACCTAAAATAAAAGCTCGAGTCACGGAATATTTACGTGAAAACCCTGAGGCGATCCGTACAATCGGTGATCATGAGCTTAAGAATCTAGCCACCCGTCTACACCCCAAAGAAAAATTAGACTAGTTCACATAAACTATTTTATTTGACGAACACAAATTTAATTGGAATTGTTCTGACGTAAACGTTCAAGAAGTCGAGACACTAATTCACTATCCCAACCCGATGAACCTCTTTCATTTGGATTCCCACCTTCGACTTCATTCATGCCGTTGTCTTCATGAATTTGAGGTTCTTCAATATTTTCGTCATCTTCTTTACCCTCTAATTTTGTCTCCCGCAGGTAAAATCGGTAAACTTTTTCGGCAGAGACAACTAACTTCTTTTGACTCTCTTTCTGCGCAATTTTCTCACTGTTTTTATTGGGTTCAAGTTTGAGCGCTTCAATCTTTGCATCGAGAGTTTTCGTTCTAACCTCAAATACTTTGCTGAAATTAATCTCGCTGCTTCCCGAAAGGACTTCCTTTTTTTTATCTCTTTTATACCAAGCCGTTTTATCGATCGTTTTGTAAGAGTCTCCCTCGTAGCGAATTTTTCGCCCTTTTCCCGTCCCGAGATGCATTATGGCAAGAGACAGAAGTTTTGCTTCTTTTTCTTGAAAAAGAGCCTCTGCAGACTTTTTATCTTTTACATTGTGAATGGTAATTTTGTATTGTTTTACCTCCCCGTCGACAGTAAGAGTCAATTCTTTAACCGCTTTAAATTTCTTGTTAATAGGCCCAATACCTGATTTTATTAACTTAATCCCATCGGAAGTGACCTTGACATTTTCGGCGTGAGCCGGTCGGTTGTTTTCTGCATGATCGACATGCCCTCCACCAATACTCATATTTTCCATCTACTACTCTCCTTCTACTTTATTAAGAAGGTAATCTATAAAACCTTCAGCGTAAGTATTTTCATTGTTCAAACTTTTTAGACCGTTCATCTCTTCCTTCCAGTCACTGTTTTCGTCGCGGCCTTGATAATTTAAAAATGCTTTGGCAAGCGTATCGTCTTTAGCAGTTAATGTAAGTTCTTCACGGTTCATTTTCTCATAGATGGCAAAGTATTTATCGAAAGGGACTTCCCCACCATCATTTCGAAGATAATCTAAAGATTTAATCGCCTCTAAAAAGCTTTCTTGCGCCAGCATTTGATCTACATGACTATAAAGATGGCCATGCCTTATTTTTTTATTGATTAGCTCTGCTGTACGTAAAGACTCGAGCTTTTTACTCCATTTATTCAATTGCGCTTCGACATTCCCATCATGCAATTTCTCGACGGAAACCTCTTCTCCAAGAGCTTTTAACTGTTGCTCGTCAAGACCGCACTTTTTTAGGTCTTCACTCTGTAAAGCGTCACCTGCACTAATTTTTTCCTTTATCTCTGAATGGTCATTAGGTTTCGAAAGCTCCGTATAGAGCTTCATTTTCGCTTCGATCAGCAGCTTTCTTTCGGGAATCGTAGCATAAGTAACCTCTTTTCTTTCGCCATCTCTCTTTTTTTTGGAGTACTTGTTTGTTTCCGAGTCAAAAGCAACGCTTTTATTTTCCCCTACACCGTACATGATCGCTACCGTGACCATTTTTTTAGTTTGGCCATTAATCAAATCTATAGCTTTCCCCTTATCCGTCACATTTTTGAGTTCAATGTGATACTCTCGAATATCGTTGTCGCTAATTTTTACGGTGATATTTTGAATGCCCGTATAAGGCCCCCCTTCGGGACCATGCCAGGTAAGATCGCCCGCCTTTTGGATCACAGGCTCTAATAAAGAATTGGACTGAACAGGACCTTGATTGTGGTTAATCTCCATACTAACCTCGCAATAGATATACTCCTATTATACACCTAATGATATATATAAGAAAACCTGAGAAAGAATGAACACATCCCACTAAAAACCAAAGAAAAAGGGCGTCGATTTCTCATCAACGCCCTTATTTATATCTTTATCATTTAGACCGCGTAATCTTAAAAATAGTGCTGTTAAGACCTACTTATCATTACTTGGAGAGGAGGACGCTTCCTTTTGCACCTCAGAGCTGTCGTCCTGCTTTGGGTCTTGTTCCTTAGAAGAACTCTTTTTGCGCGTCTTTTTCTTAGGCTTTTCGGGCTTATCGAGTTCGAAGACTTCGTCATCGATAATTTCAATTTGATCATCCTTGATTGTAACTGTACATTTACGGCCTTTATTTGGATCTTCAAGCAGCTTTGCCGCCAATGGGTCCTCCAAATAGCGCTCTATCGTGCGGCGAAGAGGGCGCGCTCCCATCTCAGGCTGGAAGCCTTGATCGACCAAGAAATTTTTAGCTTTATCATCTAAAGTGATATAAATATCTCTTTCTTCAAGACGAGGCGCCAATTTCTTAAGCTCTATGTCGATAACCTCGAGAAGTTCTTCGCGCTTCAGCGGATGGAAGATCACCATACCATTCAGTCTGTTGATAAATTCCGGCTTAAAGTGGTTGTTTTTATAAACGGCGTCTTCGATTTTACGCTTGATAACATCGTAGTCGAGCGATCCTTCTTCAGGAGCACCAAATCCAACTTCAGTCCCCTTCTTAATAAGATCGGCTCCCAAATTCGAGGTCATTATGATGATTGTATTTCTAAAGTCGACTTTTCGCCCAAAAGAATCAGTTAGGCGTCCCTCTTCAAGAATCTGAAGGAGAATATGCATCACATCGGGGTGAGCTTTTTCGATTTCATCAAAGAGAACAACAGAATAAGGCCTTTGCCTCACTCTTTCTGTTAGTTGTCCCCCCTCTTCGTGTCCGACATATCCTGGAGGTGAACCTGTCATTCTGCTGACCGCAAATTTCTCCATATACTCAGACATATCCACTTGAATTAAACTGTCTTCACCCCCAAATAAGTTTGTAGCAAGGAGGCGAGCGAGTAGAGTTTTACCAACACCTGTAGGACCTAAAAAGAGAAAAGCTCCAATAGGGCGATTGGGATCTTTAATATCAGCGCGACTGCGCATGATAGCCCGGCACACCGTTTGGATTGCTTCATCTTGCCCAACAATACTTCCGCGCAAAATCTCTTCCATTTTCAAGACTTTCTGCGTTTCCCCCTCAGTGAGGCGGCTGATAGGTATTCCTGTCTGCTTAGCAACGACAGCAGCAATTTCATCATCATCGACAACAACTTCTTGCTCTAACTTGTCGACTTCCCACTCTGTATGGATCTTTTGCAACTGTTCTCTTAGGGTCTTTTCTTTATCGCGAAGGCTAGCAGCTTTTTCATATTCCTGCTTACCTATCGCGGCTTCTTTGGCAAGGCGCGTTTCTTCAATCTCTTGCTCGTACTTGCTAATATCTTGCGGCTGATTCATGACAGAAATCCGCATTTTTGCTCCAGCTTCATCGATAAGGTCGATAGCCTTATCGGGTAGAAACCTTCCATGTAGATATCTATCAGAAAGAACAGAAGCAGCACGAAGGGCACTTTGTGTATAAATACATTTGTGATGCTCTTCATATTTATTTTTCAAACCACCCAAAATTTCAATGGTCTCTTCAACAGATGATGGCTGGACTAAGATTTTCTGAAAGCGACGTTCTAAAGCCGCATCTTTTTCAATATGTTTACGATATTCATCGACAGTAGTTGCACCGATACATTGAATTTCTCCTCTGGAAAGCGCCGGCTTCAAAATATTTGACGCGTCGATAGCCCCTTCAGCTGCTCCGGCACCAACAATAGTATGCAACTCATCGATGAAAAGGAGGATATTCCCATGTTTGCGGATCTCATCCATCACCGCTTTAATGCGTTCCTCAAACTGACCACGATACTTCGTACCGGCAATCATCAGTGCCAAATCGAGTGTAATTAACTTTTTCTTGCGAAGGTTGTCAGGAACCTGCCCGCGGACAATCGCCTGAGCTAGCCCTTCAACGATAGCTGTCTTACCAACGCCTGCCTCTCCCACTAATACCGGATTGTTTTTTCTTCGACGGCAGAGAATCAAAATAAGACGTTCAACCTCTTCTTTCCTACCAATCACCGGGTCCATTTTTCCTTCACGCATTCTTTCGGTGAGATCGTATCCATAAGCGCGCAATGCTGGCATTTTATCGGAAGCGCCATGACCAACGCCTGCCTTCTCGAAAGGTTTTGATCCGGGACCCGTGCGGCCTGGGCTCTGTTCGCTGGGAGGAGGACCACCGATAGGGGGAAGTTGTAAGTTAAAGGTTTCTAGCTCTTTAAGTACCTCTTTACGAACCTCTTTAAGATTGACATTGAGATTTTCAAGCACTTGCGCAGCTACACCATCGGTTTGACGTAGAAGACCCAAAAGAAGGTGCTCTGTACCGACATAGTTGTGATTGAGGTTAGCTGCCTCTTCATTAGCGTACTCGAAAACTTTTTTGACCTTACCCGTAAGAGCAGGATCTCCATAAACTTGAATTTCGGGGCCATAGCCTACAAGTTTCTCAACTTCGTTGCGGACTGTTTCAAAATCGATGTTCAGATTTCTAAGAACATTAACAGCGACACCTTGCCCAAGCTTTAAGAGCCCAAGGAGGACGTGTTCTGTGCCTAGATAGTTATGGTTCAGTCGCTGCGCCTCTTTTTTAGCGAGTTTAATCACTTGTTTTGCTCGGTTGGTAAACTTGTCAAACATAAGATACCCATCTTATTGAGAGTTAATGAATTACTAGAGTCACAAGATTCCATTCGGGTGCCCCAATTGGTAGTTTAGATTGGTAGCCGTTTTTTTGCAAACCTTCGAAAAAATATTAAAAATAAGATTCGCGATTTCACCGCTAATATATATAGGCAATCTACTCAACTTTTAGGTATTTGAATTATATCCACATCATCTTCTCTGGCGATCAATTTTTATCATGAAGAATGTATACTGAATGAAATTGATCATAGCACCCATTTTTAAATAATATAACAACTATTGACATTTTTAAAGAAAACTAATAAAATATAAAGAGTATTAATTAACTAAACAAGATTTTATGGTTAAAATTAGAACTTCACTATCTTGCGAGGGAAATTCTCTTTTAAAAAATAAAGAGTTTAGAGCGATTATTAAGTCTAAAAATCCTCTTCGCGAACTTAAAGTCGATGAAAATGGAAAAATCACCAGAAAGTCCTTTTTTGGAAGGATTTTTTGTCGTAAAAAAGCTAATCATCGATTTGCTAATATGTACCAAAACAAAATCCATGCCCTCCTCGAACAAATTAACGATATCCCCGAAATTAAAAACTTTTCTAGCACACTAAACACTTCAAGCAAAAAAGTTAAAAAATTTTCTAGGCGAGTTGATAGATTTGTTCGAAGAATCGGTTTACTTCCCGAAAGCTTTTTTGACAGGGCAAAAGTTACAACCCATACAAACACAAACCTCTATCAATTTCTTTCTCCCAACTATCAAACCTTAAAAGCGTCTAAAGCGTCTGAATCCGCGAATATCGAGATTACCATCGATAATTTAAAATCAACTGCTGAACTAAAAAAGCAAGCTATTGCCGATACGGACCCCAAAGCGAGTGAAAAGAAAAACCTTATTGATAAAAAACTACATGCAGAAATATTAAGTCTCAAATTAAAACATGAACGCAACCTCATTGACAGGAAAATTGAAAAAAATAAAATTGCTATTAAACTAGGAATGGGTGTCAAAGGAAACAAAGGAGCAAACCGTACGAAACTACTTTTTAGAGTTAACAGTAAAGGGAAAAAGGTCCTCATTGGTGTTTACAAACCAAAGCAAGAACACGTACCGTTAATTACGAGAATCATCAACTTCTTTAAAAGATTGTTTTTTTGTCAATTACACTACCTTAATAACACAAAGGTTTCACAATCGCAAGCAGAGTCAGCAAGCTACCTCATAGACAGATTTTTCGACTGTAACGTCGTTCCCCCCTCAAAAATTTTAGGAAACAAGGGCGGAATACAACTTTCAGCGAATACTTACCTTAAACACAAAGCAGAGTTAAACAAAAGTGCCAATGAAATAGATCTCAAAGAGGCAAAAGACGTTCTTAGGCTTGTCAACAAAGACAATTTTTCAGAAAAAGAAACTCAATCTTTTCAAAACTTTATTATACACGACTACCTAATCGGAAATTTAGATGCTCACGATGAAAACTGGTTTATATACCAGAATAACAACAACTCAGACTCATTTGAAGAGATTATTGGTATTGATAAAGCAAATAGCTTTATCAGAAAAAACCCATCCAAATTAGTTCCTGCAAAAAAAAATCAGTATGATTGGAGACATAAAAACATCGCTCGTAAAAAATTCACTGAAGAATCATTGAAGCTTATGAGTTCTATGACGCCAGAACGTATTGAAGATTCTATCAAATTTATAGACCAAAAACTTCCTGGATTCCTCAAAAAAGAAATGAAAGAACGCTACAGAGAACGTGGAGCTGTCCTATATAAAATAGGTCAATCTTCTCAGATCGACTACACCCCAGTCTCACTTGCTCATTACTGGGAAGACACTTCTATCAATAACTTTTTACATCCTGAACGGAATAGCTAACGCCAATTGCAATCAATAGAGTGACCGGTAAGGCATAAATTCTGGTGCAGAATTTGACATTCTTTCATTCATTATTAGTGGGTATCGCTTATATCAATCCCAATAAATAAAGCTACAAATAAGCTTTGTTTATTGGGATTGATATTATACTGAATTAAATTGGAAGTTGCGCTTGATAACCATTCTTTTTGCCTCTGACTTTGTGTTCGATCTTGATAATTTGTCTAAGTTACCTTCGATCTCTACACTTCGTCAGAAGCAAAAATTTCTGACTATCAAACGTAATTTCCAATTTAATTCAGTATGTTTAGTCGTAATAACAAGCTCAAAATTGATTCACCATCTTGAAGTCGATACAAACTCAATCAAAAAAACAAGTTTACACAAACTTAACATAAATAATTTAAAAGTACAACATAAAAAAATTATTATTTACAATAAACACAAAACTTAGTATAATTATAGTACAAAAACAAATAATAATTAATTTACAGTAAAAAATGAGGAAATTTAAGGATGAGCAATATTGGAATAAACCCTCTTAAAGCAACTCACATCATCAACCCTTTCTCCAAATCCCTTACTAGAAAGCAAAAAGCTATATGCGGTATCGTCAGTGTTGCCCTTGGTATTATTACCTTAGGATTTGTTCACCTTGTTATCCAGCTCCACAAACTACGTATTGCCTCAAATCACAAGTTTAAAGTTATCAAAAATGAAAACGGAAAAATACAACACATAAGAAATCAAAAAGGTTGGAAGACATTCCCTGAAACTTTAAGTACCAAAAAAGACTTTAGCTACGTCAAACCTGAAGTTGAACTTGGTTTCTTAGGCAAAGCCAATTCAGATTTAAAAAATAAGGTCGAAGAACGTTGCCTTGGAAAAATGCGCGAGTCTATGAAAGCCCTCGATCCATCTATGGTCGATGCCACTAGAGAACTTCTCCGTGATGGTCAACTACAAAGAGCCGAAGAAACTCTAAATAACTTCTGCAACCGGGTTATGGACCTTTACGAAGCTTATGTCGAAGTGCAAATAGACGAAAATATCCCAGAACTCCCGATAGAAATCGGAGTGATCAAAGCCTCAGGATTCACCCACGACCAAATTGTACAATTACAAAACCCCTGCACATGGTATTGTGAACATACCCATAATTTCCAAAAAGGGCTCTTAGATGCAGGCATCCAACGTGAGGACGCTGAAACAATTTTTGAATATATCGTTTCAAAAGGATACACTTGGAAAGCACCCACTGACAATGTCGATAGTCAATCTGATCTTGAAAAAGCGGTTTCTGCATTACTGAACTCTATTGATAGTAAAGAAGCCTATGTAAAGACGATCATCGGTTTATCAAATCAATTGAATGAAAACTTAAAATCCAACAATAAGCACTTTAAGGTCATCAAAAGGTTTAACCAGCGTATTCGGTTTGCTAAACCTCTCATAACAATAAAAGAGATAGAGCAAACTAAAAATCTTATCGCAAATACCAATTTTCAAAATAATGTGAAAATGTTCAACAACGATTCTAAATACCGCCTAATTCAAGAAATTAGACAGCGATTTGAATGGAGAGAAGATGAACCTGGATTTGTTGGCTCTCCTCTTAGACTCCATAATATTATTCGTTGCAAACATGACAACGAAACTGATGATGCTCATTTTCGTGCTAAATTATTTTTCATCTATGGTTCGAAAAATATCATGAATGAAGTTTCTGGCTCGCCGGCATTAGTCAAAAAAATTAATAACAAACTATCTGCAAAGGGAAAAAATTGGAGTATCGACGAAAAGCTATCGAAGGTTTTACAAAATAAGTCTCCAAGTGAACCTACTTATAAACTTGGTGTATATGCAAGAGAAAATAATCTTGGTAAAAAAAGTAGGCACTGGGCATCCCCTGAAGAAGCTAGAGAACTCAAGGAAGGCGATGAAAACAAAACATTTGCCGCTTACGAAAGAATTTCTCGTGAAGAAAACACAAATGCAGAAGAATTAAGTACCAGGTTCCGCTTTCCGATGTACCCTGCCGAAGAAGTCCGCTACTTTGGAACTACAAGCAAGCTTGAAGATAGAGAGATTAATAGAAGAAGGAATATTCTCGACCTTGAAAATGGTAATAATAGTGACAAAGTTTCAGATACAAAAGCTGACACCAGCTTTACTGAGTCATACCTCGACTACATGAAAAAAGTAACGATAAATCCCTCTTCAACAGGAAAGCACCTCTTTTGTTTACACGGAAAAGACAAGTATAAATCCCACTATTTAGACGCCATAGAAAGTTTAGGACTCCCTCAGTACAGTGGTATCTCTGGGAGTACAGACCAAACAATAACAATAGCTGGTTTGGTGGGAATACAATCTTTAGAAGAGCTTTATGACCTTAGACTTTTGTATATTCCTTGGATGTCTGGGCACGAAGATCACACCACCGATGAAATTCTCACTGCGATGAAGTCATTTGGCGTTCCCTACAAACCATCGGCCGATTATTACAAAGATATCTACCCAGATTTAGCTAGTGATTTTATCGAAAAAGTGCAGATATCCCAAAGGAAAAAAGGATTTGAACTTCCTGACTACTATCTTTCAGAAGATTATGCAAAAATCGTTGCAGAAGAAGAACGTCTTAAGCAAAGTGAAAATGTTCAAAAGTTATTAAAAACAAATAACCTCATTCTTCATGGTACAAGAACATATAGACATAACTACTCTTTAAACGACCCGTTTGGCGATGATAAATTCGACAGTTACACTGACTTTTTAACCGATAAAAAAATAGATGCAGTAAATAGCAAGCGTTCACAAGGTCATAACACGAATAGTAATAAAATAAAATACGAACTCGATTACAAGCAAGGTATCTATAAAGAGCATGTCTCTTCACATTTATACCAAGGAACGAAAAAACAATCTCTTTCCTTAGTTCCTCCCCAAGGAAAAATTATCCCTTACGTCCCCTTTGACCACCCTAGCCTCAACCGAGTAGGCTTACTATTCGATAGAAATGAATGTCAAATCAAAGAAGATAAATTTGTGTACGAATACGACGCCAATGTTGATTTAAATGCTAATTGGAAAAAATACTACACTTCGGAAGAAATAAACTCTCCGGGATTCAATGAAAGAGTCAAAAATGAAGGGCAGCAAGCTATCGAGTTTAATCGAAAAAAAGCACACCATGTGACTATGGAGCAGCTTATCGAAAAAAATAACATGAATGCCGATAAGTTTACCCCCTACAACGAAATCAATGGCTCCATACACAACAAAGGCCTTGTTGGGATATACACTTTTTCGCGCGGCCTCCCTACTTATACTGATAAAAAGGTGCAGTATAAAGATGAAGTCGAGAAAATGGATTGGGAACCTCTACACCATGAAACTGCCGCTGAACACCGAAAAAATGAGGATTACGATCGCTACATGCGATTAATGGGTATAGGAAAACGATTAACCGCAATAGAAAAATTCGGCAAAGACTTACCTCTTTATGAAATTAATGAAACAACAAATACTGGTCTTTCACTGATATCACATGAAGATCAAATTGAACTGGTCAAATTGGTGCTAGCGAACCAAAATGATGAAATATATAAAGTTGCATGCATGATTAAACATCAAAGCAAGATTTCTTCATCGATGCGAACAATTGAAACTCATCTAGTCAAGACTTTAAAAAACTACTTAAAAAAACTTGACCCCACTCAACAAATTCCAAAAACAAAAGACACCCGAAAACACTGGAAATCCACCGGTATTTTTTTAAAGAATAAAGACAACCCTTATATTGTTCCAAAAGATAATGTGAAGCCTTTGAAACTACACAAAAAACAAATGAAGCTTCTCAAAAAAATGTGTATCAATGATTACAAACAATCTCTTTCCGCAATGGAGCATTCAGTTTCAGATGCTTGCTTAGGGCAACTCGATGATATTAATGAGCCCTTAATGGATCTCGTAAACAACCTCACAAAACGCTATCTAGAAATGGTAAAAGGGTATATAGCTACAAAATATTCAGAAGCTGACCAAAAAATTCAACTCTATAAATACCTGAAAAAAAGTTATGCCGGAGGAGAAAGTGACCCAGGTAGCATTGGCACAAATCCTTTAGCTATTCTCAACTTGGCGGAGGGAAAAAAAGACAGCTCAATGACCATTGAAGAGCTTTTCAATACAAAAATGTATTTTCTGTATCGCTTAAACTATTTGGCAAATGAAATCATGATAGATAAAAAATTACAAAAAGGCGTCAACGAGTGGTTAAATCTACAAAATGCGGGGTGGCAAGTTGATCTTGATTTAATTGAGCGAACAGTAAAAAAAGTTCCTTTCTTCAGGAAGAAAAAACCACTATTTTGGTACGGAAAGTTTGCTATCAAAAACTACACTTCGGGCTTGAGAAAAAAAACAACATTTAAAGAAAAAGAAATTTTAAATTTAACTGATCCTAACCTAACGTTTGCTGAGGGAGAAAGGATAGCAAAAGGCGACATCAAGAATAAGAATGAATTAAACAGACGCTATCGTACAAGTATTTCACCTCAGGAACAGATGTTTCATTTAGGTGAACTTAACCAGAGTCAACTCGCTTCAGAATATAGAGAGTCTATTGCCCAAGAGTACGCTAAAAATACAACCGCTGTAGTATCCTCCTCAAATGCCGACACATCTTTTGCAGAGACTCCTCTTGAATACAAGAAAAAAACAACTTTACAGCCATGGAGACCAGGTAAACATTACTATAATCTCAAGATAAAAAAGAGAAATCGTTATAACAAAGTCGTTAAGCTACTTGGATTACCTGTTCATGCAGGTGTTTCCGGAACGATGGATCAAAGTTCAACAATGGCCGGAATTGTTGGCTACCATAAAGCAGAAGATCTCTATAAGCTTAGAATGATTTACCTCGCTTGGATGGTTGGCAAAGAAGACCACTCTTATCATGAAGTGATGCAGTCAAGTAAGTCCTATGGATTAAGTTATACCCCTGGACCTGCTTCATACAAAGACATCAAACCTGGAGATGCAGAGTTTGTTAGAAAACTAGAAGAAAAACAAAAAGAAAGGGGCTTTGAGCTTCCTGACTATTATCTTTCGGAAGATTATGCTAGGAAGAAAGCCAAAGAACTCGGCTATATAGACTAAAACAGTTTACAACTAGAAAGAGTTTCTAACTAAAACCTTAGAATGACACATCAAATTAAGGGTAATTAAATTTTCCAATTAGAAAAAGGACAGACTCACACGTCTAGTTCATATTGTCCAAACGCTATTTTGCGTATGAACTTTCAAACCCGGTTTGCGTCCAAATCTTGCTACTGGATAGGGACGCAAAACGGGTTTAAATTTTTAAGCTTTAGCTGCAGCATATCGCTCTGCAACATTAGCCCAGTTGACAACACTCCAAATCGCTTTCAAATAATCGGGACGTACATTTTTGTATTGTAAATAATAGGCATGCTCCCATACGTCGATACCCAAAAGCGGAATGAGTCCTTTTGTAACTAGAGGATCTTGATTAGAACAAGCTGCAATTTCGAGGCGCGACTTCGCTTTATTATACCCAAGCCATCCCCATCCAGAACCTTGAATCGGCCCAGCTTTAGCGTTAAATTGAGCGATAAAATCATCGAGAGATCCAAATTCAGCATTGATCGCCTCAGCAAGTTCTCCCTCAGGAGGAGTTCCCCCTCCAGCACTTTGAGGTGCGAGGTTTGTCCAAAAAATACTGTGGTTAATGTGTCCGCCACCGTTGAAATTGATAGCAGATTGAAGACCGATCATCGCTTCAACGTCACCTTCCTTTTCTGCCGCTTCGTATTTCTCAAGAGCTGCGTTTAGGTTAGTAACGTAGGCGTTATGGTGTTTATTGTAGTGAAGGTTCATAATCTCAGCACTAATGACAGGCTCTAGTGCATCTAATTCATAAGGAAGTTTAGGTAATTCATATTTTTTTGACATCGATTGACTCCTATTGGAATGATAAGTTCGTACTCCAATCAATTATGAGGGATGAAAGGATAAGTTTCAATTTTTTTACAGATAAGGTCAGAACTGACGCATCAAAACAACCCCAATAGGCACTTTCTCCGAAAATCAGGTGAATAAGCTGCCTTTTTGAGCTTTGAATGAGAGTTTTTTTTGGAAATCTGTGTGCCGCGATAATCACGTAATCTTAAGCTAAGATATTGAAGTTTAATGAAAATCAATTTAAAACTTTTGAACAAGATAATCAGGATAGCCTACGGCTGCAGGATAGGTATTTTTTGGAACATTCAATACAAGCGTCTTTGTCACCCTGCTTATTATCGTGCCGCCGTAGGCGATCCTGCCCATCTTGATCAATAATTTTTAAATCTCATAGTTCAACCTGCTTTGTCTTCAGTTACGAAATTCTAATCGGAGAACCGCACTAATTAGCAGAAGTCAGGAAAACAACCCCAATAGGCACTTTCTCCGAAAAAGAGACTTACCATCCTATATTGGTCTCGCAAAATTCTTCGATCTGGGACCAACTGTTTTGGTCGGAAAGAATAAAAACAAAGGTGAATATTTTGCATATTAGCCTCCATAATTTAAAACTATAGAAACACTCACGATTTAAAATTTTGATACGTCAGTTCTGCAGATAAGGTAATATAGATGGAATAGCAATCTCAAAAAGTAAACTAACGATTATTATCTTTTCTATACATTTTATCATAGTGAGCTTGGGTAATCGCTCCAATGCAACGAACTTCGGTATTTGCCGGAATTACAGCATAATTTGCGAAAAAACCATCAACTGTCGAAGGACTTGTAAAAATAATGCTTTCAAAAACATCGGGAGGAACCTTCAAGTCATGTGTGTAAAGAAGTGTTTCGTAAACAACGATGTCATCACAAGTCACCTGTCTACTTTCAAGATAACTGGAAATAAGGTCTCGTGCCCGATTTGAATGCGGCCACAAAATTTTAGCTTGATCTAGTTGCATTTCTTCTAATAATGCGATCACCCCTTCAGCTTGTTCACATGTCGCTGTAAAATCCACATGAATTCCTTCACTTTGTAATGCGCGTGATGTCGCCTTTCCAACAGAGAGAATTATTTTTCCTTCGGTGCATTGAGGGTTAAATAGCGACTTAAATATTTGCACCGTCGATTTGCTTGTAAAAATTATATGTGTATAAAAAGGCATATTTTTCACAGCGTTGACAATTGCTAAATCACTAGACTCGCGCGGAACAATTTTGATTGTGGGAAAGTGAATAAATTCCTCTTCATTTGTAGAAAATGGAGGAGTAAGACCCGTATAGAGAGTTTTTTTCATGGCAAAGCAGCTAGAAGTCGACTGTCAATAGACGAAAACAACTCTTGCATTTCTTGATCTCGATCAAGAGCTGTAATGGCAAGTTGCCCTTGTCCTTCCACAGTGCTTCCTGGAAGAGTTATCCGATTAAGATCGGTCCTATCTAAGCGTATGAGCGCTGCCTCTGCAATAACAACACCATCAACCTTTCGATCCTTAAGATAGCTAAGACGCGTTTCTATACAGCCACGAATATCTACAAAGCATAGGTCTTTACGAAGTTCTTTTACAGCTTCTTCTCGCCGTAATGACGATGTGGCAATCTTTGCATTTTTTGGTAAAGACTCAAGCGTCACGCCTGGTTGCAGGACAAGCGAATCGGTCGAGTCGACACCGCGCGTTAAAGCAACGACAACAATTCCTTTTGGAAGGGGGTCCGGAAGATCTTTGGCAGAATGTATACCGACTCGAATCTGACCATCTAGCAACATTTTATCGACATCATACGTAAAAAAATCTGTTTTACCTAAGTTTCTAAGTGAAGTTTTCTGATCTCTATCGCCGACAGTATCTGTAAAACACTTCTTAAAGGTTATATTTGGGTAGGTAAAATTTAATTCGGAAAGCACTTCTTCAACTTGTACTTTTGATAGAGCTGAAGATCGGGCTCCGACCGTAATTTCAAAGGACTCAGATAAGAGCTCTAACTGCTTCTTCAACAAAATCTACTCCAACAACTTCAATATTATCTCTTAACTCTTTAGGAATACTTTTCACGTTACGCTGTGGAACAACACATCTTTTGAATCCCATCTGCAAAGATTCTTTAATGCGGCTTTCCATTCGCGACACTCCACGAATTTCACCACCAAGTCCCACTTCACCAATAATGACTGTTTCTGAGTCGATTGAACTATTTCGCAAAGACGATGCTACAGCGATAAGTATTCCAAGATCGGCACCTGGCTCATTAATACGCAAACCGCCGGCTATAGAAACAAAAACATCATTTTTAAAAAGTTTATATTTCACTCTTTTTTCCAAAACAGCAAGAAGAAGCGCTAGCCGGTTATGATCAATTCCTGTACATCGACGTGAAGGAGTCTCAAAGGCTGTTTCTGTGACAAGGGCTTGCGCTTCGATCAGCAAGGTTCGCGACCCTTCTAAGGTAGGAATAATGACTGAGCCAATTGTCGCCCGAGAGCGTTCTTCCAAAAATATTTGTGAAGGGTTAGGAACTTCCGCGAGTCCCCCTTGCTGCATTTGAAAGACTCCAATTTCGTCCGTGGGTCCAAAACGATTTTTGACAACCCGTATCATACGGTAGTTATGCTGCTTATCACCTTCAAAATAAAGCACTGTATCGACAAGGTGTTCGAGAACTCGAGGGCCCGCTAACTCACCGGCCTTAGTAACGTGACCAATAATGAAAGTTGTAATTCCCTTTCCTTTAGCGATGTGCATAAACTCTGATGCCGTCTCGCGTACCTGTGACACAGACCCTGGTGCAGAGCTTATTTCACTTTTATAGACAATCTGTATCGAGTCAACAATCAACACATCCGGATTGAGTTTTTCAATTTGATTGTGAATAACAGAATAGTTTGTTTCGCTGAGAAGAAATAAATTCTCGCTTTCAATATTTAATCGCCTTGCGCGCATTGACGTCTGTTCTACAGATTCTTCACCGCAGACATACAGCACGAGAAGACCTTGCTTAGCTAGAACGTTGGAAAGCTGTAACATAAGAGTAGACTTACCGATCCCCGGATCCCCACCAATAAGGCTAAGAGACCCCGGAACAATACCACCACCAATAAGTCTATCAAATTCTTTGACCTTTGTTTGGATCCTTGGCGTTTCCTTAAAAGTGACTTCTTTTAGACGGACGGGCTTTGCTCCCTCTTGACTTTGCGCTTCAAATTTTTTTCCTTTATCAGAAAACTCAATTTCTTCATGAATCGTGTTCCATTGAGAACATTGAGGGCACTGCCCCGACCACTTACGCTGTTTGTGTCCGCATTCCGAGCAATACCACACACTTTTTTGCTTAGTGACCATCTTTTACTCCTCATCTAATTCGAGAGGAGGCAAAGTCTCAAATGCAGACTCTGCTGCTGCTTGCTGCGCTTCTTTTTTTGAAGATCCCTCTCCAATTCCCGTCTGTTTTCCATTAATGCTAACAGCAATTTTAAAGACTTTGCTATGATCGGGACCCGCCTGATCAATCACTTCGTAAACTGGGGGAGTGTGGTATTTCTTTTGACAGTAATCTTGAAGCATTGCTTTCCAATTACGAAGAGGAGTTTTTAAAATAGCGTCTATTTCATCTGTAAAAGTAGAAAAAAGAAATTTTTTTACCGCATCGATTCCACCATCGAGAAAAATCGCACCAATAATAGCTTCAAAAAGGTCTGCTAAAATGGATTCACGTCCACGACCATCATTCATACGCTCGCCTTTACCTAAAAGAATATACTTTTCGACAGCAAGCTTTTGGACGAACAAAACACAAGAGCTAGCTTCAACAAGGCGAGAACGAAGATAGGAGAGTTCTCCTTCCGGGGTTGTCGGCAAATGGTGATATAAGTAATCAGCAATAAGCAGTCCTAAAATTGAGTCACCGAGAAATTCGAGACGCTCATTATGCCCCTGCACATCGCGGCTTTCATTTACGTAAGACCGGTGGGTAAAGGCAAGCGCAAGGAACTCGCGGTTACAAAATTTGTAGCCTATTTTAGACTCTATTTCCTCAGCGTGCTGTAGTAGCTCTTCTAAATCATTCATAGAAAAATGTTAACTGTTTGTCCTGTTTTTCGTAAAGCTTTACATCAGCAATTTACGGGTTCTTTGCACTGTTGTCAACACCGAGTGTGGACTCTAAATCGGGAAATTGCTTTAGAAGTCGCGTTCGTGATAAATTTAGGAATAAATCACATAAAGAACACAAGACTTTGCGTGATCTGGGTTTCCTTGGGGAGTTTACGAAAGCCTTGCTACTGAATTTGGACGCAAAGCATAGCTTTAACTCTTACCTATTCTGCTAAAAAGTGCAACCTATGTCGCCCGCGTAAACAACGCAACTAAACCCTTCCCATACCAAAAAAGAACCGAATAACAAACTGATTGATTGCGATTCGTTGAGATACCGGATTATTCTAGTATTGTAATTTGTAATTTGATAACATCCTCTTCACCAGAAATACAATATTATTACATGGAGGTAATTATGGAGACTGCAGTATTAAGTCATGCATCTATTCAACCACATACAGAGGAACTTGAAAACACTCAAGTAACTCACGAAGGACGCGCTTACTGCCCTTCAATGTCAAAAAAAGGGTGCATGGTAGGAGCATTTGCAGGATTAACTCTAGGACTAGTAATAACGGTTATAGCAAATGCCTACGGCGATGAAACCGAAAACACACACACTGAAACCCTAACTTTTTACTGTGAAGCTTTTGTAACCCCTCTCACAGCAATTTCAGGAGGATGTTTAGGCTTATTTACAACAGCAGATAATATTTCGCACTGTTTTAAAAAAGCTAAACATTGTATGATTGGTCATAATGAGCAAGAACTACTCTGAAATGACCCCTGAGGACATCCTCAAAGAAGCTGAAAGAACTGACGGGCAACCCCCGCCACCTGATGGGGGTATCCCAAAACAACGCTTACCAGGATGGATACGCTGGCCCGTGCGCGTCCTATTTATCCCCTTTATCCTTTTAGATTTGACAGCTCAACGTCTTGTTAAATTTTTTATCAAAACTCCTTACCGACAAATGGGCAAATGCAAGCGTCGAGGAAACTGCTGCTACTTTATTATTATGCCGGCTCCCTCTAACTGGATGACAAAACTCAACTACTTTTGGCAAACTGAAATCAATGGCTTCTACGCAAGAGACTCGAACCCTATCGAGGTTGAAGGCGAACGACTGATGGTCATGGGCTGCCGATACCTACAAAAAAATGGATCTTGTGGCCACCATCGATTACGTCCGGTTGTCTGCAGAGAGTGGCCGCGCATCGAATGTTTTGGCCCTCCGGGGATACTAAAAGGGTGTGGATATCATGCCAAGCCGCGGGACAAGAATTTTGACCCATTTCCCCAAAAAAACACAGAAGCCAAGTCCAAGCTAAATGTTATCAAATGATTTTTTCAATTCGCAATATTTAGTTGATAAATAACCTCAACAATGCGATACTCTCTCTGCAATACATTATATTCAGGAATTAATAATATGAAATTTTCTCTCGCAAAAGAGCACCGTGACTTTTTTTACACACATCAAGCCCTCGAGCTTGAAGAACTCATCAGTGAGTCACAACTCTCCTCTCTACGCTCATCCATCAAAGAATTTTTCAAGAAAAAACTTAATATTTCCGAGCGAGGCCGCCAACACATCGATCCAAAACAGCTATATACTATAGGCCATGACCTATGGCGCGACGAGGAAATAATAAAAAAAATAATTTTTCACCGTCGATTTGCTGAAATGGCTCTTGAACTTGAATACCAAGCCCCCTTCCGAATCGGATTCGACCAGTTCATTCCATCCGGTCTCGAAGCCAACAAAACCTATACTCTCCATGACCTAAACTCCTTTCAAGGCACGCTTTGTGGTTTTTTAATCTGCCTAAAGAGTCACAATAGTGAAAGTGAAGAACAGAATCAAAATGAAGAATTTAACCCATTTTCCTCAACAGAAGGAAATGTCACGTTTATCGCCCCGGACTGTATTTTAGATTTTTCTAAAGTCCCAGAGGAAGCTGAATACTTACTTGTAACATACACCCAAGACAAGTCAGTCTACGCTTATAACGAAAACGACCCTCACACAAATTTTTTGAAAAAACTAGGTTATGGATTTGGCGACAGAATAAAAGAAGAGACGCATCCGATCGTTTTTCGATACCGCCATTGATCCATTTCACAAAAGGGTCTATCATTACATACAAATAATCTTATTTGGAGGTAATTATGTTTCGCTCATGGCTATTGTTAATATCGTCCCTACTCACCTTTACGCAATCTTACGCTAAAGAAGAGCTAATCTACCTCCCCAACAAGCCTACTACTCACAATAGCCGCATGAAATTGACACTATTCCAGTCGCTACCAGGAATAAAAGTCGATGCGGCTATGGATCAAAAACTAGACTACGCATTAACGATTGTCGATAGATCTGACCTTCCCGTAAGTCAGCCCCCAATAAATATGCTTTTTGACCTTAAAAACTTACAGGTAGAGCTGAAGTCGAATGGAACAACAATTTCTTACGACGTGAAAAACCCGGAAACATCCATATTTCTTGCCGAAGTTAACAATATTATTGATAAGCCTATCAAACTCCACTTCGACAAAAACTTTCAGCTAAAGGGAGATACACCAGATATAGCGCAATTAACAAAAGAGCTTCCCATTCTTGGTAATCTCCACCCTCGCTCATTTATCAATGAGCTATTCCAACACTTATTTGCTTTAGCAGAAAAAAAACTCGCTGTAGGCGAAGTTTACTCCATCGAACCTCCTAAAGACTCTGCTGGGATCCCCCCTAAAATAATCCAGTATACAGTTACAAAAATTACCGACGATACGATTACTGCTACTATCAAAGGACAAATTGAAGAAGAAAAATACAATATGGGAGTCGAAGTAACCCTCAATAAAGACTCACAAGAAACCGTAGGTTTGTCCCTCTACGGGGATCTCAACGGAGAAGTTACGTGGAACAGAAAAAACGCTCTCGACTATACCCTCCATACAGAAACAAATTACCTCGGAACATTCAATGTAGCAACTTGGGAGTGGACAATGGAAGCTTCACTAATACACGATATAACAACAATTAAGGAATTAAATAACCATGAGAAACTGGGAAGTCATTGATACAGGGCGTGCATCAGCTCAAAAAAATATGGATATCGACCAAGCTCTCCTTAACGATGCCTCAAACCTAAAAAACCCTACGATACACTTTTACGAATGGGAAGGCCCATGTGCAACATACGGATATTTTTCAAAACCAGAAGATTTCCTAGACCTCTCTCAAGTAAAAAAATACGGGTTAAATCTAGGAAGGCGCCCAACAGGTGGAGGAATCATTTTTCACCTAACCGACCTTGCCTTTTCTGTAATTGTCCCGGCATGTCACCCATCCTATTCACTAAATACGCTAGATAACTATGCATTGATTAACCGCGCAGTCATCGAAGCCATCCACAATTTCACAGGAGAACACTTAGGGGCTAATCTTTTTTCAAGAGCTAACTTCAAACCAGACCCCCTTTCAAATAAATTCTGTATGGCAAAACCAACAGTTTATGACGTCATGATTGATGGAAAAAAAGTTGGTGGAGCCGCTCAAAGACGTACAAAACATGGCTTTCTCCATCAAGGTTCTATTTCTTTAGCATTACCACCAAAAAAACTATTAAATAATATTTTAATTCAGAAAGAAGAAATACTTAAAGCAATGGAGTCATGTAGCTACACTTTATTAAAAGATGAGATATCAACAGACACCCTTCAAAACGCCCGTAAAACACTCCGAAACCTCCTTGCTGAGTCTCTACAAAGGTAAAATAAAATTATACTCATCTCTTAACATTCACTTAACATGCTTATGCTAAACTTACGATCTAAACAATTATTAATAAGCTCTGTATCAGCAACTTAAAAACACAAACAATAAATTGAATAATAATATAAAAAGTGCAAACTAAAGCTTTAAGAACAGACAAGGAAAAACGATGCTCCGACGAAATACCTTACTAACTATCATCTGTTGCCTAGGTGCTCTCTTTACTGTGGCGTGCAACTCAGATTACGAAAAAGAAGATATGCCCCAACCTAAAATGGACCTAGTAAGAAAACATTTAGGTAACTCATTCATCGACAAAGTCGTAGAGTCTGATTACTCCCTTCTTATCAAGGTTACACCAAAACTCCCCTCGAAGTATAAAATTGAAAATGAACGAGTTACAATTAGTGACCAGGACGCAAAGGACTTAAAAAATATTTTATTAAACAACGACAGCTACATGTTTGATTTGACAAAAAGTTGCCTCTTTATCCCTGAATATGCCATTGATTTTCAAGGAGAAACGAATGTAACCATCTTGCTAAGCCCAACATGTAAACAAATAGAGGTCATTGATGAACAATCAAGCTCAGTAAGAGCTGATATTGACCCGGCGTTTGACTCTATTATGTCTATCCTAAGTAAATACCAGGAAAAGCTTTAACAGAGGAAAATCCTATGAAGTCAACCCCAATCATATTTAGGCGTACATTTGCCGTCGCCTTCCTTTTTATTTTATCGTGCTCTATTTTCTTGGGAAAAGTCGATGCTGCAAACCTTCACTCCATTATCATCGGTGACACTACAGCCTATCAAATTGGATTCTCCGTAGAAGCTGATATAAATACAATACGCAACGAAATGAATACCATTGCAACACATACTGATCTGACACTCAAAGAAAAGATCTTCTCGGGAAGAGATGTCAATAGTGACATCTTACAGTGGCTTAAAGATACAAATATCGAAAGTGATGACGTAGTATTCATCTTTTTCTCTGGTCATGGATATCGAACGCACTCGAAAACTGAAAATATATGGCCAAATCTTTTTCTCACTCCTGAAAATGTCGGTATCGACTTTCACGATGTCACAAAAATTATCGAAGAAAAAAATCCGCGCCTCATGCTTGCAATTGCAGACTGCTGCAATAATGTTTTACCTGATGAACATGCTCCACCATTAATTAAACGCTCAAAACACTTCCTCAGCTATGTTAAGCCGGATGTACAAAACAACTACTACCAACTATTTCTAAACACTACAGGCAGTATAAAAGTTTCAAGCTCTATGCCTGGTGATTTTGCATGGGGAACAAGAAAAGGTGGCCTCTATACCGTAGCCTTAATTGACAGCTTAAAAAGTGAAGTGGAGACATCGTTTAATCCTGAGTGGAGCGTAATTCTAGAGAGAGCATCGATGACAGTTATCAATAGAAATGTAGGACAAACCCCACAATTTGAGCTTTCAGTAAACTAATACCCACAAACATGCTTAGTGATTGTGGACACTAACCCAGGTTTTATTTTATCATCATTACAACCAAAATAAAACTCCGCTAACTTTTTCTACAACTGTCAGTAAAGCTCTGCAGAATTTACGGCTTTCACCCAACAATCAAAGGTATCTTCTATTTCTTTTTGCATGAAATTTTTTAGGAATTGCTTATGATCGTACACTTCTTGCCTAACATTATTTGGATCGAAATCTTTTAAAAAATCTTCTCGAACTTTATTTTTCTGATCCAACTCTACAAATTTTTTAAACTTCTTGGAAGTATGGTAACTCGAATCCGACAAATGACAACAGGCACTCCAACTATAACGACTAGAAATCTTACAAAGATGATTCTCTGAATCCGATGTAATATCAATAAAGCTTTTAACATCTTCTACCGAATAATCTTTGTTCTCTAATAAGAGGTCCGAATAATGTCTCATGGATTTTCGATAAATCTCAGCAGTCTCTGAAGGAGTTACTATACTACCTTGCAAATTACTCTTATCAACATGTAAGAATCCTTTTTTTTCGTCACCGCATTTTATCCTCAAATCTGCTATTTCAGGAAGTGGATTTCTCCATTGTTGCATTTCTTCATGCGCTTTCTTGGAGCGCGTGTAAAAATATTTACAAGATGCCCCGTTTACAACAACATTAGACAACTTAAGTGCTCCTTCCCGAATGGGATAAAGGCCCCAGAAATTAGCTCTGAGATAAAAAAATGTAAAAATTCCAATACCCGCTGAAGTTAAAGAAAAAGCCCTGTTTGTCCATTCAGCTTTGGACCATTTTTTTTCAACAAAATTCATTTCTTCTATAGGCCTTGAAAGTATTACATGAACAGCATCATCCATTAGGTACTCACATGCCCCCGTTCGAATATACTTCCCATTAAACCTATAGCTAGAATTTATAGCCTCATATTTAGGTTGAGTATAATGTTCACTATAGTACAACTCGTTTTTTGGAAAAAAAACCATACACATTCCTTTTATAAATTTTAGAAAAAGCAATTGAATTGCATGGAAATGGTAACACACGCAACAGCTGCTGTGCAAGATGAAAAATACAAACCAAAAAGAAGACTAAAGGCTAAACTCGTTCGAGAAGCTCTATTATTACTCACCTTACACAACAGACTCTGAAAGTAAAAATGTATTATCACAGATTTTTCGCACGTTGGTTAATTTAGAGATTTGTAATTCTATTATATTCGACACTATTTTAAGATACGCTACCATTTTTACTCAGCATCTATATCCAAATCATTTGTTAGAGTACGTTTGTCTAGCGTGATTGACAGGTTTTAAGGTCGTACTTTTCAACGATACGAACTATTAAAAATAAATCCCAAACATCAGACGAGCTCCATAAATATGAAAGCGCGTGTCTATAAAATCAAAAGGATGATTTTCATGAGCCCCATAGTGTCGAAATCGATAAAATGGAGAAAAGCTTAATTCTACTTTTTTCTCTTTATAGCACGTTTTATAGTAGAGAGGAATGTCTACTTCATAAGAAAACTTATCTTCGATAATAAGTCTTGAATTGTCAACTTCAGGATCGGGATCTTCAGTAATTTTGCTACAAGCTCCTATCGAATACTGTGCTTTAAAATTTATTCCTGCTCCTAAACCATTCTTAAAGTCTACCCGAGAAATAAACCCAGCTAAAATATATGGGAAGCGATTAGTGATTTTATATTGCATTGGTGAGGGAGCAACGAATCGATTAGTTCCTTCGAAATATCCACCACCAACATAAGGGGTAAGCCAATAACTACACCCTATCGTCTTTTTGAAAGTATATCCAAAATGTCCTTCGATAGAAGAATCGCGTTTTCTAGAGCGTAAATGCTCACTTAAGGAGTTATGTCCACAAAGTTTTCCCGCAGCGTACATGGCATCAATTCCCCAATATAGAGCGCTACGTCTAATTCGATCATAAGTGAAGCGTCCTCCGTAGAGAAATCCACGCTGCTTACTTCCCCCCTCTTTATTGCGTTGCATAAAGTAAAATTCCGGCCCAAGAGAAATGCGATGAGGGCCACGAAACGAAAGAAGGGCATCAGCACAAGTGTTAAAACACACTAAAGTGATGATAAAAAAAACTGTCTTACGTAGAGATTTATTTAGCATTATAGTCATTACCATATGGCTCCCGCTCTAGTGTCAGCGGAAGCCACCACTAATAAAATTTAATTTTTAAATTAAACCTTTTTTTTGTCAATGACAGCTATTGATCATATCTATCGATATTACCATTTCTAGATACATTAATGAGTAGCTGCTTTGCAAATTCCGACCAATCACGTTTTTGAATTGGCTTTGTGATTACGTTTACATCAATATCAACCTTATTTGCAAAGTCTTCAAGGTACTCAGTTTTAAGGTTGTCCCGATCACATGCTTCTTCTAAGCTTTGACCCATCCCTTTAATAAAACTCTTCCAAACCTTCTTTCTACGTTTGATGTTGTGCATTGCAGATGTAGCCTTTTCATCAGTAAAAATCACCCTCCAAAAATGAAGCGGGTGTACTTCATCAAGACGATCTCCAGCTTTTTTCAGATCATCTTTATACTTTTTAAGTTTGAGGAGAGGTTCATTACCCAGTGTAATAACGATAAATTTCATATCCTCCTCAATTTCTGCTGTAACTGGAGCATAATAGTCGCGCAACTGTTTTGCTTTACACACCAGTTCATCATCACCATCAATACTAGTATCCCAAAATTCAAAATGGACATTTTGGCCTTTCGTTTGAACAAAGGATAAAAGCTCTCGAATTGAAGTTTCTGGATCTACATCTAAAGACTGAACTGTTCCATCACCGGTAATGATATTGACACCTACTCCTAATAAAGGCCGCTGCAAAAGTGCTGTACTTGCGATCAACGCTAACATTGTAAAAATAACATGTTTTCTCATAAACTTCCTCCTGTCTGTAATGTTAATGTCGATGAATGATTACCCTATTCACTCGACATATGAGAATTATACCATAACAAAAATGTGATTCTTGTGGAGAGTCGAATTGTAAAAACTTTTTTTCTACTTGATTAGGGTATAGTAAAAAAAAAATCAAGATAATAAGATGATATAAGTGAGTAGCTTCTAACAACCCCATTTAAGTAGGCAGGTGTTTATGACTTGGACGCACAATTTTACAGCTTTTTACAAGCTAGTCCTATACTTCGGACTCCCCCTCGTCAACCTTTACCATATCCTCTGTGGAAATATTTTTCTCAACACGGCCGCTTATGATGCTGAAGGTTTTGAGTTACTAGGAAATAGCGCTCTAACTCCTTGTCACTATCTTTTTGTTGGTCAAGTAGCCTTTCCTACTGACGATCAAGAGGTCCCCTACAGGCTAACCCATAAGTTTGATTATGATAGCTCCTGGAAAACTAACACTATAGGAGCAATACTGCTTTTACCTTCAAGCCTCACCTGGGGAACAATATTTAAAGGACTCGCCTTTCTAACAGAAAGCACACGAAATCGACACACAGCGATCGAAAAATCTATAGCAAGCACAACTGTGAAATCCAATAAAGAGCTGTATCAAACGATTGGAATACGTGTTAATGATGATATCACGATTGGATCCCAAGCACCCACTGCTGGATTTTCCAGGAGAGCAGGTGATGAAAAGCACTTATCTCGCGACAAAGAGGCTCTTCTAGATGTCATTACCCTATTAGAAAGTAAACAGATTCCCTATTGGGTCGACTGTGGAACATGTTTAGGAACGTATAGATATGAAGGAATTATTCCCTGGGATAACGACATCGATATCGCTATATTACAACCCGATTTTGATAATGTTAAGCGCGCACTTAATGAGTTAAACCCCAAAGAGTACGCTGTACAAGACTGGTCGAGTCGCGACAAGGCCAAAACCTCTTTAAAAGTATATGCTAGAGGTACCGATGTTTTAATTGATATCTACGTGTATAAAGTCGATCCAAATAATAAATCTTTGACATACGTCATCTCAAATGAAGACAACATATTCATGACTGAAGAGTGGAGAAACCGCGAACGCAAGTACACCGTACCCGTTTCTTTTGACACTATTTTCCCATTACAAAGAGCACATTTTGACGGGATCAATGTCGCAGTTCCCCATCGAATAGAGGATTATCTCAAGGTGAGGTATGGTGAAAACCTCGACCCTATCATGGTGTTCGATCCAAAATCCAACAGCTATGTTAAAGATACTTCCCATCCCTATTGGAGCTTCATCGGTGAGGAGTAGATAAGCCCCTGCGCTCTTTACCAATAAGCTAGCTTAAGAGCCAGAAAATTATTTTTTACAAAGTTTTTTACCTTTCCTGATTCGAAAAATTTTGATACCATAGCCAATTAAACCGGTAATTTAGTCTCTAGGGGATTGTTAAATGTTACATGTATTTCGCAAATACCAACAGTATATCTTTATTGTTATCACTTTCGTTATTGTTATTTCTTTTTCATTTTTTGGAACATACAGCAGTATGCAAAGTTCAAGTTATGAAGATCCCGTCGCTTTTGTTGCTATCGATGGAACATCCATCACGCGATCTGAACTCGAACAGTTCGTTAATTTTATTGGAACCGACAGCGAAGAAAAGCGAAATTACGGAGGAGTTTGGGGACCAAACTTTTTCAATGATGGCGTCATCAAAAAAGATTTTCTTGAAAATGGAATTGCTTCTGTTCTTGTTAAAGGATTCGCCGACGATATCAACCCTGACCTTAAAGAAAAATTAACTAAAGAAAAGCTTTATACATTATACTCTCACCCTCAAGCTAAATTCATCAGTACTGATTCAGCTTGGAAATATTTTGTACCGGGAATGACCCAAAGCTTTACTACGCTGAAAAATGCAAAAGACCCTCTTGATAGCGCAGCCTTTGACGCTCGCGTTAAACTATTTTTAGGACAACGCCGCTTTCCGCCACAACTTCTTCGTCACATGCTAAAAATGCAAGAAAAGCAGTACAACTGGCTCCAGCATGATCAAAATTTAGATTATGCCGACTTATCTCTTTTTGGATACCACAAAGCCGAAGACTGGTTTGGACCACGCATGGTTCGTCTTATCGCTGAATTTATTATCAACAGCTCAATCATCGCAAAAGAACATGGATATGTAGTTACAAAAGGGGAAGCACTAACAGACCTTATCAGTAACGCATCTTCAAGTTTTAACGAGAACCAAAATAGCCCGCAAATGAATGTTGCCAATGTAGATCAATACATGAAAGAGCAGCTGCGTCGCATGGGATTAGACCAAACAAAAGCTGTAAACATATGGCAAAAGGTCCTTCTCTTTCGTCGACTTTATCAAGATGTAGGCAACTCCGTTTTTGCTGACCCCTTCACATTCCAAGCTTATAATGACTACTCCCAAGAAGGCGTTACAGGCACCCTTTACCAACTTCCACAAGAATTACACTTTGGTGAAGGAAGCTCTCTACAAAAATTTGAAACTTATCTAGATGGAATCAGCAACCGCCCCGCTCTAGCAAAAGACAGGCTCAACATGCCAAAAAGTTTTAAAACTCCTGCACAGGTTGCCAAAACAACTCCAGAGCTCGTTCAAAAGCGCTACCTCGTAGACATCTCCGAAGTGTCTAAAAAAGATCTCGAGTCTAAAGTAGCCCTTAAAGAAATGTGGAATTGGGAAACAGAAGAAAACAACTGGAAAACACTAGAAAAGCAATTCCCTGAACTTGCTTTAGCAAAAGCAAAAAATAAAGAGGAAAGAAACGCTGCACTCAATGCACTCGACAACTCGACACGTTCACGAATCGCCACATTTGCGCGCAGCGAAATCGTCGATAAACATCCCGAGTGGATAGAAAAAGCCCTCAATAATTCTATTCCAAAAACGATGACTTTAAATATTCCTTTAAGCGGCGGCGAGATCTATATCAAAGGCGTTAAAGATAGAACTGCGCTATTTGACTTACTCGACAAGCCCGAAAATAGTAGAAAGCTCAACATCTACAGCGCAGATGGATCACACTACTACCGCATTAACGTCCTCGACCGATCAGAGAATCCTGAAATAGTCACTTACGCTGAAGCTAACAGCAGCGGCGTACTCGATACGATGGTCGAAGCTAAAATGATGAATCACTACGAAAAAATACGAAGTAAATATCCTCAGGAATATCAAAATGCCGATAAAAGCTGGAAGAATTTTTCCGAGGTATCGAACAATGTCGCTGGACACTACTATAATGACTTAGTCAAAGCAATTGGCGATCACTATATCGCTGCATTTTCTCCTGACGATAAAAGCAAGCTTTCACTCGCTCGCGCTTCCTCACTGCGCCTACTAAAACACGCAGTTGATACCCGTACACAATTTGCACAAAATAAAACAAGTGCTGATGAATCCCAATCGAATGAAAGCTCACAAAACAATAAGCTTGCAGCTCGCCAGCCCCTTGAAAAACAATGGGCATTTAATCCCAAACCATTCGAAACAAAACGCAGCAGCCGCGATGGCACTCTCGACAAGACCGAAATTTTAGCGATGAATAAAGATGACTGGACAAAAGTATATACACCTGGAAATGGTGACTTGTACTTCTTCCAAGTCGAATCCACAGAAAACAGTGAAACGCAAGAAAATCTTGCAAATCAAGTGGAAACCATCCACCACCTCCTTGCTGGCGACGCACAGCGTACTCTAGCAACAAAATTTATTACTATGATGAATAAAAAAGGTGCCATTAGTTTGGAATATTTAAACACTAGATTTAAAAATCTACCTGAAGAGGAAAGCTAATATCAAATATGGTTGATAACGATTTTTCTGGGCTTTCCCCAATCAATTTCTTCCAACTAAACCACGAATGTCATAGCTATACGCAAAATGCGTTCGGAAAAGATAAAAAAAAATACATGCTACCCGTCGTTGCAGAACTCTGTAACGACGACCCTTTTGCTGATATCTATATGGCCTGGGCAGCTGAAGGTATCCACTTCAATGTCACTGTAAATCAAGAGTATCTCCATGCAACATACCCTGATATCACAAAAGGAGATAGCTTAGAAATTTTCATCGACACTCGCGATGTCAAGACCTCCGGATACAATACCCGCTTTTGCCATCACTTTTTTTTCCTCCCTGAAGCCATGTCGGGACATCAATGTGGAGAAATTACGCGCTTTCGCACGGATGAGAGCCACCCGATGTGCGACCCACAACAACTTAAAGTCAAAACAAGACTAAAAAATAACTCCTATGAAATGCAAATTTTTATTTCATCGGAATGTTTATATGGATATGATCCAAAGCAATTTGATCGAATCGGCTTCACCTACAGAGTAAACCGCACCAATGGACCATCCCAACATTTTAGTGCCACCAGTGATGAGTACCGTATTGAACAACAACCCTCCCTTTGGAGTAGTATAAGGTTAGTATAATGGAAACAAAAATGAAAACACCTCTTTACGAAAAACACAAAGCTCTCAATGCGCGGATTGTGGACTTCAGTGGTTGGGAAATGCCCGTTCAATATGCCGGAATTTTACAGGAACACCAAGCGGTAAGAAATCATATCGGAATCTTCGACGTTTCGCATATGGGCAGGGTATGCGTTGAAGGGCCTCAAGCTGAAATTTTTCTCGATAGTCTATCGACAAATAAAATAATGGAAAAAAAAGATGGTACAGCGACATATACAGTACTTACCAATAATTTCGGCGGATGTATCGATGATGTCATCATCTACAGAGAAAATGCGAACCGATTTTTTATCATCGTCAATGCTGGAAATCGCTTTAAAGACTACGAGCACTTAACATTACACGCTACAAATTTCGATGTCACCCTGTCAAATCGCTACGATGATGAAGGTATCATCGCCGTACAAGGGCCCAAAGCGCTCACGCTCATTCATCAGCTGATGCCCGATACTGTCGACTTAAAAGCTTTCCGCTTTATGACATCAACATTTAATAACACCCCTCTTATTGTTTCTAGAACAGGATACACTGGAGAAGCTGGGGTTGAACTTTATGCTCCCAATGACATCCTCACAGAGCTTTGGGACACTCTTTTAGACAAAGGAAAAGATTTAGGCATTCAGCCCGTCGGACTCGGCGCGCGCGATACACTGCGCCTAGAAATGGGCTACGCTCTTTACGGCCATGAACTTACCGACACAATTGCTCCAACTGAAAGTGTTTCAGCCTGGACCGTCAAAATGAATAAAGAGGATTTTATCGGTAAAGACGCACTTCTTGAACTAGAAAATTCCCCTAAAAAGAGACACGCCTACGGTGCTATTCTTTTAGATAAAGGGATCGCGCGCGAAGGCTACATAGTCAAACAAGATCACAAACAAATTGGATACGTCACATCGGGAACCCACTCGCCAAGCCTCGGCAAATCCATTGCCATCCTCCTCGTCGAACACTCTCTCAGTGAAGGTGACGAAGTGACGATTATGATTCGCAATAAGCCGTGCCAAGCCAAAATAACAAAATTACCATTTTACACCCCTGGAAAATCTGAGAAGTAAGGAGTTAATCAATGAAATTTACTGAAACACACGAATGGATTAAAGTTTCTGAAGATATCGGTACCGTCGGAGTCACCGACCACGCACAACATGAACTAGGCGATATCGTATTTATCGAACTCCCTGAAGTTGGGAAAAAAATCAATGCCAAAGACGAAGCTGCCGTGCTGGAGTCCACAAAAGCAGCTGCAGATGTATACTCGCCCGTGACTGGCACGATCGTCGAAGTCAACGAAGTTTTAAATGACGAATCAGAACTTGTAAACGAATCTGCTGAAGACAATGGCTGGCTCTTTAAAATAAAAATAGACAACCCTCAAGAAGTTGCTGACCTCATGGATAGGGCCACTTACGAGTCAAAGTTCGCTTAAATCATTTTTAAGTATCACTTAACATCATCTCTCAAGATCTTGTAAAAAATATGACACCTCTTTGTTGTACTTTATTCAAGATCTTCTAAAAAATTTAGAGCATTTGATTACCTTTGAATCAACACATGAATGAAATGGAAAACTTAAAAAACCTCAAAGATGAAAACGATATAACGATACGAACGATAATCGTGAAAAAAAGTTCCCTAACCTGAAAAGCTAGACTAAAAAAATCATCAACTAACGAAAAAATTTTGATCTATGAGAGACTGTCGAGTTCCTGGGTATCTCCCTTCTTATCGTTAATATCGTTTTATCGTTATTATCGTTGAAGTTCACCAAACAAAGATGCATCAATTCTCATTTTAATCTCCTAACGATGAAAACGATATAACGATACGAACGATAATCGTGAAAAAAAATTCTCTAACCTGAAAAGCTAGACTAAAAAAATTATCAACTAACGAAAAAATTTTGATCTATGAGAGACGATCGAGTTGCTCCCCCCTCTTATCGCTATTATCGTTGAAATTCACGAAACGAACACCTCATCGGTGAAAATCAAGGACTACTTTTCACGTTAAATTCCCTCTCTCAAAAGGCAATATTTCCGTTGGAACGAATTCCGAAAAATAGTATCCTTTTCTTTTGGAAGCTCACTATTAAAGAGTAAATAAGATAGAAATTCTTTTTTATCATATTAAACACTATTACTTTAGGTTAGTCTTATGGATTTCACTGCAAACGAAGAACCTCAAATTCTAGAAATGCTCAAATTGATCGGTGTCGATCGCATCGAAGATCTCTTTTGCGACATTCCTAGTGAAATATATATGGATGCGCCTAAAATTGACGATGGTCTTTCTGAATTCGAAGGCATTCAACACATGAGGTCGCTAGCCAAAAAAAATACGGCTTATGCGATGGAAAATTATCTAGGAGCCGGTGCTTACGAACACCACGTTCCTGTTCTTGCGCAAGCCATCTGCCAAAAATCGGAGCTTCTAACAGCGTATACCCCCTACCAAGCGGAAGCCTCTCAGGGGATGTTACAAATTATTTTTGAATTTCAATCATCTATTTGCGCCATTACAAACATGGATGTTGCTAATGCATCGCTTTATGACGGCTCATCAGCATGTGCCGAAGCCATACTCATGACTCTGCGTCAGCAAAAAGGAAAAACTAAAGTTTTAGTTGCCGGATCTCTTCACCCACATTATCGCGATGTGATCGACGAATACCTAGAAAATCACGAGGTTACCATCGTCACCATTCCTATCGACGCTGAAGGAATCCTCGACAAAGATTTTATAGATAAAAATCTCGACGACAAAACAGCAGCAGTCTTGATCCAATACCCCAATTTTTTCGGATCGATAGATGACGCACACGACATTTTCACAAAAAGTTCGGCTGCAGGAGCTTTAAATATTATCTGCGCCAACCCACTAGCCTACGCTCTCTATGAGACAGCTAGCGAACTCGGCGCTGACATTGCTGTTGGTGAATGCCAGCCCTTAGGGATACCACTACAGTTTGGCGGGCCTTATGCAGGGTACATTGCGTGTAAAGAAAAGTATGTACGTCAAATGCCTGGAAGAATCGTCGGCGAAACAGTGGATACCGAGAATAAGAGAGGATTTGTCCTTACACTCCAAGCGCGAGAACAACATATTCGACGGGAAAAAGCAACATCCAATATTTGTACAAACCAGGCTCTTTGCGCACTGTCGACTCTCATAACAACGCTTTGGTATGGACCTGAAGGCCTTCATAAACTGGCAATGACTAATTTCCAAAGAGCGTCATACCTAAAAAAAGCTCTCGAAGAGATTGATGGTATCACAGTTTATAACTCAAAGCCTCACTTTAATGAATTTGCTATTCGTCTAGACCAACCTCTCGATGAGATATTACCTGTTTTCCGTAGAAATGGAATAGAACCAGGCCTTGCCCTCGGAAAATATTTTTCCGAGCATAGTCAATCCCTTTTAATAGCGGTAACAGAAACAAAAAGTAAAGAACAGTTAGATCAATACATTGCAACAATGAAACAAGCTTTAGGTGCTGTGCCTGTCACGAAATCGTAGACAGTAGAAACAATCTGTAAACAAAGGTAAAAAGATGAATCAAGAAGCGAAAACAATTTTTGAAAAGTCACAAAAGAAACAACACGCTTACAGCTTACCAAAAAGCCACAGTGCCTTCGAGCAATTTCTTCCCAACAAGTCACTATCTAGAAAATGTTCAATAGACCTTCCCGAAATTTCCGAGTTAGACATCACGCGTCACTACAGCAATCTAGCCAAAAAAAACATGGGAATCGACACAACCTTCTATCCTCTTGGTAGCTGCACAATGAAGCTAAACCCCAGAGTCAATGAAATGGTTGCTGCCATGCCGGAGTTTACAAACACCCACCCACTAGCCCCACAAGAAACAGTTCAAGGCAACCTCGAAATCGCCTATAGACTTATCGAAGAGTTGTGCAAAGTATGTGGAATGACAGCGGGAACACTGACTCCAAATGCCGGAGCGCAAGGAGAGTTTACTGGAATAAAAATGATCGCTGCCTACCATCGCAGTCGCAACGATACCGCTCGAACCGAAATGTTAATCCCCGATAATGCTCACGGCACGAATCCTGCGACAGCGAAAACAGCCGGATTCAAAACGGTACCGCTCAGAACAAACGAGAATGGAGATCTCGACATAGAGCAGTTAAAAGAAGTTGCTTCTGAAAGAACAGCAGGGCTCATGTTAACGAATCCTAATACCCTTGGACTATTTAGTCCAAACATCCTCGAAGCTTCAAAAATTATACATGAAAATGGCGGACTTCTCTATTACGATGGAGCGAACTTAAACCCTATCCTCAACGTTGCTCGCCCGGGTGACATGGGATTCGATGTCATGCATATTAACCTCCATAAAACCTTTTCCACCCCACACGGTGGCGGAGGACCTGGATCTGGCCCTGTTCTCTGTAATGATAAACTCAAAGATTTCTTACCGGTACCAAGAGTGTATCGAGACGACAGCCACTATCGAATGGAATGGAGTAATGAGACAAGTATTGGCCATATTTCAACGTTTGGAGGAAATTTCGCCGTTTACCTTCGCGCTTATTTATATTTAATGCTTCATGGTCATTTTGGCCTTCGTCAGATTGCTGAAAAGGCAGTCCTTAACGCTAACTATTTAAAATGTCAGATTGCAGAGCTCTTTACTGTTCCTTTTTCTCAACCCTGCATGCATGAATTTGTCGTCCAGGCTGATAATTACTTAGACAAAGGGGTCAAAGCTTACGATATCGCCAAAAGGCTCCTTGACTACGGATACCACGCCCCTACGGTATATTTCCCTCTCATCATTAAAGAATGTATGTTGATCGAACCGACTGAAACGGAATCAAAAGACACGCTCGACGCATTTATCGATGCCCTTAAAAAAATAGTTGAAGAAATCAAGACAGATCCGGATATTGTAAAAAAAGCTCCCCACCAACAGGTGGTCACTCGCCTCGACGAAAAAAGGGCAGCTAAAAATCCTATCTTGAAACATCAAGCATAAATGCTACAAGGGGGTAGCTATGTTCCCCATTATATCCTCTTCAACACCATTAGTGACGGCTATCCCGCGAGCAATCACCGGCGGTACTGCATTGCTCACAGGGCTACAAATAACTGCTTGCACTGTCACACTTATCTTTGCGGCCATTTTTGTCATATCAGTAGTTGCTATTCTTGTAATCAGACATATTAACTCCAAAGAAACCACATATTCTCCACTACTTCAAAATAGTAATGAGACCGACAAAGAGTTAGTACCAGAACCGAATCCTATTATTGAAGAAGAAGAAGAAGAAGAAGAAGAAGTCGATTACTACAACACAATCCAGTTAAGTCGCACACCCAGTATATTAAACCCGTCGGCAACAATACCCAAACCGCTATCGATAAAAGCCCCCTCTCAGAGAATTTTAGATCTTCAAAAAATTCTTTTCTGCAAAGAAAAACCCACACCCACAGTGAATTGCCACGAGCCAAGGTTACAACATTTAACAAAAGACCGTCCAAGACCTCCCGGAAGGGCCCCTTCTCGCATACGGGTCGATTGCCATTAACGCCAAACGACCGTATTGCCATTATGAATCTTCAAACGTCGTTTTTGCATTGCGTTTTGTGTCACCCATTTGTACTGCTCTTCACTAAGCTCTACTTCAATTAAGTTAAGGAAATCCTGATAAACAACTTTTACATCGCTTTTCAAGCTGATATGATTAGTGAGCAAACGGGCAATTTTTCTCAAAGTCGATGAATACACACTATTTTTAAAGCGTAAAACACCAACAATATTAAGATCCAAACTTTTTAAATCATTCATTTTATATTTTAATGCATCGGATTCAGATAACCCCGCCAATTCCTTTGAAATTCCAAAGTCAGCAATAACGGCTTCTGTCACCCCTTCAAAGGTCATCGATTTACCCAATAGTATGTTACTTGAATGGAGGTCGTTATGAACAATCCCTACTTCATGTATGTCAGATAAAGCCATCAAAAGATCGTGGTAAATGCGTATACCTTGTAGCTCAAAGTCTCCTTCAGTAAATTGTACATCCCATAGGGTGCCTGCGTTGTAATATTTTTGAACAATTAATGGTGACTGATTTTTGTCATCACTGCTTTCAAAATAAGAGATAAAGAAAAGTTCTGTTACTCCTCTGCACACCTGAACTTTTTCAAGAATTTGAGCTTCATATTGATCTAGACCCACAGGCAAATGTATACTCGAATTAGAATCAGAACCATCATCAATAAGGTACTTATACATCATCAATTCCTTTCCCCTAGGAAAAGCGACAGCAACTTCACTCTCAGACCTATATGTTAAGCCTTTAACGACTTTTTTAAAGGCTCCCGCACCAAGAAGCTTCGTGTGACCTTCTAGGAAAATACATATTTCTTCTGCCGCTGGATGTACTGTAATCGATGTGTTATCATCAAAAACTATTTCGCGAAACAGGGTTTCTTCATCAGAGTGGTCACTTTCCATCAAATCAGCCCAATGACTCTCAATATATTCACAAATGAGCTCAAGTTTTTCTGCTTGTTCTTGATTTGCTTTAACTAAATTTACAAAGGTATCTTTTTTAGAGGTTACCTCTCTATTTACAAAAGCTGTGCTACTACACGGTTGATAATTATCAGCAAAAATCAAAAAAAGACTCGAAAAAAGATGACTTATTAAAACTACTAGTCAACAACTAAAATAATTCATAAACAGTATAAACAA
>JAYZJO010000067.1:0-32565 GCA_036164375.1 Chlamydiota bacterium | reverse complement strand
GGTATCACCAGTTGGACCAGTAGGTCCCGTTGCTCCTGTTAATCCCGTATCACCCGTTGGTCCAGTGGGACCTGTTGCACCTGTGAGTCCGGTATCACCCGTTGGTCCGGTAGGCCCTGTGGCTCCTGTTAATCCAGTATCACCCGTTGGACCGGTGGGGCCTGTGGCTCCTGTTAATCCGGTATCTCCAGTAGGTCCAGTAGGCCCTGTGGCTCCTGTTAATCCAGTATCACCCGTTGGACCGGTGGGGCCTGTGGCTCCTGTTAATCCGGTATCACCCGTTGGACCGGTGGGGCCTGTGGCTCCTGTTAATCCGGTATCTCCAGTAGGTCCAGTAGGCCCTGTGGCTCCTGTTAGTCCGGTATCACCAGTAGGTCCGGTGGGTCCTGTTGCTCCTGTGAGTCCCGTATCACCAGTTGGGCCAGTAGGGCCTGTTGCTCCTGTGAGTCCCGTATCACCCGTTGGTCCAGTAGGTCCTGTTGCACCTGTGAGTCCGGTATCACCAGTTGGACCTGTAGGTCCCGTTGCTCCTGTGAGTCCCGTATCACCCGTTGGTCCAGTGGGTCCCGTTGCGCCTGTTAATCCGGTATCACCAGTTGGGCCAGTAGGGCCTGTTGCGCCTGTGAGTCCCGTATCACCCGTTGGTCCAGTGGGTCCCGTTGCGCCTGTTAATCCGGTATCACCAGTTGGTCCGGTGGGTCCTGTTGCTCCTGTGAGTCCCGTATCACCAGTTGGGCCAGTAGGGCCTGTTTCGCCTGTGAGTCCCGTATCACCCGTAGGTCCGGTGGGACCTGTTGCGCCTGTGAGTCCTGTATCACCTGTAGGCCCGGTGGGGCCCGTTGCACCTGTGAGTCCTGTATCTCCAGTTGGCCCGGTGGGGCCTGTGGCTCCTGTTAATCCTGTATCACCCGTAGGGCCAGTAGGGCCTGTTGCTCCTGTTAGTCCGGTATCTCCTGTAGGGCCAGTAGGTCCCGTTACCCCCGTAAGTCCCGTATCACCCGTAGGTCCGGTGGGACCTGTTGCCCCTGTTAATCCAGTATCACCTGTGGGTCCAGTTGGCCCGGTGGGACCTCCAGGGATCCCTTGTGGTCCAGTAGGTCCTGTGGCTCCAGTGTCTCCAGTTGGACCAGTCGGTCCATTAGTTCCTGCGGGACCTGTTGCTCCTTGAGCACCTGAGTCTCCTGTTGGTCCAGTCGGACCAGTAGGCCCTGTATCACCAGTTGGTCCGGTAGGTCCAATGACACCATCGCTTCCTGTTGGACCAATAGGTCCTGGAGGTCCCATGGGGCCTGGGGGGCCTTGTGGTGGTCTTTTACAGCGGAATCGTTTCGATTCTAGGTCATCAAAGAAAGTTTGAATTTGGTTGATTAATTCACGGGATTGAATTTGTTGAGTACTGAAAAAGTCAATGATTGTTTCATGGTCGAGCAGATCGAAGCTAATGAGTAGGTCTCGATATAATAAATATTTTTGTTGGTCAATTTCAATACGATCATGATTTTCGGAGTTAATGAGGCTATTAATACTTTCGTAAACATCGCCATCATCTTTGCTATACGATTCTCTGTGGATTAAATGGATGTTAGAGCTTTTTATTTTGGATAAAGCTTCTTCAGTGGAATTACCAAATAGGCTTGCGTAGGATAAAAATGCACTAACAAATACGCTAGTGGCTATCTTAAAAAAATGTTTGTTTAAAGTCATTTAATAGCCCCAATTAACCATAAAGAGGTCTTCTTTCAACTACGAACCTTCATTGGTAGAGTTAAGTTGTTGGAAACCTCGTGACATTTGCCATAGTTGGGCAATGTTCTTCCATAAAAAATTTTGATTTATTTTTTTGGAGAGGTTCCTTCTATTTTCTAACGTATAATTCGGAATGAATTTCATAGCTTCTAGCAGTGTATTCAAATAATCTTCTTTATTTTGGCACCACATTCCGTCCTCAACAACCTCTTTTAAACCGGAGTGTTTGATGATTACGGGGTATACTCCGGCAGACTGTGCGCGAAGTGCTGTGATGCAAAAAGTTTCAGGGTATGTACATGGATAGGCCCAGATGGATGATGAATGAAACGCTTCAGTTAGTTTTTGGTGGCTGACTTTACCATGTTCACGTACATTGAGGTGGTTGAGGTCGTTGATTTTTTGTTTCAAAGTTGTAATTTGTTCATTTGATAACGTTCCCCACGTTTCCCATCCGTAGTATATGTCTAAAGAGGCTTCTGGGTACTCATTGATGATTTTTGGCCAAATATCAAGAAGGATTTCTAGGCCTCGACCATAATTTGAAGCATAGATACAGGAATAGGGGTTGTTTTTCTTTTTGACTTCTTTACAATTTTCTTCAGGAATTCCGTTTCCATATATATTTGAAAAGTTTAGAAATGAAGGATTGAAATTCCCCCATTGGCGGCGCTGCCAATTTGTTAACCAAAAAACATCGGTGAGAACCTCGATGTTTTCATCGTTAACAGCTGTATGTAAGGTGTCATGTGGCCATAAATAAAGCGATTTTGCCTTATTTTTTAATTCTTTACAAAGGTGTGGCATTCTCCAAACAATTGCAATGTCATAATCATTTTCAATTTCATTAATTGAAGAATATGAAACATAGCGAGGGTTACAGTTTTTTGCAGTGTGTTTGCTGTTTTGTGGAGGATTTCCATAGATTGTTACGATATATCCTAATGAGGATAGTTCTTTAGAAAGATAAATGACGCTTTCTTCTGACCCAGAAATTCCCTTAGAAATTGAATTAGAGTCCCACTGAAAACTTGACGAAGAGGTAGGGTAGGTTATAATAGCTAATTTTTTTGGGGGATCAGATGTTGGAGTTATGGGAAAAGAGTTGTTTTTTTTTTGTCTAATAAATTTTAAGATGTTTAAAACGCATTCCTCAGAAGATGGAGCTAGTGCTTTATTATCTTTTAAAAGTTGATTACAAATTTTTTCGCTTTCAAGTAAGTTTCCTGTCCAGTATGCCGAGAGTGCCAGTTCAATTTTAAGCCCAATATTTTCAATCCATCGATTGACAAAAAGGATGTCTTCACTAGGGGAAATTGAATTGGCAAGTTTACCAATTTGATAGCTTCGATTATGGTCATTAATTTTTCTGTAAAAACATGACAAATAATAAAGGGCTTCGGTTCTAGATGGACGAAAGAAAAAAGCTTTTTGGTAGCTATTAATAATGTCATCTTTCGAATAATTTAGTTTGTCTTTTAGAATTGCAATCCAGAGTAATGACCAATATATTTCTTGATCCCATGTTCCAAATTCTAGAAATTTTTGATACGAAGCTAAAGCGTTCTCTGAGTCTCCAGCATCTTTATAGCTTTGAGCTAGATAAAACATATACCTGGAGTTATTGGGCTCATCTATGAGAGCTTTTTTTAATACTTCGCAATCTCGAATGTATTTTTTTTGGTCTCTAGATCTCACTCCATCGTATGTATATATTTGTTGGATACCTTTTAAAGTAGCTTTATTAAAGGCATTGTTAGCATGAATATATTCGTGAAGAACACCCGTCCATTTCCATTCAAGGGTGTTATTGACTAAAAACTTACGTGTATATTCTGACCCGGAATGTTTAATGATAATATTGTAATAGTCTTTATCGAGTTCGGGGAGAATAAAGTCATTTTCTGATTCTACATATTCATCTGCATCGATAAATAAAGTGTAGTCAGCTTTAGATTTAGCTAGTTCATAGGCATGGTTTCTGTTTACCTCAAAATTTACAAATGTTTTTTCATGGAGTTCTCCAGGGATTTTTTTCTCTTTGAAGTAATTTGTGATAACATTTTTTGTGTTGTCTTGTGATCCAGTATCAACTATTACCCAGTAATCAATTAGATGGGTTAATGAGTTTAAGCAACGTGTGATTGTGAATTCTTCATCTTTAACAATCATATTTAGACAAACTTTGGGTTTTTCAGAGTTTGCATTGAGAAGGGGAGTGATGCATAAAAAAATAAAGATAAAGCGAATTAACATGGAATTACCTCATAGATTTATGAATAGCAATCCAATCACTCCAACTTTCTGGGATGAAAGAATATTCATAACCCATTTCAGTGAGTAAATCGAATATTTTTTGTGCTTGTTCAGTTCTATTTTCAATGGGAGTGTAGACGTTGCCGAGAATTTCAAGAATAATTACCGGCTTGCTGTTCAAAATCGTCTCTTTGGCTCCTAGAAGTACATCGTATTCGTGATTTTCGACATCTATTTTTATTAACGAAACGTTATTTAAATGAAGAGAATCTATTGGAATCATTTGAATTTTTTCACCTCCGATTCCAAGTTTAGTTCCTCCTTCGTTATCGATAACGGGTTTTTCTAGGGTAACGGTATCATTACATCGACCAACAGCACATTTGTATGCGGATACATTTTGTAAGTTGTTTATTTTAAGGTTGTTGATAAGTTCTTGGAATAGCTTAGATTGGGGTTCAAATACGATGACTTTTCCATTTTCTCCAACTAACTTGGATAGTAAGACAGAGTGTGTTCCTATATGTGCGCCACAGTCGATCGCAACGGAATCTACACGTGCATATTTGTGAAGTAATTCAACGATTTCGGGCTCCCAAGTGTTTTGACTTCTTATGACATTTTTTATGATATCGACTCGCGAATCGATGTCGAAGCTTCCAATTTCAGGGATTTCAAAACGATCGTAAAGATGGTGTGGAAAGTGCTGTAAAAGATTTACCTCTTGTTCGTCACCAGATAACTGGTTTGTTTTACTTTCATATATGGTGACTTTATTTTCGTGATTAGGTTCGTTTGTATTTTTTTCACATGAAAATAAGATAAATCCAATAGAAATAAATGCTAGCTGTGAAAAAAAAGTTGTCGTTTTCTTGATCGCATTTTTCATTAATACCCCAGGTTTTTCTGTTGATGGTAAACATGCTCAATCGAAGATGATTCATACTTTCTAAAGAGTTGTTGTCTAAAAAAAATATTATTAACTGCGTTGATAATTGTCTAGAAGTTTTGCAAATCCTTTTTTTCTTCGGCGATTGGCATGCTGTTGTTAAAGTACTTCTTAGAGAAAATATGTCTTATATGGTACAATTCAATTCTATAAATTATTGATACACGAAGGAAACATAAATTATGGCAGGATTAAGCTGTGGAATCGTAGGATTGCCCAATGTAGGAAAATCAACACTATTTAATGCTCTAACAGCCGTGGCTGCTGAGGCTTCAAACTACCCCTTCTGTACTATAGATCCAAACGTGGGTATTGTTGACGTATTTGATCCTCGCCTTCAAATTCTTTCAAACTTGTCTAAAAGTAAAAAATTAATTTATGCGTCGATGCAGTTTGTTGATATTGCTGGCCTAGTAGCAGGTGCGCACAAGGGCGAAGGGCTGGGCAATAAGTTTCTGTCCAATATCCGTGAAACAGATGCCATTGTTCATGTGGTTCGCTGCTTTGATTCTTCTGATGTCGTTCATGTCGAAGGCGATGTTGATCCAATTAGAGATATAGAAACCATTAACCTTGAGCTAATTTTAGCAGATCTTCAAACTTGCGAAAATGTTGTTACTCGTCTTGAAAAGCAGTCAAGAGGGAACAAAGATCTCATACCGACAATCGAATGTTTAAAAAGAATTCGAGAGCACCTCAATAAAGAACTTCCTGTACGTTCTCTTGAGTTATCCGATGAAGAACTAGAATTTATTAAAATTTACCCCTTTTTGACACAAAAGAAAATCTTATATGTCGCGAACGTTTCAGAAGACGATCTACCTGAAATGCACAACAAATATGTTGAAAGGGTATGCGAGTATGCTGAAAAAGAGGGAAGCTTGGTCATCCCAGTATGTGCAAAAATTGAAGAAGAAATTGCACAGCTTCCAGTGGAAGAAAGGCAAGAATTTCTTGGTGATTTAGGATTAGAGCAGTCAGGACTTCAACGTGTGATTAAAGCATCTTTCGATATGCTCGACTTAATAACGTACCTGACAACAGGAGAAGTGGAAACGCGCGCTTGGACAATTTCGAGAGGCATGAACGCTCCACAAGCGGCCGGAAAAATTCATACTGACATCCAAAAGGGATTCATTCGTGCTGAGGTTGTAAGTTTCGATGATATGGTAGCATTTAATGGGCGTGTTGGCGCTAGAGAGGCTGGAAAAGCTCGTGCTGAGGGTAAAGAATATATTGTTAAAGATGGCGATGTAATTCTCTTCATGCATAACTAATCGAGTATAAGATCCCGATTGTTACCCCAAACTGCAACTAAAACTTCTTTGTGCACGTCTGATAGGACTGTAGTGATTCTGGGAAGGACTTCGTTATTTTCAAGGAGTAGGAAACAATTTATGACAAGTTTGGGGGCACAATTGGGGTAATGCCCCGGTTTTTATTGTCATTATACTCTTAATCGCATAAAAGGATGATAAGTTCAAACATTGGGATCATCATGGATTTACCAATTCTTTTGCCACATCATCTAGATTATATCAAAGGCTCTAGCAGTGCAGAAGATATCTTGCTTTTGTTAAATAATAATCCCGCTGATTTAATAGTTTTTTTTGAAAAAGCATGTTCGGATGAAGCGTGGGCTATGGCAAATACGAGCTTTATGCGAGGTTTGTTAGAATTGTTGACAAATGATTTTTTTGCAGGGATATTGGATATAGAGATTGCTAATCGCGCAAAAAATTGCATTCATGAGCATTATAAAGTTCTCTATAAGCAAATACCAAAAGACGTATCCGTTGTTGTAGGCGAAAAATTATTAGCTGCAAATAGTATGTTGTTAGGGACAAACAGTAGCTTGTTGTTAGATATCTTGCGTAGAGAGTGTATTGAGACCGGGAAAAAAACGTTGACTTTGAGATCTAGCTCTGAAGTCTTTCTCGAAGCGGCTCTCGAGTATATTCATAGCGGTAGAATTAAGGAACTATGGAAAAAAGATCAATACCTCGTCCTCAAAGTTTTAAAAGAAGCAGCTAACTGGGAAATGGATGGAATGGTGTCGTTTTGCGCAAGTGTGTTTTCTAGGTATTTACACAAGGGGAATGCATTACGATTTTTGAAAATATCCCATGAGGAAGGATGGTATGCTCTTAAATTGGCATGCATAGATTATATTAACAAGATGAAAAAAGAGGTGATCTTTCACAATATTGATAACAATAGTCTATCCTTGGAATTTGTAAATTTACGAGATGAGGCTCTGGATGTATTTGAAGATATCAAAAAAGATGTGACACATTTATCTTTTCATGGAGAACTCTCTGACGACCCTTCATTTAGCTATGCCTTAAAAAATAGCCCTTCTCTTGTAGAAGTAGATATTAGCCAAACCCAGCACTATAGCGATCGCTTGTTTGATATACCAATACATATTAAGTCTCTCAATTTAAGTATGTGTCCATGGCTAACGACTGCGAATTTAGCAAAAATACTGTTTCACTGTTCAAATTTACATACTTTATTGATTAGCAGCAACACTCAACTTGACTACTCATGTTGGCCTTTGCTTGCCCATTTAAAACAGCTGGAAAATTTAGATGTGGGTAAATGCAATATTTTTGGGGATGATTTAGAGTTGATTTCTAAGGCTTCTGTAGATCTTAAAAGTTTGAGTCTGCAGAGATGTGTAGATATAACAGATGAGTCAGTAATCGAATTAGCGAGGAATCAGTCTTACCTCGAAGAAGTTAACCTTTCAAAAACGAATGTGGGCGATTCTGCAATAATTGAACTTGCTTACCAATGCCGTCAGCTTAGAAAATTACATCTTTCACGCTGTGCTAGTGTTACCGATTTTGGGGTGATTGAAGTTGTTAAAAAAGGGTTAAACCTTCGATTTTTGGATATTACTCAGACGGATATATCTAAAGGGGCTATTGAAGAAATCTATAAATTAAACAAATCGATTGTTTTATCCCAATCCCAATAAAAAAAGCTGCAAATAAGGATGAGAAAAAAATGAATGTCATTTATTGAATTTTTCATTTTTTATATAAGCATGCAAAACAAAAGCTTATAGATTTTATCTTCCCAAAAGAAGTTTAGCATCTTCGCTCCTGCCTTCATTTATGAGCCTTCTAATGCGTCTACTCGAGATGGGTCTCCCATCGGCCTCTTCAGCATCGACATATACTACATTTACATTAAGCTTTTTACATGCAGCTTCGACTTTTTCCCTATTGTTCTCTTGATCTGATCCAATAGTTCCATCATATCCAATAACGAGATCAGTAAAAGGTTGTTTTTTATAGATCATATTCAAGAACTCAAAAGCTGTGCGTTTTGAAAGCTCCAAAGTGAATTCAAGAGCTAAAATTTTATCGACACCGTACTCATGAAGTAACTCGACTTTTTGCCGGAAAGGGGAAATATGAAAAACATCTGTTTCAGGTTTGAGGATTTTAATAGGATGAGATTTGAAAGTGACAGCTAAGAGTTCCGTAGCCTTATCTAAAGCCATTTTTTTTGCTGTTTGAATGACTTTTTGATGACCGCGATGGACACCATCGAACATCCCTAAAGTCAAAACGACAGGTTTATAGGCTTTAGCTTCTAACTCATGTAAATTAAAGTAAGTGCTCATGTGCAGATGGTATTATACTCTCTTTTATCTCTTGGCTATTTGTTTCATCAGAGTAAAGGAGAGCTCCATCTATGCATTTCTCTAATCGAAATGTACCACTTCGTGTTCTTGTAAGATTTGTTAAATGTGCACCACAACTCAATATTTTTCCTAATTCATCAGCAATAGATCGAATATATGTGCCTTTTGAACAGGTAACGTGGATTTTGAGAGTAGGGTAGCTGTAGCTAATAAAATGTGTTTCGAGAAAAACTTTGACAGGCGGTCTTTCTACAGTTTTTCCTTGTCGTGCTAATTCATATAGCTTTTTTCCATTTTGTTTTTTTGCAGAAAACATTGGAGGTACTTGCTCAATCATTCCTTGGAATTTGGCTATTGCACTATCAATTTCTTCTTGAGTGGGAACGTAGTCGGACTCTGCTGTGACCTCACCATCACAATCATAAGAATCTGTAGAAACTCCAAGTTTGACTTCCGCAATATACTCTTTGTCAGCGTTAAGAAATTTATCTGACAAACGTGTAAATTTTTTGCCAATAAGCATAACCATAACGCCAGTAGCAAAGGGATCGAGCGTGCCGGCGTGGCCAATCTTTCGTACTCCAAGAATTCTTCTTAGGACAGCGACTAAGCTAAATGCTGTTTTCCCTTTTGGTTTATTGACGAGTAGAATTCCTTCTGTAGCTACATCATTTGGGGTGTTAGGTTGTTTCGGAGTGTTCACAGTCAGAATCTTTTGTTGCTCTATTTTGTCTTTCATCTTCAATTTCTTTAAGAACTTCACTGATTCTTACGTGCTTTTCAACAGTGTCATCAAATTTAAATGTCAGTGACGGAAAAAAACGTAAACGCACTTTCTTAGACGCTTTAGTTGCAATGAATCCAGAAGCAGACTTTAAGGCATGAAAGGTTTCTTGTTTTACTTTTTCATCTCCAATAACACTAAAATAGACTTTCGCATAGTGTAAGTCTTTAGTGACTTCAACACGAGTTATCGTGATGAATTCACTAATACTTGGATTTTTAACTTCTTTAGTAATGACTTCAGAAATCACTTCCTTAAGAAGAGAGTTGAGTCGATCAGTTCTTTTAATAGCCATTTTATATAGTAATACTTACAGTTCTTGTTTTATATATACGATTTCAAATATTTCAAGAATATCACCTTCTTGAATATCGTTAGTTGATAGTAGGATTCCGCACTCAAGCCCTTTTGCAACTTCCTTAACATCGTCTTTATGACGCTTTAGAGAGTTGATAGGACCTTTCCAGACCTGTTCTCCATCGCGAATAATTTTGAGATGGTGATTTCTGTTAACTTTACCGTCTTTGATCAAACACCCAGCGATAACACCATGTTGTGAGGATTTAAATGTTGCAATCACCTCAGCTTTCGCTCTTTCTTCTTCTTGTGCAAGCATATCGAGTGTACCTGCCATCATGACCTTTGTTGAGTCAATAGCGTGATAAATTACATCGTGTAATTTAACCTGTACTCCATACTGCTTGATTAGAGGTTCAGCATGACTTTCGATTCCAGTATGGAATCCAATGATGACAGCTTTTGAAGCGGCTGCTAACTGTACATCTGACTCTGAAATTTCTCCGACACCAGTAAAAATGATATTGATATCAACTTTGTCAGACTCGATCTTCTGAAGGGCAACTTTTAGAGCTTCAAGCGATCCTTGTACGTCTGCACGTAAGATGACATTGAGGATCTTTTTCGCTGTTTCAGCCGATTCCGTAAGTAGGTTTTCGATAGAAACAGGGCGACGTTTTTGTTGCGCATTTTGTAGGATTTCAGCTCTTGCTTCAGCAATATCACGTGCTTCCTTTTCATTGGAAACTACAATGAACTCTTGCCCAGCAGAGGGAAGGCCTGAAAGGCCAGTTATTTCTACAGGAGATGATGGGCCAGCTTTTTTTATGGAGCGACCATGTTCGTCGCGCATGGTTTTTACACGACCCCAGTATTGATCGAAGACAAGGGCATCGCCATGCTTAAGTGTTCCATTTTGGACAAGAATTGTAGCAATTGCTCCCATTCCTTTATGCATTTCAGATTCAATTACTGCACCACGGCCACGAGCTGTCGGATTAGCTTTGAGTTCTAAAATTTCAGCTTGAAGAGCAAGCATTTCAAGTAGTTCAGGGATACCCTCTTTAGTAACGGCTGAGCAGTTAACAGTAATTGTGCTACCACCCCAAGGCTCAGGGAGAAGGTCATTTTCTGAAAGCTGTCTGTAAACTTTATCGGCATCAAATCCCGGTTTGTCGCATTTATTGATAGCAACAATAATAGTGACTCCAGCAGCTTTAGCATGCTGAATCGCTTCTTGGGTTTGTGGCTTTAGCCCCTCGTCACCAGCAATAACTAAAACAACGATGTCGGTTACGTCGGCTCCGCGAGCACGCATCTCTGAAAAGGCTTCGTGCCCAGGGGTGTCAAGGATTGCAATGTCACCAACGGAAGTATGGCAACGGAAAGCTCCTATATGCTGCGTGATAGCACCGGCTTCTCCAGCGACACGGTTACTTTCTCTAATTGCATCAATCAAACTAGTCTTACCGTGGTCGACGTGACCCATAAATGCTGCTATCGGTGCTCTAGGCACTAGCTTTTCTTCAGGGGTTTCGTTGATTTCTTCTTTGATTGTTTTGTCGGTAATTCTTATGCGTTCTTCTTCAGTGGTATCGATGGAAATTTCACATTCGAATTCATGTCCGAGGAGCTGTACTGTAGTTTCGTCTTCAAGAACATCGTTTAATGTGAAGATTGCACCTTGTAAGAATAGCTTTTCTATAAGCTGTGAAGCTTTAAGTTTCATTTCTGAAGCTAGATCTTTGATAGAAATAGGTAGCCTTATTTTTAAACTTGAAGGTCTTATCGTGACGATCTCTTCTTGAAATTTTTGTTTGAATTGACGTTTCTTTCTCCAGCGTTGGTCTTCATCACCCATACGTAGACCTTGGCGGTCTCGGGCATCAAAGGAGCGATTGTTAGACTGACGACGCGTTGGTTTGACATCGCGGAATTCTTTAAATCGTGCTGTTTTAGTGTCTTTTTTCTTGTGTAGATCGCTTGGTGATGTTGATTGAGGCGCAGGCTTTTCAGTATTAGCTTTTGGAGCCCTTTTGTCATCATTACTTTTCTTTTCGACTGACTTTTCTGGAGTGCGTTTTTTAGGTAGTAAGTCTTTAACGTGTCTCCCTGTTGGACCAAGTTTTACAGGCTTTTCTTTAGGGGGAGGGGGAACGCTTTTTTCCTTAGCGATAACTTCTTTGGGTTTCTCAGCCTTGGGTGTTACTTTTTGGGAGACAGGTTCTTTTTTAGATTCAGCCTCTTCCGTTTTTGTAGCTTTAGAAGGCTTTGTCTCAGTTGTCTCAAGCTTTTCTTTTGGTGGAGATTTTGCTTTTTTTGCAACAGGTTTGACTTTTTCCTCTTTCGCCACAGAAGGTGTTTCTGGTAGAACTTTTTTCTCTTCTTCTTTCGGTTCAGGTTCAGCGATAACTTCTTTTGAAGGTTCTTCAACTGCAGCCTTTACAGACTGTTCCTCTGAACCTTCTGCAAAGACAGATTTGGAGCGAGCCTTTGCCTTTGGCTGCTCCTCTTGTAGTTCTTGAGGTGCAGGCTCTGTCTCTTTCACTTTTTTAGGTTTTGCAGGTTTCTTGGCCTTTTTTTCCTTGACCTCATCACCAGCTTTTTTCTGAGCAAGCTTTTCTTTGACGCTTCCAAGATTTAGAGCTTTTGCAATTTGAGTGTTTTTTATATTGAGTTTTAGGTTTTTTGCCAAAGTACTACATCCTTTGTTTTCTTATTTGCTCTAAAATAAAATCAGCCATGTCTAAGCTAATCCCGGGGATCTGAGCAAGTTCTTCAGGGTTTGCTGTTAGGATTTTCCGTGGGGTGCTGAAATTCTTTTCAAGAAGATGCTCAAAAATTAGCGAATTTACACCTTCAATTCTTTCTAGAGGTTCATCTAGAGATTTATCATCTGAGTCTGCTAGCTCGGCTCGTTCTACTGTCATTTGTAGTTTGTAATCGCGTATTCTCTGAACTTCGAGATCATAACCTATCAAGTGACTGTTTAGCTTGGCATTCATGCCTTTTTTTCCGATAACCGCCGCGAAATCATCATCGTCAATAACGATAGAAACAGTTTTATCTTCTTCACTAATACTGAATTTTCTGATTTCGATAGGAGAAAGAGCATTTTGGAGAAGTTCAAGTGGATCATCAGAGTAAGGTATAATGTCAATTTTCTCGTTGTGTAGTTCTCTAACCACGTTTTTTACGCGCATTCCTCGCATTCCGACGCAAGCGCCAACAGGATCTACTTTAGGGTCAGTTGATCGCACAGCGAGTTTTGTTCGATATCCGGCTTCTCTTACAAGCTTCTCAATAACAACGACTCCATCGCCGATTTCTGGAACTTCCTGGTTGATGAGCTGTCTAACAAACTCAGGACTGCTTCGTGATAAAACGACTTCAGCTCCACCATTTTCAGTGTCGCTTACTCCCATTAAAAGAGCGTACACTTTATCGCCAATGTTGTATCTTTCGAGCTTGGGGTATTCTTTTTTTGGCATAATTGCTTCAACTTTACCAAGATCAACAATTAAATTTGCTCCTCTAACAAAACGCTTAACAGTTCCGGAAACAAGTTCATTGACACGGTGGCGATACTCTTCATATATCACATCACGTTCAGCACTTCTCAGTTTACGTGAGATTATTTGTCTAGCCTTTTGAGCTGCAATTCTACCAAAATCTTTAGGAGTGACAACGATGTCGATAAATTGACCGATTTCACAGTCTGGATCAATAACACGTGCGTCATCGACAGATATTTCCTGAGCAGGGACTTCGACGGCGTCCACAATTTCTTTTTCTGACAATACGTCGATATTTCCCGTCTTAGAATTTATAGATACGGTTACATTAGAGGCGCCAGATACACTTTTTTGTGCGGCTGCTGTTAGAGATTCTTCGATTGCTTTGATGACAATGTCTCTTTGGATGCCTTTTTCACGTTCTAGATATTCAAAGATGGCTATTAGATCTTTATTCATTCTTGTGCCTCTAAGTTAGTGCCTTAATTGTGTCCCAAGATTTGGAAATTTTTATTTTTAGTAATTACAACGAGCAGTTCTATTGGCCTTAGTGTATAACATAATGCACTCTACTCACAAGTAGTTATGTGGATTACGCTAAATTTACAAGTTTAGCGTAATCCACAAACAGTACTTTACTCTTCTGATTTTTCTTCAGTTTCTTCTTCAGAATTATCTTTTGAAGAGTCTTCGCTTTCTTCATCGTCAGAGTTTGAAATCGGAGCACTATCACCGGTTACTACGATGTCATCTGCGCTACCATGGTTTTGCTCAATCTGGTACTCTTTGATTGACAATGCAATTTTCTTGTGTTCAGGATCTAGCTTGATGACTTTCGCTGTAACGACGTCACCCTTAGATACTACATCTTCAACTTTACCGAACGGTTGGTCTGAAAGCTCAGTAACGTGAATTAGTCCCTCTAGTCCATTCTCTAATTCGACAAATGCACCGAATGCTGTGATTTTTGCTACAGTACCTTTAACGACAGAGTCAACTGGTATAGAGCCTTCAATGTCTTCCCAAGGGTTAGTGCTTAGTTGCTTAACGCCTAAAGTGATTTTTTTGCTTTCTCTATCGACAGATAGTATTACTGCATCGACGATATCGCCTTTGTGTAAAACTTCAGAAGGATGAGAAACCTTTTTGATCCAACTTAGGTCAGATATGTGAATCAGTCCTTCGACACCTGGCTCTAGCTCTACAAACGCACCGTAATTTGTTAAGCTACGAATTTCTGCTTTGACACTGCTGTCAACAGGGTATTTCTTTTCTACATCATCCCAAGGGTTGTGTTCAGTCTGTTTAATACCTAAAGAGATTTTCCCTTCTTCTTTTTGAACAGAAAGGACGATTGCTTCGACATCATCACTGATGTTAACAACTTCGCTTGGATCAGTAATGTTTTTTACCCATGACATTTCAGAAACGTGGATGAGTCCTTCAATACCTGGTTCAATTTCGATGAAAGCACCGTATGGAAGAAGGTTAACAATCTTACCGTGAATTCTTGTTCCTGGTGGGTATTTCTTTTCAATTTCATCCCAAGGATTTGGTCCTTTTTGCTTTAGACCAAGAGCTACTCTACCTTTGTCTTTGTCGATGCTTAGAATAATGACTTCTAGTTTTTCGTTAAGTTCGACCATCTCAGATGGGTGTTTGATACGTTTCCATGTCATGTCAGTGATATGAAGGAGGCCGTCAATTCCATCAAGATCTAAGAAGACACCGAAGTCGGTGATGTTCTTGACAATACCTTCACGAATGTCGCCTTCTTGGATTGTTTCAAGAAGTTCAGCTTTCTTAGAGATGCGTTCTGCTTCAAGCAGCTCTCTTCTTGATACAACAACATTCTTTCTTTCGATGTTGATTTTGAGGATCTTAAACTCAAAGGTGTTACCGATGTATTCGTCAAGATTCTTAATGCGCTTGTTGTCGATTTGGGAGCCAGGAAGGAATGCTTCCATGCCGATATCGACCATTAGGCCGCCTTTAACTTTACGTAAAACTTTACCTGTAACGATAGATCCTTCTTCACAATGCTCAAGGATGTGTTCCCATTGTCTTTGGCGTTCAGCTTTTTCTCTTGAAAGAACGATTTGTCCGTTGTCATCTTCAGCTTCTTCGAGCATAACTTCGACTTCACCATCAAGGATAAGAACGCTTGTATCAGTGAATTCGGAGATGGGAACCATTCCTTCAGATTTTAAACCTACATCGACGATGACATGATCTTTAGTGATTTCAACGATAGTACCGTTTAAAATCTTACCTGTTTCCATGAGTGATGAGTCTTCTTCTTCTGTGGTGCTGCTTTCACCGCCAGATAGCAGGTTTTCAAATAGTTCTGCGTCTTCTTTTTGGAAAGCAATATCGTCAACGATATTTTCTTCTTCCCAGGTGTATGTTTGTTGTTTGCTTGACATTTAAAGGTTTCTCCTAGAGTTTACTTGCTAATCCTCCTAGGATATCGAAGGTAGTGAAAAAAAGCAACATCTAAACCTAATTCAATTCAAATTTTATTGCTAAAGTCTCAGTTTTGGTTAGAAATTGAAGAAACGTGATGAAATTCATATTTTTAATTTGTGGCTTGTGTGATAGTTATATTTTGTTTCTTTTTTTAGGGGGTTATTTATGACTTGTAATATGCTATCTTTAGAACCATCTTTTCGCCAAGTAAATCATAATCTAGATTTATCACCAGAATTTTGGAAGGCTGAGCCTTGGAAAAATTTGCCGGATCCATTTAGTACAAGGTTTGAATTTTGGGAAGCAGACCTTCTTAATGCCGGTTGGTCAAATTACACAAGGGATAAAATTTTTAGTCAAATACTCTCCTTTTCAGAGAATCGAGTATCTAGTGTTTCTGTTGAGGAGTTGAACATTATTGTAGAGCTTAGCGTACACTTAATAGGTAAAAACATGGGAATGGAGCATGTTTCCAAGTTATTAATTACCCTTGGGAGATTTCTGGTGTTTAATAAAATGTTAGATATGTCAAGTCAAAATTATTATTCGACATACCCTCATATCTGCCATACATTTGATCTTATTGCCAACTGTGTAGGAGAGGAAACTGTTTTAGATTGGGTAAACCTTTATTTTATTGGTAGCGTTGCTCACTGTGATACAGTTGAGGATTTAAATGCAATGATGGGTGGAGCCTTTTGGTTGAAGCTGTTTTCGCCGATTAATAGAGGACGTCTTAATCGATGGGAGGATTTTTCAAGTAATTCTTGTGACGCAATGAAGTCTATGGTTTTTGACTTTGCTGCAATGTATCCAGGTTCGAAGTCAATCTACTCGATTTTACGCTCTAACCTACTTTTTGAGTTTGTTTCTAAGTTTTCGGATAGCGAGTTTGAGTTAATAGTAAGCTCTTACGTGCAAAATGCATACTCTCTTAGTTGGTTAATCTTGAGTTTTGAGGATATCCTTTTAAAAGTAGAAACTACTAGCCAGCAAAAAGAGCAGGTTTTTAAAGCTATTTTTGATGTGGCAAAAGAGGAGGTATATGTTAATGAGGTGGTTCTTACAACTATATTTGACCTGTTTATTAGAACGTTTAAGAGTGTGGAGTCTCGTAAAATATTTTTAGAGAGCTTAAGGGGGTTATTAAGGGTAAACGTTGTGCGCACGGAAGAGGTGGGTTGGAGAGGAGAGGTTGATCCCGAAATAGTTCAGGAGTTGATTAAAGCGCGCATCTCTCTTTTAAAAGAAGTGAGTGAAGTTGGTTTTGATCAGAAGCAACTTGAAGGAGCTATAGCGTGTTTCAGATGTTATAAAGTTTCTTTAGATGAAAATAGTTTGGATGGCACTTTTGAAGTTCTTAAAAAATTGTGCAGCTTATTCACAAGATATAAGTCCTATCCGGTGGCTTCTAACTTTCTTCTAGGATTAGTCATGGACGCCATTAAAAGTATTTGTAATAGCGGAAATCAAACCTTTAATAAAGAAGATGCTGTTTCTGAACTCAAAATAATTTTTGGATTAGGCCGATCCTGGATTAAAGAAGCTGCTTGTTATTGTTTACACTGTTTTATCCTTGAGAAACAAAATTTTCTATTATTTGAAAAAAGAATTATGCTTTTCAAGAGCCTTCTTATAAAGTTACCTCCTAACTCTGACGCATTATTGAGGAAAAAGGAAGAGAAGTTGGTAGCAAAAAAACTTTTCATTTACTGTTATGTAATGATGGATCTTGATGTAATGATAGCTTTCACATGTATGCATAACAAGTCTTTTGGCCAGAAATATTATGAGTCTCTTTTTACTAAACTTAAATCGGCATTTTCTGGAGAAAGTCAAGAATTGAATAATTCCAAGAAAATTCTAGCGCTTCCATTACTTCTTTCAGAAAAAGATTTAACTGAGACAAATTTAGAGGTTTTTTCTAAACTGATTCTTTCAATTTTTAAAGAGAGAGTCTTTAGAATATCCAAAGAAGAAGTCTTTGAAGTAGCATCATTAATGTTGGTTTTACAAGCTATCTCAAAAAAGAAGTATTGTTTCGTTCTTGATGTTTATCGAAAGCTTTTTCCCGACTATTTCACAGAGAAACTTGAGTATGATCCGTGTATGAAGGAAAAGGTTTCCTCTTTGAATGTGTTGGTAAAAACTTGTGAATTTCCATCGAAAGAAGTTGTCCTTATTGAAAAAATAAATACGAGTGTTCTTTTGGGGATACCTTTAAAGATTGATCGACGTTATCAGAAATTTTTTATTCAGCAATTAAAGCATTGTAGATGGCCTGTGGGGACTATGAATTTATTTTATTATGTTGCTGTGTATTCTAACTATTTTTCGGAGACGGTTAAAGAGGATATAATCTTTATTATGATTAGCAAGCTCAGCGCTGAAGATCGAATTTCTTCTACTGACATAGAAAATTTAATAGATCTTATCAAAACTTTAAATGATCCAGAAAAATTTATTAAAGGTAATGATGTCGATATTATGTTTACGCTGAACAATCGAATAAGTATTAATTTTCCGATAAGTAAAGCGTATGCTGCAGTGACAAAAGCCTCCCAATCTGGCAGAACGTTACTGAGTTCTTTGTTTGAGAAAGTAGAGTGGTTGTTTGAGAAAGGTACATTTGATGAAATTACTAAATGCTCGTTTTATGAATCTTTAGAAGATGCTATTGTAGACTATATTAATTTATTGACTAAATCTGAGCTATTACCAGATGAATCTGTGAAGTCGATTTTTATAGTGTCTCCGTCGACTGAAAGACGAAAAAAGTCAGCTTCTCACAATAAAATTATTAGTCAATCTTTAGGAGATGTCTTTAGGAGAAGTAATCGAAGAATTCCCATTTCTACCATAAAAGACTATATTAGAAATGATTTAAAAGCGTGTACAAAGCTTGTCGGTAAGTACTCTACTAACAATCAATCCCCCGTTTAGTCACTTTGTTATTGACGGGACTCCTTTTGTTTTAGTAACATGAGGAGGTATTTCTTATAACCTTATTGTTTTGTCGGCTATATTAGAAATGACCTCGGATTGTTTTTATAACGTTGTAGGTAGTATGTCAGATACAATTGTGATGAAATTTGGGGGAGCAGCTGTCGCGTCTCCAGAAAAATTTGATAATATCGCAGATATCATTCTAGAAAAAAAAAAGGTATACCCAAAAGTTGTTGTTGTCTTAAGTGCGATGGGAAATACGACGGATGAATTGATTACACTAGCAAAAAAAGTGCATCCAAATCCTCCTCAAAGAGAGTATGATATGCTGGTGAGTGTTGGAGAAAGGATTAGTATTTCTTTGCTTGCAATGGCACTAGCAAAAAAAGGGGAAAACGCCAAAAGTTTTACGGGTAGCCAGTCGGGAATTGTGACGACGGATGCACATGCGAATGCCGAAATTATTGATGTACGTCCTCACCGTTTGCTTTCCTCACTAGAGACCGATCACGTCACCATCGTTGCAGGGTTTCAGGGAGTAAGTGTCAAAGGGGAAATTACAACTCTAGGAAGGGGAGGTTCTGACACAACTGCAGTAGCTTTAGCAGTAGCTCTTGGAGCAAAAACAGTTGAATTTTATAAAGATGTTTCAGGTGTTTACGACAAAGATCCAAAAATTTGTGACCAGGCAAAATTGATTCCAGTTTTGTCGTATGAAGAGGCGTTGAATATAGTGAGTCAGGGAGCAAAAATCCTTCATTCACGATGCTTGAATTTGGCAGAAAAAAATGGTATTACACTTTCTGTGTGTTCATTTCAAAGTGCTGAATGCCCAGGTACAATGATTAGCGGTCGGGTATCTGAAAATATGAGACCTATTTATGAATTAGAATTGGTGATGTAGTCGAGGCAAATGGAAGGTAATATTTTCCCACAGATCGAGACTGTGTTTCGCTCTCCAGTAGGAGATGCTACACGTGCCTGCTATGTAGATGCTGTAAAAGGGTGTTTGCTAAAAATACTTCCTAAAAATTTTTTTTCAACTAAAACTCAAGATGCAGACGCTTTAGAAGATCTTAATGAACAATTTCAAAATACATTACCTATTATTAAAACTGTTCCATCAGATGAGGGGCATGAGCTCTCTTTCTTTTTAGTTTGTAAGTTCCGACCCAATGCCTTTAAATTTTTTTATGAAATGTTTAGTCGTTGGCTTGTTCCTGGAAAAAGGTTGGATGTTTTGTTGTTATATACATCAGACTTTAAATTGCCGGAACTTGGAGATTCGGTTTATACCGTATGTGAACTTGTGATTAATGTAGAAGATCCTGTCGACTTACCAGAAATTCACTGTAATTTACCAATCATTGAGATGGAAGCACGTATAGGTGTAGAGTCTGCGTATCATGCGAGAAGAATTTTAGAAATTAAAGGGTTTACTGCAGATGAGAAAACTGCTGTTATTCATGAATATGTTGCTTATCTTGTAAGAAAGTCACCTCAAAGGTTTGATAGGGGGCTGTTTACCGAAATGCAGCATGTGCTTGTGATTTGTCCCGATGAATTTAAAAAGGGACGTGACTCAAGAGTTCTCAGTCGTATTATCGGTACTCACTACGTATTTAGAAAAGAACTTCTCGACTTGGTCAAAGAAATTCATGATAAGCGCCATTTAAAAGTACGTTTGTTTCGATCTAAAGCAACTATTGATGGTGAAGTTAAATCAGTTCTTAGTGTGTTGGTAGGTTTAAACTTCCTTAGAGATAAGGAAATTTTTGAAGAACAGCATTTGTTGACGGCGATCCAAAATTATATGCCGGCAGTTAAAAGTGTAAAAGGATCTTTTTTTGCAAATCGGCGAGGTACTGAGCATGTATGTACGGTGTATTTTGAGATTGAAAAAACGACGGGAGAAGAGTTTACAGCCAGTGAAATTAAGCTTTTGCGTCAAGAGTTGATTGTCGACCTCAAAGATAGAATTGGTCACTTGATGCATCCTGTATTTATGCCTAGAAATGAAGAAGAAATCATGCGTAATGTACTGGCTTTAAGTAATCAAATTAAATATATTAAAGACCTGCCGCAAGTGTTTATTTCTTTCGATCAGCAAACGCAAAATGATTTGTTTTTTAATATCATCATCGTCCGTGTTGTAATGCCTGGAAGCTTGTCAATTCAAGATATGTTCGAGAAAAAATCGAGTTTTATAGAATATATGCACGAGCGTACTAAAATGTTGGGAATGCTTCGCAAAAAGTATACGAAAGAAGCGACAATATTTAGGTTGAAAATGCCAAGTAAACACTTTTTACGCCGAGATCATTCTATCGACCTAACAAAAGCCCGTCAGTTCATTGTCGATGAGCTAACTCATGTTACTGGCGAGTTCCGAGATTATAACGGAGGAATGATTTCTAAGCAAAACGAGCTTCTTTGTGGTATTAGGGAACTTCTCAGTTTGGACGGTATCAAGTATAATGAATTACTTCTTGAAAACTTTTTTTATTCTTTGCATCCCGCAATAATGCGAACTGTCTTGGAGGCTCAAGCTCTCAAAGCACTATTTATAATGATGTTGAAATCTGTCAATGCCGGGTTATTTAGTGGTGAAAAGTACTCTCTTGAAATTGAAAAAGATCATCGGTTTGTTTATGTGATGATTATTACAAAAGAGGAATCTCTCAAAAAGGAAATATTTAAAGGGTTAAAAAAGATGCCAAGGGAGTCTGCTGCATTAGCAAGTTCGTTTGTGCATGTTTATGAAATGCCTTGTATCGGTTATATTTACCGAAGTGAAGATCCTATTCATCAAGATGCTTTTATGCGAGCATTGACCCTTTCAGTAAAAGACTGGGAAGAAAATCAACTACTTGCTACTACCGAGTAAAACGTTAGCCTTGTAAATAAAAATACTGGAATATAGAGAATGCAAACATCATAAATACAGGTGTTTTTACAGGTTGGAAGTTATAAAGCTTATAAGCAAGGTTTAAAATGCTCAATAAGATGAGTGCAGGGTAGCAGATAGCAAGAATAGGACCTAAAGTGTTGACTATCCCGGTGAAATTCAGTGTTGAAATGAAAAATGTGGTCACTAAAGTGATTATTAAGCTTGTGGTATAGTTGATTTTATCACGAAAAATGTCTCGATTTAAAAATTCAGCAAACACAGAAGCTAGGGCGATTGCAGTCGTTAAGCAAGCTAAAGCGACAGCGATTGATGTCACTATGCCCGCATAGGGTCCTAGGGTGTTTAGAGCTATTGTTCCAAGTAAAAGGTCTTTTCCAACACCTGACAGTTGCTCACTGTTGTATGCTGAAACATAGCTAAATCCGACGTAGATAAGTCCAAGTAAAAAGGCTCCAATTGCACTTGCTTTTAAAGACATGACTGTTATTTGCTTGTAGTCTTCCTTTGCAGTGGGGTGAAGGTCTTTTTGTAAACAACTGATCACAACGGCGGAAAAGAAAAATGCTCCTAGAAGGTCCATCGTATGGTAACCTTCCATCAAGCCACTAATGAAAACTGTCATATTACTAGCAGCAGTCGCTTCAGGAGGTGTCGATGTTACCAGACCAACAACAATGATGACTCCCAAAGAAAAAAGTAAAAATGGGGTTAAAACAAGTCCGAGTACATCGAGGATTTTACTTGGCTTAATCGTGAAAAGTAAAATTAGGAAACATGAGGCTATACTAAATATGGGAAGCGACATAGGAGGTAAAAACATCGACATGGTCGAATATGAAAGTGCTATGCATCGAGGGATAGCACCAAAAGGTCCAATGAGACACATAATAAATAAAGCGACGATAAATCCAGGGACTTTTCCAATTCGGCCAAAAAAAGCTTTGTAGTTTCCATTAAACAGGATCATAGCAATCAATCCTGCAAAAGGAACAGCTATAGCGCTGAGTGATAAACCTAGAATAGCAAAGAAATTTTTATCTTGCGCATATTGACCAAGAGCTAAGGGGAATACGACGTTGCCAGCTCCAAAAAACATAGCGAACATAGCGAGTCCAGTTGATACTGTTTTAGATTGAAATAGCGCTTTCATAAATAATAACTTTTGGTTGATTTGCGTTTAAATAATTCTTGATCATACCATTAAATTAAGTGAATGTCAATCAGGATTTGGACACAAACCGGGGTTATACGTTTCGAGGTCTAGCTTGCTCAATTTCCCTATTTCGTTAAGCAAAATTAGGTATTGGCTTTAACTTAAGGATGGTAGCAGAAAGTTCGCCCCATGAACGCCAGTCTTCGCGAAGATTAGCTTTCAAAGATTTTATTTCGTGGCGTAGCTGAACGATTACGTCTTTTGCTTCGTTGCTTCTTCTTAGAGAGTGGTATTTTTCTGTGAGTTCATTGAATTTTGATGTTTCAGAAAGAAGTTTGTCAGAAAGTTCCTGGATTTTTTGTTCAAGTTCTTCTTTTTTCACATACCATAACTCTGTCAGTTGCTCTAATAGAAGGTCTTTTCTTTCTAAAACTATCTTCTTTTGAATTGTATGTTTGTCCACGCGTCGAAGTCCCCAGGCAAGCCCAACCTTACTTAATCCCCAAATGATCCATTTAGTCGGGTCAAACTGATACCAACGAACGCCGTTACGGTAGTCGTTGGCAAAGGTGTGATGATAGTTGTGATAGCCTTCGCCAAAGGTGAGAAACGAGATAATGAAGTTATTCACAGCTGAGTGTTCTTGGCAAAAGGGCTTGTCTCCCCATGTGTGAGCGAGAGAGTTAATGAACCATGTAGAGTGATGCTGCAGGAACAGTCTTGTCCATGTTGTTATGAAGAAGGCTCCCATATAATCTCCAGAAATCCATGCTACGATAAAATATAATATGATATTTGATCCGACCATACAAGTAACATCGTATTTGTTTTGGAACATGATACGCTTGTTTTTCATTAGGTCAGGAACAACTTTCGGATTAATAGCCTCTTGTTTTTCTAGGAGCCAAAGAAAATGCGCGTACCAAAAACCTTTTTTGATTGAGTAGGGGTCTTTATCGGTGTCTACAAACGCATGATGTTTACGATGATCGAAGCTCCAACGTAAAGCGCTTCCTTGAAACGTGGTAGATCCAAAAAATAAGGCGATGCATTCGATAATCGGACTTGTTTTGTAGCATTTATGTGAAAATAATCTGTGATAACCTGCAGTGATGCTTAATCCACCGCAACAAAGAAGTAAGATCATTGTTAAGATGAGGCCAATTGAGGGAGTGTAGTGATACAGGTACCAGGGAAGGGTGAGAAATAAAATGATTTGGTAGGTGATCAAAAATATTCCAGATTTCCAATTGAAATTTTCAAGTTTTTTCATGAATTTCCCCCGGGATATATCGTTTTCAGATGGTTATTCTATTATATATTTATCGCTCGAATTAAATCAATTGTTTGTAAACAAAAATTTTAGATTCGTTTGGGCGTTAATTCTGTAGCCAGGCTTTGAGGTTGACATGAATTTCAAGGCAGAATTGACGTATTAAAATTTTAAATCGTGATTGTTTCTATAGTTTTAAACTATGGGGTTTAAATTATTGATCAAGATGGGGAGGATTGCCTACAGCGGCACGATAATAATCAGGGTGACAAAGACGCTTGTATTGAACGTTCCAAAAAATACCTATCCTGCAGCCGTAGGCTATCCTGATTATCTTGTTCAAAAATTTTAAATTGATCAAAAAAAACTCTCATATCAAAGCTCAAAAAGGCAGCGTATTCACCTGATTTTCGGAGAAAGTGCCTATTGGGGTTGTTTTGATGCGTCAGTTCTGAGTTTCAAGTGAAAAAAATTGAAGAATATTTACTACTGATCTATATTGCGTAAAACATAATTATCGGAGGTTTTTTATGAACATTCTTGAAGGGTATGCTAAAGCTACTATTACACCCATTCTGTATTCGACAGTTGTGGGTGCAACTTGCGGCGCATTAAGTAGTATTGTATCAGCAATACCTGTAGGGGAAACTTGTACTTCGTCAACAGATAGCGATGGAAAGCAGATTTCAAAAAAACAGTTCGAAAAAGAATGTAAAAAAAAGCAGGTTAGTTGGGTTGTTTGCTCGACTGTTGGATGCGCAGTGGTGGGATTTGGAATTGGTGCAGTATTAAGTGCAACGATCCATACTGTAACGCTTGTGGCAAGTTCTGTTTTGTCAATCGAGTGATTGATCACCTCCATTGAATGAGAGTTAGGGAAACAGGGATTATCACCGAGAGCCTCTTGCATAAATAGTCTTTCAAATGTATGCTTTGGTTGTCTAACTTTTTTTTCAGGATAAAAATAGTGATTAAAAGTATATGTCAAATACCCAGTATTATAGGCTCAAAAAGTCAAGTAGAAAGCAGAGACCTTGTTAATCAGTATGCTGTCGATAGTAGAAATGTAACTCCAGGAAGTCTTTTTATAGCTTTACCTGGGGAACGGGTTGACGGTCACTCTTATATTGAACAAGCTAAAGACAATGGTGCTATTGCAGCGGTTGTTGCTCTAAACTATACAGGCGATAACTTTGGACTTCCTTTAATTCGTGTAAAAGATCCTCAGCAGGCACTCCATACGCTTGCGCAAAAGTTAGTCAAGGATTTGCAGGCAAAAATTATTGGTATCACCGGATCAGTAGGTAAAACAACGACGAAAAATTTTTTAGCAACCCTTCTTTCTAAAAAATTCAAATTGATGGTCACGCCCGGGAATCAAAATTCACAAATTGGAATGCCTTTAGCAATACTGAATAATGTTACGGGAGAAGAAGAGGTTTTAATTCTTGAAATGGGAATGTCAAAGCCGGGTAATATTACGCGTTTGGTGAATATCGCTCCTCCAGATATCTCTGTGATCACAAGTGTTGAACTCGCTCATGCAGCCAATTTTTCTTCGTTAAATGAAATAGCTGTGGCAAAAGGAGAAATTTTTCAACACCCTCATACAAGCTTAGGAATTATGCCTAATGATATTAACGAGTCGCTGACTTTAGTTGAGATGGGAGATTGCAGGAAAGAGAGGTATTCATTAGATAGTAAACTAGGTAGAAAATTAACAAAAGATTCTCGACAGCTATTCTCTCAGGCACACGTGCAGAAAAATTTATTAGCGGCTTTGACAGTAGCACTTGCATTGGGGTGTCAATATGAGGAATTAGCTCAAAACTTTCATTTGCTTGAACTACCTCTAAAGAGGCAAACTAAAATTGTAAAAAATGGTGTCATATTTATAGATGACTCTTACAATGCATGTACGGCTTCAGTTAAAGAGGCTATTCATTCTATGCCTCCTCCTGTAGAGGGAAGAAAAAAAATCGCTGTGTTGGGAGAGATGCTTGAACTTGGAAAGTTTTCTCGTGACTGTCATGCTGAGGTGGGGCTTTTCGCCAAAGATAGGGTTGATGCGATGTACTGTTTGGGCAATGAGTGTGAGCATATTCTCAATCAATGGAACACAGCTGATAAATTGGGGCTTTTGTTTCACGATCAAGGTGAATTGATCGAGGCTCTAAGAAATAATATTGAGCCTGGTGATGTAGTATTAGTAAAAGGTTCAAGTGCTAAAAAAATGTGGCAAGTAATTGAAAAGGTGTAGATTAGATGATTATTTTACTAGAGTTTCTCCAAAGTCTTGGTTTTAAAGTTCCAGGTGTTTTTTTATACTATTCTACTAGGATGATGCTCGCAGCTTTGACAGCTCTTTTGATGTGTATCTTTTTGGGACCCAAGTTTATAAAAAAATTGTATGAGTTGAAGATAGGTCAGAATATACGAACCGATGAATGCCCTTTATTAGGTGAGTTACACCGTAATAAGAAAGATACTCCTACAATGGGGGGGCTACTAATTATCACCTCTATGTTGCTTTCTATGTTTCTATGGATGGATCTAAAGCATCCTTTCACGATGTTGCTCCTCGTTACAACAATTGTTTTAGGTTTTATTGGAGGGATGGATGACTATCTTAAGTTGAAATATAAAAATACTAAAGGGTTGTCCGGTAAGAAAAAACTCTTGGGTCAAGTGCTTCTTTCTGTATTCGTTGCTCTGTATTTACTCGTTCCTTCTGTTACTGAAGCTTTTCATGTTGGAGACTGGTTTGCAGAGCCTGCAATTAAAATTGAAAATTACTCAAGAGGTGCTACAGGAACAGACATTTCTCTTAAAGACTATGCAAGTAGAGTCTACCTTCCCTTTTTTAAGGGATCGGTGTTTACCTTTTCAGGTGTTTTTACATTGGTTGCTGCTCTACTTATAATTTTTGTCATAACCGGATCCTCGAATTCCGTAAACTTAACCGATGGGTTAGATGGGTTGGCAGCTGGGACTCTTCTGATGGTGAGCGTTTGTTTTGCTGTAATTGCCTTCGTTTCTAATAACTTAGATATTGCTCGTTATTTGAATATTACTTATGTCGAAGGTAGTGGAGAAGTTGCCATTTATTTATCAGCATTTGCGGGAGCATGTCTTGGTTTTTTATGGTACAACAGTCACCCTGCGCAGGTGTTTATGGGAGATACAGGGTCTTTGACGCTAGGAGGTGTTCTGGGAGTTTCTGTAGTTTTGCTTAAGCGAGAGCTTCTTTTTGGTGTCGTTGGTGGTATTTTTGTTGCTGAGGCAATGTCAGTGATTCTTCAGGTTGCAAGTTATAAGTTGCGAAATAAAAAACGTGTATTCCTTTGTGCGCCTCTGCATCACCACTTTGAGTATAAGGGGTGGCCTGAGACTAAAGTTGTTATTAGATTTTGGATTATTGGTTTCCTTCTTGCAGTAATAGGTTTAGCGTCATTAAAATTTCAGTAGTAGGTTATGGAAAATCTAAATAAAAAAGTCGTCGTCATTGGAATCGGTGTGAGTGGACGCTCTGCTGCGCATTTTTTATTGAAAAAAGGATTTTCTGTAGTTGGAGTCGACGATCATGTAGATAAGTTGAAAAATCATCCTGAAGTGAAAAATCTTGTCAATAGCGGCATGACCTTGCAGTCCGATCTTATGGAACAACATTATGAAGAACTCTTGTTCGTAGTTACTTCACCTGGAATTCCTTCTTCACATTTAGTTCTTAAAAAAGCACGTTCCAAAAACATCGAAATTATTGGTGAGGTTGAACTCGCTTTTCGCTATCTTGGAGAAAAAACTTGTGTAGGTGTTACAGGAACTAACGGCAAAACGACAGTGACATTACTTATAGAACATATTCTCAATGCTTGTGGTAAACCTGCTCGTGCAGTGGGAAATATAGGTGTTCCCATTACCTCACAAATTCTTGATGCTGCAAATGAGATATTAGTTATTGAGTTAAGTTCCTATCAACTTGAAAGTGTTGTGAGCCCAACCCTTGATGTTGCTGTTATTTTAAATATTACACCGGATCATCTCGATAGGTATAAAACAATGCAGGCCTATATTGATGCAAAAATTCGTATCAGTAACATTTTGCGACCTCAGGGAGCTTTACTAGCTAGTAGATTAGTACCAGTGCCAGAATGCATAGAGGGGGTTATTAGGTATGGTTTTGAAGAGGATTGTAAAATTTACTCAGATGGAAAAAATATTCTAGTTGATGGTATAGTCATCGGACAGATTCCTGAAGAGTATTATGGAAAAAAAACACATCACCTTGAAAATATACTAGCGGCATATTCTGTTTGTGTTAAACTAGGGGTGTCCTCTCAAGATGCGTTGAAAGCGGTATGCTCTTTTAAAAGACCTGCGCATAGAATAGAATTTGTAAGAAAAATAGATAAAGTTGCATACTATAATGATAGTAAGGGGACAAATGTCGATGCTGTAGTAAGGGCAGTCGACTCTATGAATGGGGATGTTATTCTCATTGCAGGTGGAGTTGATAAAGGAGGGGACTATGGTTTATGGACGAAAAAATTTCCTGGTAAGGTGAAATGTGTTTATGCTATTGGTGAAGCAGCTAAAAAAATTCAAAATCAGTTAGCACCTAATGTACATGTAAAAATCGTTTCACACCTGATTGATGCTGTTAAAGAAGCAAAAGCAGTATCTGTACCGGGAGATAACGTTCTATTGTCCCCAGGTTGTTCGAGTTTCGATATGTTCGAAAATTATGAACACCGTGGAAATGAATTTAAGCAGATTGTTAATGCCATAACTGGTAAGGAGAAAAGAGAATATGAGCCGACGTGATACAATAATCCTCGCTGTTTTACTAAACACGGGTCTGCTAGCCATTCTCTTTATGATGGCAATTAATCCCGATGATGACTCCATAACTGATCATGTGGATGTTCCATCTGCCATCGTTGAGGCACCAAAAGTTATGCCTACCGTTCAGGCCCCGGCAGTCGTTCTCGCACACGAAAATAAAGCTGACGAAGTTGACAATGTACTTAAAGATTTTGCTGCTACAATGGGAACGGATTCTGTGGAAGTAATTAGACCACAATATCACGAACCTGAAGAAAGTATTGTAGCTATGCATACACCAATTGAACGTAAAGCGCCAACGCCTAAATCCGTGACTAAAAAATCGATGGGTGGTGAATTTGTTGAGGTTACTGTAAAGAGTGGTGATATCCTTGGAAGAATTGCTCAAGCGAATAACACAACAATCGGAGCTATCAAAAGAGTAAATAATTTAACGTCAGACCGCTTGAAGATAGGTCAAGTTTTAAAAGTTCCTGTTGATACGAAAAAGAGCAATAATGTTGCGAGCGTTTCGAAAGATAGCTATACAGATGATGGGTTCACAAGGTTTTATACAGTACAAGGAGGCGATAATCCTTGGAAAATAGCTAAAAAATTCAATGTAAGTGTGAGCGAGCTACTTAACTTGAATGATCTTGATGAAGCTAAGGCTAAAAACTTAAGACCAGGTGATCGCGTACGCGTACAGTAGGGGTGGGTAATGAGCTTTTCATACGATCTTCATCAAATAGATGATAGCATCAATCATTGGATGCAGGCTGCACCAATTTTTGTCTTGTCAGGAATCAGTGGGTTATATGCATTAGTCAAAGCTACAGAGAAAGTGTATGCTCAAATGCAACTTTCACGCGCTAAGAAAAAACTTGGAGACCAGTCATTGCTTCCAATTCGAAAGTTCGATGTAGATTTTGGGGGCTCTAAAAGTGAAGTAAACCGCCTCCAAAGGAAAGTCGACAGATTAATTTCTTGGAAGGAATTAGGGAAGTTGACAGTGGTTCCCTTTGGCAGTTTATGTCTTGGTTTTTGTGCTGGTTTATTTATTAATACGTAATAATTATGAACTTCAAAAACTCTCTTATTGCTGTTGTTGTTTTTATTCTTTTTTTTGTTGGTGTTATTGTTATTTTTAGCACTTCATCTGCGGAAGTTTTAGAACAACAGTTAGGTCAAAGTGTTTATTCTTCCGTTCTCAAGCAAATTGCTTATGCAGTTGTTGGGGTAATACTTGGGTTCTATTTGTATAAACTCGGATTTAGCACAATCTTACAGTTGAGTCCCATACTACTTGCAGTTTTGACTTTATGCCTGCTTTTAACTTTAATTCCTGGAGTCGGAAGAGAGGTTAATGGTTCTAAAAGATGGCTAGCGCTTGGATTCATCTCTTTTCAGCCTTCGGAGTTTGTAAAGTATGTGATAATGGCATTTTTTATTTACGAGTATACAAAACCTTTTAAACCTGGAAATGTCTTATATCACTTTCTAAAAACAGCGGCAAAATGTGTTGTCCCAATGATTCTTATTCTTATAGAGCCTAATAATGGAACTGTGGCAGTTATTGGATTATCTCTATTAGTGCTTTGTTTACTTCTTGATGTTCCCATTAAATACTGGGGCGCGCCTCTTGCTATTGCATTAGTGGTAGGAGCTCTTTTTGCTTCACAACTACCTTACGTTAACGCACGAATCAAAGTGTACCTAAATCCAGAACTAGATATTCGAGGGAAAGGGCACCAGCCTTACCAGGCAAAAATTGCTGCTGGTTCTGGCGGTCTTTTGGGAAAAGGGCCCGGAAAAAGTCTCCAAAAATTAAGCTATTTACCAGAGGCACAAAACGATTACATTGCTGCCATTGTAGCTGAAGAGTATGGGTTTCTTGGAGTGACAGGACTTATTTCTTTATATGCTCTCCTTGCACTTTTTGGTTTTAGCATTGCCTGCCATTCGATGGAACCATCCGGTTTTTATCTTGCTTCAGGGATTACCTTCTTAATAACATTTCAGGCCTTTCTTAATATGGGAGTTGTTTCGGGGTTACTTCCTAGTACTGGATTAAATCTTCCCTTTGTTAGTCAGGGAGGAACATCTCTAGTTGCAAATATTATGGGAGTAGCTTTGCTTTTAAGTGTCGGTGCAAAATCCAAAGAAGCAAAAGTCATTAACAGTGTTACGTAAAAACAAATATTTGTGAAAAAAAAGAAGTAATAGCATACAATTGATACTGAGTGCTAATTATACGAAGGAATATAAAAGTGAAAGCCAGAGAAAAAAATATCCAGCAACAAATTCAATTTTGGGCATTGATTGGTCCGTTTATTTCCATTCTTACCCTCCTTGTCAGTTTGATGAAATCCTCTCCAATTGATCAGGGGTTCGCTTTGGCTATGATTATTGGTGTTCCCCTTTGTTGGAAGTGGAAATTGCGTGGGTTAGCTATTTCGTTGGGGATACTTTTTGGCGTTGTTGCATATCACTATATAGATTTAGATATTCCAGGGAGATTGTGGGTAGGAGGGGTAACCTCAGCAGCTTCATTATCTTTTCTAGTGACAGCACTTTCCTTTGAAGAGGTGACCTCACTATTAACGTCTATGGAAGTAGAGTCTAAAAGTCGGTTAGATAATTTACTGCAATTAGATGAAAAGCTAAAACATTCAGAAAAGTCTCACTCACAAGCTTATAACCAGTTACAGTCGAAGCTAGAAGATTTTGAATTAGACCTTGCACGACATAAAGACAGGGCTGAAGCAAGTGAAAAATTGGCTCACGTTGTCCGTGAAGAGTTAGCTTCGACTCACTCCAAGAATAATGAAGTGCAAGAGGAGTTGTTTGAGTGGCGCCATAAATATGCACAAGCAAATCGTAAAATTGAAGAGTTACATGAAGAAATAAACATTCTGTCAAAAGCTTCGGCTGGCAAAGTTAATGAGTCGGAAGATTATAAGAAACTCGAAGTAAACTTAAGTCAGTCGCTTGAAAAAATTTCCTCTTTGGAATCGGAGCTCATGCTTAGTAAAGAGCAACAATCAACTTCTGAGGCTCTTTTTGAAGAACAGTCACAAGAGCTACGGAAAACAGGTGAGGAATTAGAAAAAGCTCGTCAGTTACTTCAAGAGTCACAGGAAGAATGTGCAAAAGTCAAAGAATCTTTGAGTGAGCATTCAGGTAAAGATGATTATATCCAAACATTAAAACAGACAGTCGACGAGCAGTCTTTAAGCTTAAATGAAACAAAGGAAGAGTTAGCAACAGTTCGCCAGTTACTTCAAGAGTCACAGGAAGAATGTGCAAAAGTCAAAGAATCTTTGAGTGAACATTCAGGTAAAGATGATTATATCCATACATTAAAACAGACCGTCGACGAGCAGTCTTTAAGCTTAAATGAAACAAAGGAAGAGTTAGCCACAGTTCGCCAGTTACTTCAAGAGTCACAGGAAGAATGTGCAAAAGTCAAAGAATCTTTGAGTGAACATTCAGTTAAAGATGAATGTATCGGTAAGTTGAAGCTAACAGTTGAAGAAAAAGAACAAGAAATTATTGTCGACAAGCAAAAGATAGACGATATGCAAAGAACTTTCTCGGAAAAGGAGCTTGTTTTTCAAAAGCTTATTCAAGAAGGTAAAGCAACCATTCAAAGTCTGACAGAAGAGAAAAAGGCTATCGCTGATCAGTTAGAAAAGTTACAAGCTGAAAATCCAGTGAAAGCAGCATCTAAGAAGGAATCGAGTGAAGTTAGAAAAATTAAAGGAAAGTATAATCAGCT
>JAYZJO010000066.1:0-11300 GCA_036164375.1 Chlamydiota bacterium | reverse complement strand
CTTTATTTCATATGCAAGAAAAACTTGTAAACATCCAAAGAGAATATGAAGATGTTCAAAAATCTTCGAGTACTGAGAAAGAAGAGCTTTTTGAGGAACATATTAAAAAAATGGAAGCAGAGCGCGAGCAAATTGAAATAGAGCACCAAGAAGAAATTGACGGTTTGCACGAAATAATAGCTTCTCTTTCTGGAAAAAGTTAGTGTCGTATCCGGATAATTTTTCATTTTGTGATCCCAATAAATAAGTTTGCAGATAAACATTGTTTGTTGGGTATTTTTTTGGGGGGACAAACTCTCCTCTGTGTAGGTATTTGCAGAGTCGTTAATAATTTTAAAAATCCCCTTTGTCTCCGCGGCTCCGCGTTTACCACTTCGATATAAATGTGGCAACTAACTTCGTTGAAAAAACACCTTAAAAAACGCATTTAATTCAGTATAATTTTATTATCGTTCGTATCGTTATATCGTTCTCATCGTTGGAAAGTTCGATCCAGAAATGAGTCAAAGTCGCTAGGCGAACTTCTGTAATAAATGATTTGAACCTAGATCCGGAGTAATACCAATCCTAATTAGATTAGTGGAGCTTTTAGAAAGCTTAGAGGTCCCTTTGTCGATCGAAAGGGCTCTAAGCTTTGTAGAATTAGTGTATCCAATTCGTAGAATTAGTGTGTCCAATTAGTTAAAATTTCATATCCAGTATCTGTAATGAGAACGGTGTGCTCCCATTGAGCGCTGGCTTTTCCATCTTGTGTATACGCTGTCCACTTATTTTCTTTGTCAATGATAGCGTCTCTAACGCCAGCATTAATCATCGGTTCGATAGTAAAAGTCATACCGGGAACTAATGGGATGTGTAAATTGTTTCGGCAGTGTGAGACCTGAGGGCCTTCATGAAACTCGAGACCTACTCCATGTCCTACAAATTGATGTACTACAGAACAGTTGTGGGCATGGGCGTAATCTTCGATGACTTCGCCAATTTGACTGACAAGAAGCCCGGGTTTTAAGACGGCAATTGAGCGCATCAGGCACTGGTAGCTGACATCAACGACAAGCTGTTTTTCAGGAGAAATTTCTCCAATGCATACCATTTTACTGCAGTCGCCGTAGTAGCCGTTTAAAACTAGGCTCGCATCAATGTTTAGAATGTCGCCATCTTGAAGTGGTCTATCATTTGGGATTCCATGACAAATTTCATCATTTAACGAAGTGCATATACTACGTGGAAATGGGGGAGATCCGTAGTTTAGAGGTGCGGGTATAGCGTTTGCATCTAGGTGCATTTGGTGTGCAAAGTCGTTCAGCTCTTGTGTTGTTACGCCTGCTTTTGCCATTTTGCATGTTTCGTCGAGGATGTGTGCTGTAAGAGCACACGCTTTTTTGATGCCTTCAATTTGCTGTTTGTTTTTGATAATAATATCGTGCTCTTCGTAGTAACGTTTTTTGATATTATCCATATTTTCCTTGTTTACCCCTTTTACTGGGAAGTGACATTTTTTCCATTTCAATCCACTTCCGCACCAGCATGGGTCATTTCTTCCTATCATAATTACATTCCTGTCGCATCAAAAGTTATTAGTAATATTCTTATTATACCCTTTGATTGATATAAATAAAATTAAATCCTATGATAATTCTATCAGCAATCTATGTTTTGGGGGAAGAATGGCCACAACTGAGGAAGAGAAAGGGATGGATTTGGAGTTTACTAAATTACCTGCATTTGAAAAACTTAAGAGATTGTCAGAGAGTCCCTTGGATTTTTCTAAGGATGGAGTCTTAACACCTGAAAGGTTGCTTGGCTATTCTACTGATTCGTGTGGTTTAAAAATGTTGTATGGAACTGAACGTGTTGATGATGAGGTGCTTCATGCTTTAATAGAATTGGCAAAACAAGCGAATGTTATTGATAAAATGCATCGGATGCAAAGTGGGGAAATTCTTAATTGTATAAAGGGGTTTCCCAGTGAGAATCGTGCAGTTCTTCATACGGCGACAAGAGATTTTTTTGAAGATAAGAAACGAGCGATGCCGGCAAAAGAAGCAGCAGAAATGGCAAAGGGGGAACTTGAAAAACTTAAGTCTTTTATTGAAGAAAATGACTCAACAAAGAAGTTTACAGACCTCATAATGATAGGTATAGGAGGGTCAGATCTAGGCCCTTATGCAAACTTTTTGGGGCTTGAGTTTTTAAAACAACATGATAAGTCTCTGTATTTTATTAATAATGTCGACCCCGATAATGCTGCTCAAGTTTTAAAACAAGCAACACTTAGTAAGTCTCTTGTAGTTGTCGTATCAAAATCGGGTACCACTTTAGAAACCAAGGTGAATGCTGACTTTGTGAAGGCGCGGTTTATAGAAGCGGGATTAAAGCCTGAAAATCACTTTGTTTCAGTGACTGGAGAGGGGAGCCCGATGGATGATCCTAGTCAGTATTTGGCATCATTTTATATATGGGACTGGATAGGTGGTAGGTATTCTTCGACGTCAATGGTTGGTGGAGTATTACTAGCTTTTGCATTTGGGATCGATGTTTTTGAAGAGTTTCTTCGTGGGGCTAATGCTATGGATGTAGCTGCGTTAAATGAAGATCCAAGTAAAAATTTACCGTTGCTTGGGGCGCTTTTAGCTGTATGGAATCATAACTTTCTTAATTTACCCACTTTGGCGGTAATTCCCTATAGCCATGCATTAAGGCGGTATCCGGCACATATTCAGCAACTTTCTATGGAGTCTAATGGAAAGCATGTTGACAAAGTTGGCAGACATGTAGACTTTTCAACAGGTGAAATTATATGGGGTGAACCAGGAACAAATGCTCAGCACTCATTTTATCAGTTAATTCATCAGGGGACAGATCGTTTGCCTCTAGAATTTGTGGGATTCAAAGATTCACAATATGGTGAAGACTATGAATATAGCGATACAAATTCTCAAGAAAAATTACTGTCTAATTTGTTTGCTCAAGCTATAGGTCTAGCTACAGGCAAAAAAAGTGATAATCCTAATAAGGAATTTTTAGGAAATCGACCTTCTCATATAATTCTTGGGGAAAGGTTGACCCCTTTTGTACTTGGAGCTTTATTGTCATACTTTGAGAATAAAGTGGCTTTTCAAGGATTTATTTGGAATATTAATTCGTTCGATCAAGAAGGTGTGCAACTTGGTAAAGTGTTGGCTAATAAAATTATTGATCGATTCGCTTCAAAGAATGGTGGTGCTCTTTCCGAGGAGTATCCGTTGGCAGATGCTTTGATGCAGCACCTCGAAGATTTTTAAGTTTTTTTTCTGTTATATTGCTTTAATCTTTATTCTTGAGGGAGTATTTTAGGTGTGATTTTAATAAGGAAGTTGTATGACTAAAAAAGTTCTTATTGCTGTTGGTGGAACGGGGGGACATATCTATCCAGCTATCGCGCTAGCGAAAAAACTTAAAGAAAAAAATCCCGGACTTTATATCATGTTTGGCGGCGGTGGGCTTAATAAAAGTCGATTCTTTGATAGACGGGCTTTTCCCTACCGGGAGATCGCCTGCGGTTATTTCCCGTTAAAACATCCTATGACCTGTTTAAAAAGTTTGGGGAAAGTCGCTTCAGGAGTGTGGCAAAGTGATCGTGTTATTAAAGAATTTAATCCAGATGTAGTTGTAGGTTTCGGTAGTTATCACTCACTTCCTATTTTACTTGCCGCTAAGATGCGAGGAATACCCATCATTTTACATGAAGGAAACGCTATTCCAGGGCGAGTGAATCGTTTACTTTCAAAGTACGCTGTTGCTACAGGTATACAATTCCCTGAGGCTGAAGAATATCTCAAAGGGGAGTCTTTTATCGTAGATATGCCTCTTAGAGAAGGTTTGGATTCACATTCTCTTTCAAGAGATAGTGGCATAGAGTACTATCAATTAGATGCTTCTCGAAAAACGCTTTTGGTATTCGGAGGCTCTCAAGGTGCGTTCGCGATTAATAGTTTAGTTGGCGATGCGTTTGAGGAATTTCAAGGAAAAATTTCTAATATACAAGTCGTACATTTAACAGGTGATTTGGAGCAAACAAAAAAAGTCTCTAAACAGTACGAAAAATTAGGCGTATCTGCTATTGTTAAAGAGTTTGAGAGTCGGATGGAAAATGCATGGGTCGTAGCAGACTTGGTAATTGCACGTGCAGGAGCAAATACGATTGCGGAAGCTGTTGAGTTTGAGGTACCTTGTATTTTGATACCTTACCCTTATGCAACAGATGATCATCAAACAAAAAATGCGCAGTTTATGGTAAATACTATTAAAGGTGCGATTGTGCGTCGAGAGGCTGACTTGACACCAAGATTACTGTCGGAAGACTTAATGAGCCTTTTTGATCACTCACCACAAAATCTCGGCTCTATGAAAGAGTCGATAAAAAATTATAAAGTTAAATCACAGCAGAAAGACATGTGCTCTTTAGTAATACAATTCATTCCATCGGAGGAATAATCATGACGAACAAATGTCACTTTATAGGAATCGGCGGTATTGGCATGAGCGGACTAGCTCGCATCTTACTAGATGGAGACGCAAAAGTGACGGGTAGCGATGTTAGCCCTAACGATATCATTGAAGGATTAAGGGAAAAGGGGGCAGATGTTCATATCGGCCACGATGCAAAATATATTAACTCTGAGTCAACAGTTGTATATAGCTCAGGAATAGCTGTTGATAATCCGGAATATCAAGCTGCACTGACTATGAAATGTAAGATGCTTCATCGTTCTGATTTACTAGTCGCTCTGAGCAGTGGACACTCTCTTTTGGGAGTAACAGGAACGCATGGAAAAACCTCTACAGCAGCTCTGCTTTCACATACTTTATCATCCGCTGGATTCGATCCTTCTTATGCTATCGGAGGTCTTTTACCTAAAAAAAATATAAACGCTGAAAAAGGTAAAGGCGAACACTTTGTTGCGGAGCTTGATGAAAGTGATGGTTCTTTTTTAAAATTTCATCCTCAAGGGGCCATTATCACAAATATTGGTACCGAGCATATGAATCATTTTGGTACTAAGGAAAATTTACTTAAAGCTTTCAAGTTGTTCTCACAGCAAGTGAAAAAGTCAAAATGTTTCTTTTGGTGCGGTGATAACATGTACCTGAAAGGGATGGGGTTATCCGGAACGAGCTATGGATTCAGTGAAAGTTGCGTATTACGTGCATTGAATCTTCAGCAAGATGGGTGGTCTATATGTTACGATATCAACTATGCCGGAAAAATTTATCGAAATATTAAATTGCCTCTTATTGGTTCGCATAACGCCCTTAATTCTCTAGCAGTCTTTGGTTTGGCACTCTCTCTTGGGGTTGAAGAAGAAGCTATCAGAAAAGGTTTTGAATCATATCCAGGAGTATCTCGTCGATGTGAGAAAAAAGGAGAAGAAGGTGGAATTTTGGTGCTCGATGACTACGCGCATCACCCAACGGAAATATCGGCAACCTTGAATGCTATTAGTCAAGCTGTTGGCGAGCGTAGGCTTGTTGTAGTTTATCAGCCACATAGGTACACGCGTACTCGCGATTGTTTAGGCGAATTTGGGGGTATTTTCGATGAGGCAGACAAGGTCTTTATAACAGATATTTATTCTGCGGGTGAAGATCCTATCTCTGGAATTTCTCATGAGGATATTATTGAAGAAAATGAGCAGTGTTCTTCAACAGAGTTTGAGTATGCTCCAAAAGAAAACCTTGTACACACAGTATATAACTTTTTACGTCCACATGATGTTGTTGTAACTTTCGGAGCGGGCGATATAACTAAGGTAAGTAGTCAGCTTGTTGATTTTATAAAAAAAAAGGAGTCAACAAATTAAAAGTTAACCTCATTGTGGGGGGGCGCTCATCAGAACATACGATATCATTAAAATCAGGAGCTGCAGTAGCAAACCACTTCCAGGATGACTTATATGATGTTACATATCTGTCAATTGGTAAAGATGGCAAATGGTGTGTTCATGATACGTTTCCTTCTTTAGAGGATGTTTCTAGTGTTTGTTCAGAAGCTCTCATTTCAGAAAAAGTATTAAAGAAGTTGCAAAATAGCGATCTTCTTTTTCCTGTTCTTCATGGGCCTTATGGGGAAGATGGGACGATTCAGGGGTTTTTTGAAATGCTCAATAAACCCTATGTAGGATGTGATTGTCGCTCTGCTGCAGTTGCAATGGATAAGGTGATGACAAAGATTGTATGTGAGTCGATTGGGGTAAAAACCTCTCCTTATCGTTATTACTTTAAGTATGAGTGGTCTTCCAGTAAAAAAACAATTTGTTCAGAAATTATTCAAAATTTTACATTTCCTGTTTTTGTAAAAGCGGTTCACTTGGGGTCTGCTATTGGGGTCTTTAAAGTCGATGATAATGTATTGTTAGAGGAAATAATTGATGAAGTCTTCGAATATGACGATAAGGTTGTTATTGAGCAAGAAGTTCGTGGTAGAGAGATTGAGTTTGCTGTTTTAGGTAACGAGAATCCAATCGTTTTTCCTCCAGGTGAAGTTCTTTCTAATGGAGAAGTTTACACTTATGATGCAAAATATGGTCTTGATGGGTTTAGCGCATCACCTAAAGCTGATTTAACAGAAGCTCAAATAGTCTTGGGAAAAAAATTAGCGTATCAATGCTATAAGGCAATAGGGTGTGAGGGGATGGCACGTATAGACTTTTTTTTAGATGCTAATGGAGATTATTGGTTAAACGAGATTAATCCTATCCCAGGGTTTACCTCAATAAGTTTGTATCCAAAAATCTGCATGGAAAATGGTTTGACTTTTTCAGAAATCCTTAACCGATTAGTGGTTCTATCAATGCATCGCCATAGGAAGAAGAATAGTGAAATCAAGAATGCATAAAAAATCCTGGTGGCGAAATAAAACAGATAAATTGAATTCTAAACGTTCATTTTTTTGGGTGTTTTTTTCTCTTTTTTTGGTGTCGGGGTCGGCAGCATTGGGTTTGTTAATATACAAACATAAAAAACAGCAAAATCAAAATAGCGACAAGTATACAATTGTTGCACTTGTACAGTCATGTACGCAAAGAGAGCATTTAAAGAATGTTTATCTTGCGGAACTTTTAGGTCTTTCTATCGATCAACCAACTAACTTGTATAATTTCTCGATTTCTAAAGCTTATAAAAAATTGAGTGAATGCCACTTAATTAAAGAGGCTGTGATCAAAAAAATTAGTCCAGGAACGGTATTTGTTAAGTATTCTATGAGAGAGCCAGTCGCTTATATTGGAGATTTTACCAATACTGCTATTGACAACGAGGGGTATCTTTTTCCGTTTAAACCTTTTTTTTCACCTAAAACTTTGCCGACGATTACATTGGGGCAAAAGGTTTATGATGAGGTTAGATCAGAAAAGCTCTGGGGATATCGCATCTTTAATAAAAAATTGAATTTAGCTCATACTCTAGTGGCGCAGCTGCAGAAAAATCAGGGGGTTTTTGTTGAACAGGTCGACCTCTCGAGAATGCATGAAGAGAGCTGTGGAAAACGTGAAATTATTGTTAAGGTGCGTGCTGTAACTGGTCGTGCCATTTACTTGCGGCTCAATACTAATAAGTATTTCGATTCAATTACCCGGATTCAACAAGTTGCTAGTCTTCTTCAGCAAAACGTTTCAGTGCTAGATTTACGTATTGATAACTTATTATTACTGAAATAGTGATTTATTTAAGTTTTTTTAGGTTTTAGTTTGTGGATTTGTTTATTCAGGTAGGTGATAATGTACCAAAAAAATAGTAGTATGATTTTCTTGGAGTCAAAAAAAAATCTGAAAATACAGCTTTTCTTTGATCTCAAACTAAAAATGTGTTCTAATAGGCCCTTGTACAAGGAGTTTTAACTATGTCAGAATACATAGAAATTCATTGGACATCTGGAAGCATCGATGAAGCAAGAAGAGTATGCCGTTATTTGGTTCAAGAGCGTCTTGTTGCCTGCGCGCAAATCATTCCATGGGTTGAGTCTATATATATGTGGAATAATCAACTCGAAACAGCGCAAGAATCCAAGGTTGTCCTTAAAACGAGACTAGAATTCTTTGATAAAATCAAAGAATCAATTACCGAAAATTGCTCTTACGATGTTCCTGAAATCACCTATACGGTAATAGATGATGGCAACAAGGAGTACCTAGATTGGTTAAAGACGAGTACCCCCGAGTTCTCAACTTCAGATGTTATTGATAAGTGATGATTGTAATTTTTCGTAAACTAATAACCTAACGTGGGAACGATGAAAGATTTTGTAGAATATATTGTAAAAAATTTAGTTGAACATCCCGATGATGTTAAAGTAGAGTGCTTCGAAGGCGAACGTGGTATGATCGTTGAAATTCGTGTGCACCAAGATGATGTAGGTAAGGTCGTTGGAAAAAGAGGGTCTACTATCAATGCAATCCGCACAATCTCTATGATGGTATGTGCCCGTCTTGGCCGAAAAGTTCGTGTCGAGTTAGTGGAAGATAACTAATTTTTCTTTTATGAGCGTAATCCTTTAGGGTTACGCGTTTCATTTCCTTTTATTTCTAAATAAACATAGTCACATACAAAAATTAATTTTTAGATGATTTGGACACAAACTAGGTTTTGAGCTGTTCGTTTATTTCCTTTGGCATAAATGGAGAATAATTGAAACTCAGTTTTAATCGTGGTTGGCTCTTGAGTAAATATGATTTAGTTTAAAAAAAATAATTTTCCCTTGTCATTAAAGGAAAGTTTGATAGAGTAAAGAATGTGAATAGTGTTGTTTGGTTAATAAATTAGGATGACCTTTTTACTATTTTGAAATTCAGTTGATTAGATACTAATACTGTTTTCAATTAAACTAACTTTAATGATCGTCCATGGAAGAGGATAGTGCAATGGTAGCACTCAATAAAGTAATTGTAGCTGGCCGTTTGACGCGTAAGCCAGAACTCAGAAAGACGCCCAATGGTGTAGCTGTTACAGACCTACTTATAGCTTTGAACCGCGATTTTGTTACGCAAAATGGTGAAAGGCAACAAGAGGTTTGTTTTGTTGACGTTGTTGTTTGGGGAAAACAAGCAGAAAGTTGCGTAAGCTCTTTAGATACTTCGTCTTCGGTCTTAGTTGAGGGACGTTTACAGCTCGATGTTTGGTATGCTAACGCTGGAAAAGACAAAAGGTGTAAATTAAGGGTTGCTGCCGAGAGAGTGCAATTTCTTGATAAAAAAGCACTTAATGAAAAAACAGTAGAGCCAGCGAATATCAGTAGTTGAGATTCTTGATTCGTGTTATACAGGAAGTAGGTAGATAGTACATTTTCTATCTATATTTTATAAGCAGGAGTATTCTAATGGGTGCAAATGAAGGCGTCGTTGATATACAAGAAGAACAAAAAGACGAAGTTACCGTTCTTCGATTAAAAGGCAGGCTTGATGCGATCTCTTCTCCAGACGCTGAGAAAAGGGTGTTCGAGTATATAAACGATGGACAACATCATATTTTGCTGGATTTCCAAGGAGTCGACTACCTTAGTAGCGCGGGAATGCGCATGCTCCTCTCTACAACGAAGAAACTGAAAACGATTTCAGGCAAACTTGTGATTTGTTCTGTGAATGTTAATGTGATGGATGTTCTAAAAATGTCTGGGTTTGATCACGTACTTGATCTTGCGCAAGGTGAGGATGACGGTTTACGAAAATTCCAAATGTCTGTAAACTAGTACCGATCGAACATTAGATAGTTCTATGTCACAAAATAAGGATGTTTCAACGTGTCAGCCGGTACTACCCTCGAACAAGACGAAATTGAACGTATTTTTTGGGGGTTCGCTGTACAAGCGCAGCAGAAACTAAGCTCTCAAATAGACCAACCAGCACAGAAAGTTATTGTATTATCAGGCCCAACCGCTGCCGGCAAGTCCGGATTTGCTATTGATTTGGCAAGAAAATTGGGGGGCGAAATTATCTCAGCAGATTCTATGCAGGTTTACCGTGGCATGGATATTGGCACAGCTAAAATTACCCAAGAAGAGTCTCAAGGTATTCCTCACTACCTTATTGATATTCGCGATGTTAATGATATCTATAATGTCGTCGATTTTTACTATGAAGCAAGGCAGTGTTGTCAAAGTATCTTAGCAAGAGGTAAAGTTCCCATTTTTGTGGGAGGAACAGGGTTTTATATACACTCTTTGATGTATGGTCCTCCTAGTGGTCCGCCTTCTGTTCCAGAGTTAAGGAAGAAGCTCGAAGAAGACATAGAAAACCTTGGATCTGAGATCATGTATGAAAGACTTACAGAGTTGGATCCAGAATATGCAGCCTCAATCACTAAAAATGATAAGCAAAAAATTGTGAGAGGTCTAGAGATCATTCGTCTTACGGGGGAAAAGGTGAGTCGTTTATCTTGGAGGGAAAGGCAACGCCCCCAGAACTATAATTTTCATTGCTGGTTTCTTCATCGTCCCAGAGAGCATCTGTATCAACGTATAGAGAAGAGATGTGACGAAATGATTGGCCAAGGCTTTCTTGATGAAGTGATAAAGTTAGATAAAATGGGGATTAGAGAAAACACTTCTGCGAGTCAAGCGATAGGGTATCGACAGGCATTGGAGTTTTTACAGACGGAAAAGACCGATGATGATCGAAAGTACTTTATCAATAAATTTAAGCAAGCTTCTCGTAATTATGCAAAGCGCCAATTTACTTGGTTTCGAAGAGAAAAAGCATTTCGTTGGCTTGATTTAGACCTTCATGATTATGAGGTTGCCATGGAAATGGTAATACAGGACTTTGATTGTAGGTAGTATTTTTGTTTATACTGCTCATCAGAGAAAAACCCTAGAGTTTTTTCAACGAAGTTAGTTGTCATTTTTTTTATATCGAAGAGCTTCTCTTATACTTTTTTCTTTATAATTGACAGGGATAATGAGTTGATGCTGAAATGCTACTTTCTATGTTTCAGTTCTTTAGCTAAAGCAGTTTCATAAAGAAATAGTCCAGAACCTCTCAAAACCCTATCAACTGCTAAAGCAGCATCAATAGTGTATTTTCGGTAAGATTTATGTCAATTTTCCCCGTGTCTTCGTAGCTCCGCTTCCCCGCGTTTTTTATCAATTAGTATTAGCTTGAAACAAGGAATCAGCAGAGTCGTTAATGGACTATAAAATCTCTTAGCGACTTTGCGTCTTTGCGTTTAATTCTAGTCTTAAACTCTGCCTTCGACATCCAGATTCAGACAATTTTATAAGAATTTGAAACGCAAAGACGCAAAGAGATGAACCAATTCCAATTTCTAAT
>JAYZJO010000065.1:0-159688 GCA_036164375.1 Chlamydiota bacterium | reverse complement strand
ATAAATATTTTTCATTATACTCAGTTCCCGAAACTGAACTAGAGGGGGGGGGGGGGATTTCTACCAAAATATGGATGTAGTCACATTTTAACGAAAATCCCTAATTTTCTTTTATTCAAAATGTATGTCCAGGTAAGATTCGTAATAAGTATACGCCTGGATAGCTCAGCTGGTAGAGCAGCGCACTCGTAATGCGAAGGTCGGAGGTTCGACTCCTCTTTCAGGCAAGCGAACATTCCCTATTTATCTTCCTCAATGAAAACACCCATTTCATCGAAAGTGTTACTTTTATAACAATCGTCCATCTCAAATTACTCATTCATTTATCTATTTCCTTTTTATATAAAATCTGCGAAAAAACATTTTATATCACAAGAAAGAGTACAAGGAGAGATTAATGATACACGAAGTCAGCGAGGAAGGCCTTACAACTACAAAAGCACCCTTCATAGAAAATGCCGTCAGCAGAAATCAGCTTTTTATCCATCAACCCTACGAACTATACTCCAATGAAAACCAAACAACATGGACAAGCCTCTACAATGAAATTCTACCTATGTGGGAAAAATATGCAAACGAACGTTTTTTAAAAGGTGTCGAAACTCTTCACCTCACCCCCAACAAAATCCCTAAGCTCAAAGATATCAACAAGTTCCTCGAGCCGATAACGGGATTCCAAGCGAAACCTGTTAGTGGCTATGTTCCAGGATATTTGTTTTTTGACTGTCTTCATAAACGTGAATTTCCCACAACTATCACAATTCGCGAATTAGCATCTAAAGACTACCTCCCCGAACCCGATATCTTCCACGATATTGCTGGCCATGTCCCCATGCATACTGACCCCGTTTTTGCCGATGTCTTAGTAAAATTTGGATCTCTCGCAAAAGTTGCTGCAGATCGTTGCCAAAATTCGATGCATCGTATCCAAAGCTGCATCAAAGCACTTTCACGTTTTTTCTGGTTTACCGTTGAATTTGGCATCATGAAAGAGAAAAGCCGTCTATGTGTATACGGAAGCGGACTCCTAAGCTCAGTCGGAGAAATCGTTCACTGCGTAGAATCCCCAAACGTACAACGCTTCCCCTTCCAATTGGAATGGGTGATCAACCAATCATTTGAAATTGACAAATATCAACCCTTACTATTTATTATCGACTCTTTTGACCACCTTTTTGAAGAAGTCAACAGGTTAGAAAAGTGGCTCATTGAAGGCAAACTCGATAATGTAGCGCCCGGTGATCCAACCACCGACCAAGATAGCTTAGATATTTTTTTGAACCGCAACAAGGAGTAACGATGGAATCTCAATGTAACTTAACAAACAAAAAATGTGTCCCTTGCCACGGAGGCATTCCCCCACTAAAAGGGAAAGAACTTGCCACTCTCCACAAAGAACTTGGAGGAAACTGGGAGGTCGTCAACGAACACCACATCCACAAAGAATACTCTTTCGATGACTTTGTAGGAGCTCTCGACTTCGTTAACAAACTAGGCGCCATCGCTGAAGAAGAAGGACACCATCCCGATGTTCTACTATCTTACGGTAAAGTAATCGTAACGATATGGACACATAAGATCGACGGCCTTTCTGAAAGTGATTTCATCTTAGCTGCAAAATGCGATCAAATCATATAAAGACATAAAGACTTTACCAATCCCATATTTATTGGGATTGGTATGAATGACAAACTAAATGATTAGCGAAAGCGCAACAAAATAAGCGAACTACTCATCGCTAGTACACGTCACCCACGACAAAATCACACCCGCATCTTCTTTTGTTTGCTCACTCGCTTTGGGGTGATCAATCACCGAACGCAACACATCGACATACTCTTTACGAGGATCATACTTAATCAAGCGGTGCAGCATCCAAAGCGTTAATGTTCCTGGCTGTCGTTTTAACGATTCAAAAAGCATGTGCTCGTAGCCCGCACACTTTTCAATAGCATGGACGAGAGGTCCCGGAGAGCCAAGCTCTTCATCAGGATACCTTTCAAGTATACCAAACATCGCGGCCAGTGCACTTTCAGGGTTTTTATTCTTAAACAAGTCATCAGTCAACTCACGAAAAATCTCAATATTGTGATTCTCTAGATTAAAATTTTCGAATTGATGTATGATGTCTTCTTTTGTCTTCATAAAAATCCGGAAGTATCTCTTAAAATTTATTTTTAATTTTGATAATATACCAGTTAAGTGAATTAAGTGAAGAGTATTATGACTACAGACAACAATAATAAAATACTAAATATTCCCAATTACAAACACCCTATTCGTGGATTATTACTCTCCCAATTTCTAGGAGCATTTAATGACAACGCATGGAAAATCATTGTTTTTACTCTTGCCACTCGTTCGCTAATTTCCGGTAATATGAATAGCGCAGAATTTGAATATGGATCCCAAATGAAGGCAACTCTAGCTCTCATGGTTTTCCTTATACCCATGCTCATCTTTTCCCTCCCTGCCGGGAGCTTAGCTGATAGAAACAGCAAACGTAGCGTCATCATATGGATGAAAGCCCTCGAAGTGTTTCTCATGGCATCAGCCACGCTTTCGCTACTCATAGCTCCCATGTATTTGGCTCTTCCTTATTTTTTACTCGCAATGATGGGAGTCCAAAGCGCACTATTTAGCCCAGCAAAATACGGAATACTTCCTCAAGTCCTTCCCTACAATAAACTCTCGAAGGGAAATGGATTTATCGAAATGTTCACAATGCTTGCAATCATTACCGGAACGGGACTTGGACCTATTATGCTGGCAGCCGATAACGGTGGTAAAACACCTTCGATGACCTGGACAGGGCCCTTAATTTTAACACTCCTCTCAATAGCTGGACTTGCTGCAGCACTAACCGTTCCGAAAGTGAAACCTGCCCGTACAGTCCCTCTAGGAGTCGTTAAAACTGTTAAACTGGCCTTTTCCTCGATACTCCAAGACAGAATTCTTCTTCTAGCTATCCTTGGTAACGTTCTTTTATGGTTGATTACAAGCCTGCTTGGTCAAAACGTTCTTGTTTACGCCAAAACGCTCGTTAAGCATCTTGAAAAAGGGGAGCTTCTTCAAGGCGTTCCCCCTGCATCATTTGGAATAGGCATTGCCATCGGAGCGCTACTTGGAGGGAAACTTTCCGGCAACCGTATCGAATATGGCCTCATCCCTTTCGGCTCTATCGGATTTGCCATCATGTCGATGCTCCTTGGATTAATTCAACCTGAGATCACTGGTACCGTCGTCATCCTGATCTTAATGGGTATCTCTGCAGGAATGCTTATCGTTCCACTTAAAGCAATCGTTCAATGGAGATCGCCAAACGATCAAAAAGGAGCTGTAATTGCTCTTGGAAATGTCTTCGATATTTTAGGTATGATTACAGGATCCCTTCTTGCAGCAGGAATGGCTTACATAGGAATGGATCTAGGAAAAACACTAATCGCCTCTTCACTCATTGTCGTGGCTGCAACCCTCTTTTCTGTACGCCTCCTTCCAGAAGCTTTGACACGCCTTTTCTTTATTATCCTCACCACAACTTTTTATAAGATACGCATCAAAGGAAAAGAACATATTCCGCAAAAAGGCGGCGCTCTTCTTGTCTCTAATCACCTCTCTGCAACCGATGCATTTTTTGTTATGGCCTCGATCGATCGCCCTGTTCGCTTTATTATGAGTGAAAACCACTACAATAAATGGTGGCTTAAACCTTTTGCGCTCGCAATGAATGCAATACCTGTACCCTATTCTGGCAAACCTACGGTTTTTAAAAATGCTCTACGAGAAGCTGGTAAACATCTACAGAACGGTGCACTTGTATGTATTTTCCCCGAAGGTCAAGTATCGCGCACCGGGATGATGCAACCTTTCCGCGAAGGTGTCGAAGAAATCATTCATGGATGCGATTGTCCTATTATACCCGTTAACTTAGATCGCGTTTGGGGTACAATTTTCTCTCCAAGAGGTGGCCGCTACATTCCAAGACGCCCCCAAAATATTCCACACCCCTTAACCGTTTCGTTTGGAACACCTCTCGCTGCAGATACGCCATTTTCGAAAATAAGAAGCCAAATTCGCAAAATGGGATGCGATGCGTGGATGGACAGAAAAGACGACGAAGTCCCTATCCACCTTCACTTCATCAGAAGTGTCTGGCGCGCACCTTGGAAACTATCACTTGCTGATAGCGAGAATAAAAAGGTTTCACGATTAAAAGTATTAACATCTTCTATAGTCCTTGCTCGCATACTGAAAGAAGTGTGGAAAAACCAAAAAACAGTAGGGATTATGCTCCCTCCCTCCTTAGCAGGAGTCATGACAAATATCGCAGCTTCTATCTCGGGACGTACCGTAGCTAACTTTAACTACACAAGCAGCCAAGAAGATTTAGCCTTCTGTATGCAAGAGGCTGAAATAAAAACCATCGTGACTAGCCACCGCTTCCAGCAAAAGGTACAAATCACCTATCCCGATACAGTAGAAGTTATTTATCTTGAGGATATTAAACCAAATATTACGTCTCAAATAAAAATCACCTCTGCACTTCTTGGCCTACTAGCTCCCATGCAGCTACTCGAAAAAGTTTGCGGCTGTGTCAAAAAAGCTACTGTCGATGACCTTCTCACTATAATTTTCACAAGTGGATCAACGGGAAGACCTAAAGGCGTCATGCTTAGCCACTTCAATGTTTCATCGAATGTCGAAGCCGTCTCGCGTGTCGTCCCAGCAACAACAAATAAAGACAAACTGCTACACACGCTCCCACTCTTTCACTCTTTTGGGTATATGACTATGTGGTTAGGACTTAATCATGGACTCCCCCTTGTCATGCACCCCAACCCTCTCGATGCAGCAGGTGTAGGAGAACTCGTCAAACAACATAAAATCACTATGATGTGGACGACGCCCTCGTTCCTTAAATCATATATTCCTCAAATCACTCCCGATATGTTCGGTGCCCTCCGCTTTGTGCTTACAGGTGCAGAAAAACTTCCCGATAAAATCGCCGATGCCTTTCAACGAAGGTTCGGCATTAGGCCCGTAGAAGGTTATGGTACAACAGAGTGCTCACCTGTAATCGCTGCAAGTACTTTAGATGTCCGCCTTCCGGGTGTTTACCAAGCGGGCTCCGTTAAAGGATCAGTAGGGCAGCCTCTTCCGGGAGTTCGCACAAAAGTTGTCGATCACAACACCTTTGAAGACCTACCAAGCAACCACCCTGGCCTTCTTCTTGTCAAGGGACCAAACGTCATGAAAGGATACCTGAATCATGAGTACTTAACAAATGAGGTCATGCATAATGGATGGTATATCACGGGTGATATCGCCATCATCGACGACAACGATTATATTAGCATCACCGACAGGTTAAGTAGGTTCAGTAAAATTGGCGGCGAAATGGTCCCGCATGGAAGAATTGAAGAAGCTCTACACAGTTTAGAAAATGTCGAAGAACAAGTGTTTGTCGTCACTTCCATTCCCAATGAGAAAAAAGGTGAAAGCCTAGCGGTACTACACACCCTAGAAGAAGGAAAAATTCACAGTATCCTCCAAAAACTTGCCGCTCAAGATCTCCCGAGACTGTACATTCCTCGGTTCGATCACTTCATTAAAGTGAAACAGTTACCTCTTTTAGGTTCGGGAAAAATCGATTTAAAAGCTGTGAAACAGATTGCTTTAGAGGAGCTTGGATAATACATGCTCCTCTAAAGCAATCTACATTTTTTTCGACCAAGAAATATTTAGCAGCCAACAGCAAAATCTTTTCATAATAAGCTTCTTAAAAGCAACTTCTCGATAACCCATTTTCCAACAAAGCTTTAGAAAATTATTATTTTACATCTCTCTCAAGCTACACACAGCAAACCATATAAAAAAATAATGATTTTTTATTAGAAAAATCATATGTCTAGAGTTTAGAACATAAAAAGGTAAAACCTGCTTTATCAAAAAGTTTTTTTATTACGTGCAAGGAGGTATGTATGAAAAAAGGTGTTTTATCAATTCTACTGGGCGCACTCTTCATCACCGCCAACACGACCAATGCCTACATACCAAAACCTAACCCACAAGAACAGAACAATTTCAGCCTGCTATTCATCCAATCAGCGGAAGAAGTGACGCTAAAACAAGACCGCAAAAATCCAGATCGGTGGACAGTCACCCTATATAATGTCGATCCTGATGTCGCCTATTTTTCGGATAAACCTCGAAAAATGGCCGGAAAAGTTACGATCAGCGATTTTATCGAAGAGTGGAATGTCGACAATAATGCGACTCTCAGTACTCCTGCTGGATCACTAGTCACAAAATTTAGCCATAAAAATGCTACTGGTAGCGATTCAGAAAGAAAAGTCATTCTTTCTAATCCTCGCTACAACACAAAAAAAGGAACCCTTACGTACGATGCCAGCAACCCTCCAGGTAAAAATAATTTAGAGGAAGGAAAACACCCAGATCCCGTCCTTTTTATCGAAAAATATTGAAAATTTCCCCAATAATCTGGTGCGATATCACATCGTACCATCCATTTTGCCATGAGGCACGGCTACCCCACAGCCGTGCCTTTTTGTATTGAAAAAAAATTTCAAATCCCACATAATAGCTTAAATTGTGGTTGCTGGAAATCCCAGAACTCGCACAATAAACTTATTTTTAAGCAAAAATTTTAACCCATAAGGCAACCATATGAATTTTGCAGAAGAAGACCTAGAGTTTTACATTGAAGATCTTAGTGAAATGCTCGAAGAGTTTGAGGAAATGAGCCCTGAAGAGCGCAAAGAATGTGAACAAATGGAAGCTGACGTTCGCTCAATCCTTAGCAGACTAGAAAAACATGAAGAGCTAACCGAAGATGAACAAGAAGACCTTATCGATGACATCGATTCTTTATATGACTTCATGGATCAAATTGATGAACTTAATATGGATGATATCGATCCAGAAGACATTAACACAGGAGACATCTCTGAATTTGCGGAACAAATGAAAGGATTCATTAGCAGTCTTTCTGCTCAAGAAGGTGAAACTGATGAAGAACTTGCAAATTTTAAAAAAGAAATGGGTAGTATCTTTGAAGCTCTAGGCAATCCCGACAAACTCGACCTCAGTAAAATCGAAGAACTTCAAGAAAAAGTTGGAGAAATCGAAAACAGCATTGGCACCGAAGTTAAAGATTAAGAGCTATTCCACCAACGCGGAGCCTCTTTCCGCGTTATTCATATTCCCCGTTCTGACAACACCTTTCTTACAATTTTACAGACTTTTTTTGCGCTAGGGCGATCGTTAGGATCTTCTGAAAGCATCTGCAAAAGGCATCGATTTATTCGTATGCCATATTTATTTTCGACAATATATTCATTTTTAGGATTGCCTGTTATAGGGTATTTTCCAAATGCCCCCATCTCAAAAGGCACCGCTCCACTCAACACTATCCACAAAGAAACTCCTGCAGCAAAGACATCTCTCTTTTTTTGTAGCCTAATCCATCGATGCAATTTTTTTTTCTGCATAGCATCATTCAAAGCATTACAATCCCCAAGTGTAAAAAAGCGACAAGTTGCCACCGTACCTAAGGGGGGACATAACGCTCCACTTTGATCATTGAGGTCGACCTCTAACTTTGGAATCATTGCACCGCCAAAATCAGCAATATAAAATCGACAACCCTCATTATCATCTTGTCCTACAAAAATATTCTCAGGTTTAATATCTCCATGAATCATCACTTGTTTATTTCTGTCTTTCCTATGCAATCGCATGACTCCTGCCATGACATCGTCTATCATAGTCAGCCCATCTTTGACCGAAATACAATTGGGATCATACCCTCTTTTCTCATAGTAACTTAACAAATCACCTTCTACATATAACTTTTGCAGAACCCCCGTAAAAGGCTTTTTGTATAACACATCAGGAGGCAGCTGTATTCCCTGATAAATGCTATCTCCATGAATTTGTTTTAATTTATTGACTTCATTGATAATACTCATCGTACTAATAGAGTCTCCCCAAAGCGGATTAGACAACTCTATTTTTAAAGCTGAAAACCTAGCATAGGTTACGTCATATACTTTTTGAACAGTACCAAAAGAACCACATCCTATGAAACAATCGTGATTATTTTCAATGGCCTGTTTACCACTCCACTTAACGATTCGAACAGAATTACCCTCCCTATTTACAAGTAGATGCCAACGAAATTTTTCAATATATACTTCAACGCCATCATTCCCACTATTTTCATCTTCAAAAACTTCGCGAACACATTTTCGAACAATTTTCATCAACATCCATTTCGTTAAACCCGCACAAATATTGGCGTCCCACTGATCATCCTTTAAAGTTAATACCGAAGAATCCTTTGCATCCAAGGTGTTATATTTACCAATGATGGAATTGTAAATTTCCTTTGCCGTTGTTAAAATAAAGCCATACTTTTCCCATTTTCTCGCAACATATTTAGTGAAATTTTCTTTTTCACCCAGATATTTTGCCATAAGTTTTGGCTCTGCAATAAGTAGCATCCCTGAAAGAGTTTGTATTGTTCGATTAAGCGCAGAGTAATTACTACTTTCTCCCTCAATAATTACCTGATTAACTAGATCCATACAATTCAATTGATTTTGAGACGCCTCTCTAACACCTTGAAACATACAACCCCCTAAAAAATATTCAGCACCTTTACCTTTAAATATTAATTTAAATTATGTAAACAAGTTATTTACCAAACCGTCGATATAGTATTAAAAACTAAAGAAATAGATTACATGAGTATTTTAAATTTGCGTTCTTGCGTTAGCTATGAGGCGATATAGTTGCCTAAAACATGAGGCTATAACCTTTTTCTCTTAACAATTTTTTTTATACGCATTCCTTTAAAATTTCCCTATTTTCATCTTGTCCAATAACATTTTATTACCTATAATTTAACTTTTAATCATAATTAAGAGGAACTATGTCACATTATCTCTTTACATCTGAAGCTGTTGCAGCCGGTCACCCCGATAAAATTGCCGATCAAATTTCCGATGCCATTCTCGATGCATGCCTATCACAAGACCCAGAATCTCGCGTCGCCTGCGAAACAATGGTAAGCTCCGGTCTCGTCGTCTTAGCTGGTGAAATTTCATCAAAGGCCGAAGTCGACTACGCAAAAGTTGCTCGCGATACAATCAAAAAAATTGGCTATTGCGACTGTGAACTCGGTTTCGACTATCGCTCTTGTGGCATCATAAGCACAATCAACAAACAATCACCTGACATCGCTCAGGGTGTAGATGACAGCAAATCCAAAGAACTCGGCGCTGGCGACCAAGGAATCATGTTCGGATACGCATGTACAGAAACCCCCGAACTAATGCCATTGCCAATAACACTCTCGCACAAGATTGTAAACGAACTTAGAAAACTTAGAGAAAGCGGAGAACTCAGCTACTTGCGCCCCGATGCAAAATCACAAGTGACCATCGAATATAACGAAAATAATGAGCCTATCCACCTCCATACAGTCGTGATCAGTACTCAACACAACACAGCTGTGAAGCAAGAAACCCTCGTACACGATCTTAAAGCTCTCGTAAAACGCCTCGTCCCTGAAGGCTTCATCGACGATAACACTCTCTTCTATATCAACCCCACCGGAAGATTTGTCTTAGGCGGCCCCGTTGCTGACTGCGGACTCACCGGAAGAAAAATTATTGTCGACACCTACGGCGGTATGGGACACCATGGCGGAGGCGCCTTTTCGGGGAAAGACCCCACTAAAGTCGATAGATCTGGATCGTACGCTGCGCGCTACGTCGCAAAAAACATTGTAGCTGCCAAGTTAGCGACACGCTGCGAAGTGCAAGTATCTTTTGCTATTGGCGTGTCCTACCCAATTTCTATCAAAGTCAATACTTTTGGAACGGGAACTGTCAGCGAAGAACTCCTCGCTCACGTCATTCCCCAAGTTTTCAATTTAACACCTAAAGGCATCATCGATATGCTCGACCTCAAACGTCCCATCTACAGCCAAACGGCAACAGGTGGACATTTTGGTCGCGAGGAAGAAAACTTTACCTGGGAAAAAACAGACCGCGTAGAAGACCTTATTCAAGCAGTAAAGCAGGCCTCTTTCGCAATTGATCGTTAACCCTATACGGTAATTTTATTTATTGCGACTGGTATAAAATAAGGTTTTATTTTAAGGGCAATTCAGTTAAAAGTGGCTGTAGTGATTTATCAAACGAGCCACAAAGATGCCCATAAGATGTTTATACGCCCTATTGCTGTTACCAATCCTACTTACAAGCTGCTGTCGTCCCTGCCACAACTATGCAATCGCCGACGTCAGCGAGTTTGTTGTCGACTCCTATAAAATCCGCCAAGGTAAATCTGCGATTCTCGAAATGGAGGGCGTCTGCGTTGACGACCTCCCCTACGACGCTATGAACGAATACAAAGACGTCATCTCCGAGGACGATATTCTCAATATAGCCGTTTATCATCCTACGCGCAAAGACCTGATGGAATCCATCAACTTCATCAACCAAACCGTCGGGGGATTCAAAGTACAGCGTGGGAAGATAGACTTACCCGATATCCCCGAAGTCTTCGTCGAAGGACTAACCTTAGATGAAGCTCGCGATCAAATCCAAGAAGAATTTAGCAAACAAATTCAGGATACGGAAGTATTTCTCACATACCAAACGCGCTTATCCCGTAAGGTTGAAATGACGGGCCTCGTAGCCACAGACAGCATCCCCGTCGATGGAAAAATGCGTCTTTATGAAATCATTGCCAAAGCACGGATTCCCGCACATGCAAATTTATACAAAAGCTATGTACTCAGAAACGGCGAACCCCTCAACCTCGACTTACACCAGCTAATCAATCAAGGTGACATGTCCCAAAACATCGTCATGCGTGGCGGAGACAAAATTTTCATTGCTCCTCCTTCGGACTCTAAAGTCATGATCATGGGCGAAGTTGGCCTTGCCCGCCCTGTAGACCTTCCTTACGGGTATATGTCGCTAAGAGAGGCTTTAGTGCAGGCGCATGGGATTCCCTACACAGGAGACAAAAGCAACATTCAAGTCATTAGAGGCAACATCCCTAGCCCTAAAATATACTGCTTAAGCTGGGAGCATATTGTTCACTTACCGAACGATAGCTTACTCTTAATGCCTGGAGATACCGTTTACGTCAGCGAGAAGCCAATCACAAAATGGAATCGCTTTATTGACCAGCTACTACCAAGTGTCTCAGGTATACAAGCAGGATATGGAATTTATCAAATCACAAAATAGCAAGAATTAAGGAGTGCGATATGGATTCAGAAAATAATAAAGGATGCGATTATATCGTCACCTTTTCTGATTTCAAACGTATATTTAAAAGCAACTCACAGAAAATACTCCTCTTCACCTTGCTATTTAGTTGTTTAGGGGCTTTATACTCCTTGACCCGTCCGATTAAGTACGAAGTGTCTGCATCTTTCAAAGAGCGTGGACTCGCCAAAGCAAATTTAGAGACAAGCTCTCTAAACATGATTTTTGGAGCCAATTCTAGCCCAAAACAAGCTGAAGCGACAACATGGATGTCTTCTCATAACTTAATGAAAGAACTCGCTGACCGTCTTGATTTCAATGGAATCATCAAGCCGAAATACCGATCTCTTTCGACTATCGCCGAAAGAATGAAAGAAAATTTAAAACTCGAATATGCCTACTTGCGGGATAGAAAACTACCTGGTGTACGCGACAAAACTTTTCCTTTCTACCTAACAAACGTGACATACCCTGGAGAAATTGCAAAAACACTAGACCTTAAACTATTGGATAACGACGCCTATTCACTTACCGATGAAGATGGAACATTGATAGGCACCGGAATAATCGGCCACCCCTTTACTCAAGAAAACTTCTCCTTTACCATGCATCGAAACCAGGGCGAACCTATAAAAAATACTCCCTATATCATCGAACTCATCCCCACAAACGACATTGCAAAAGCTCTGCCCAAACTGATCAAATTTAAAAGCGACTCCAAAGATAAAGAAGTTGTCCATATTGAAGCTCAATATCATGACCGCCATATCGGAGCAAAACTCGTTAACACTCTCATGGACCTCTACAAAGAGCGTCGTACCCAAGAACAACAAAGAATTTCCGAAGCACAAATTGACTATCTCGAGCGGAGACAAACCGAAGCAAATGAAAACCTAAGACGTTCCATGGAAGAATTCGCAAGAGAACAGTCGCAAGATCTCGAAGATAGTGGCTTTTTGTCTGCTGACAAAGCTCTCGAATTTTTGGCTATGGGACAACAAGAGCATCAAAGACGCCTTCTCACGATAGACTTGGAAGTAAAAAGGCTGAAAAAAGTTTTGGCGGAAGGCTATGTATACTACGATCGCTATCATATCGACGGTGATCCCGGCATCATCAATAATCTTCTCAACGAAATACGCACTCTAAACCAAAAGGGAAACTCAATAAAATTATCGCTGCAAGAGTCTCATCCCAACTATGACGACACTGAAAATATGGCTTTCACTAAACAAATGGCGGAATCCGACGACATACAACAGCTTCTTTCGGAATTGATCGTCATACGCAACGAAATAAATCATGACAACCTAGTTGTCCCTTCCGACGAGTTGATCAATGACCCTCGCATCATGCTAAAAAGTTGGTATGAAAAACTCCAAGAATTCCAACAAGAGTTCCAAGCTTCTCAACTTTCGAAAAACGAGTGGGAAAGCAGAAAACTACAATTTAAAGAATATCTATCAAATCTCATTCAACTTTTTGAAGTTCATGTGAAAGCCATACGTCAACGACTCGCTCATCATGGTGATCTCAAAGAAGAATTTAAAGGAATAGATCTCAATCTTGCACACGAGCTCTTCCTCAACTATAACAGAGAACTTAATGAAGTCGATTCGCTCATATTAAAATATCAGTGGATACTCGAAAATATCGAAAAACCCAAATTTGAACTTAATTCTCTCTCTACTCAATTAGAGGATCCAATCAGCAAAAATATCATCACAACGTATTCTAAGCTTCTTCTAAAATATCAAGATGTAAAAAATTTAAGCACTAAAGAGCAAGAAAGAATCAAAGATGAACTGCAGCGACAAAAAAAATTCCTCGAAATGCATATCTCTCAAACTTTACAAATTGCAAACCTTACTGTCGATCTCCTTAAATCAAAAACATATGCCCTGCAAAAGGTATCTCTAGCACTAATACAACAACAGATATCACTCCTCGAACAACAACTGGGAAATTATATCGATAATAGAATCCAAAATCTCACCCATGAAAAGTACGTTATCGAAGAGCATCTCCAAAAATTAAATGGCGATATTTCTAAAATCCCACAGAAAAAAATATCAGAGCAATTGATACAACAAAAGCTAGAACAAAGCCGCGACTTTGGAAAAGAGATTACTCACTTAGTGGAATCGAAAAATATCAGCAATAATTTAGAAATCGTTCAATCAACAGCAATTGATACTGCCGTCGTTCCGCTTTTTCCTAAAAGGCCAATGTTGATCTTATTCACTATTGTTGGCGCTCTCTTTGGATTAACAGCCTCTTCATTTTATCTATGCGCAAAAGAAGCCCTTGGCGGCGTGAGAGCCTCCGAAAACAATTTGAATGAACTCGGTCTACACGTCTCAGGAACATTATCGAAAAACTTCTCCTCGAATAACGCGACCTCTCCCTTAGATAACGATCTCTCTGTCATAAGAAGAGCTGCAAATCAACTCTACGATCCTCATCGCAAATGTACTCTTCTTCTTGGATCCAATCGCGCCGACATTTCGAAGCACCTGGCAACAATAGGACAACGAAAAGGGCTTAAATGTATAATTGTACCCTTTTCTTTTCATGAACATACGCACAAATCACAAAATGGGTTCTTACAATTTTTGAATGGAACGGTTAGTAAACCCTCAATTATTTCGGAAAAAGACTACGATATTATACCTACAGGTGGAATTTCTAGATTCGACGTGGAACTCGTATGTTCTAAAAAATGTAACTCCTTTTTAAACGAACTTTCTGAAAAGTATGACTGGATTATTGCTGTATCAAATGCTTCCCCAACTAGCGCTGAAGCAGACACTTTAATAGAAAAATTCAGTCAGATCGGAATAACCCTCACTAATGAACGGCTACAAGAACTCGACAGAATTCGAGAAACGCTAAAAAGCAACACGCAAAAAAGGGTAACTTTCTTTTTTTCAGCAGGTAACAGTTAATAAAAAAAACCTCGTAGATTACCTAGAACCATTTTCTAAAAAACAATTGACAACATATTAAAAACATCCTACCGTAAAAAAATTTAACTTTTCTCATTAAGGAGCAACAAAATGATCACATCAACTTCAAAAAAAACAGCTATTGATGCAGGATTTTCCGGTAATTTAGAAAAAACAGTCGTATTTAGCGATACAACAATCGACATTTTTAATGAAATTGTACCAACACAGCTGCATGAAGATTCAGATTTTCACATTAGGGATTTAGGGGAAATTATCAGTGAGATCACCATTTATACCAAACAGCTTAAAGATCCTACTTTTAAAAATGCAAAAAACACCTTAACTCAACTTCAGGTTGCCCAAGTTGTGTGTATTATTGCTACTGCCTGCGGTATTATGATGGTTCCAGATGAATTCAAATTTCTCACCGGTTGTGCCGGCTTAGTAGGACTTTGTATTCTCTCAGGGATAAGTCAATGTATTATCAGTGCTGCAAATGACAAGCTTCGATACGATGATAAATTGTACATTTATCACTATCCTAGTATTGCTAGTGTGATGTTTCCTTTTGTATGTATCCCTTTAAATCTATCAAATATATCTGCTCGCCAGGCTCCATTTTTTCATCGGAGAATTTCTGAACTTGAGCAAGAGTTTGATAACAATAAAAAATTGATCGCCGATTACATCCAAAATAATAAATCTTTGATCAACAAATCGATTACCGATAAAACCCGAGAGATCACTCAGTCGATCAATCAACTAAAAAGCAATCCTATTGCTTGGAAAGATAAAATAAACCAACTCCAGGAAATGGAAAGCGAACTAAATCTTGCTCAAGAGGAGTTATCTAACTACCTAAAACCTAAATCATAATACTAACCTCCGATTAGACCACAAATCGGAGTCAAACTATAAATAACTACTGTTCAATAACAATATTTTTTATATTGTAACTAATTATTGGAGACTGAATTAGGTCCCAAAGCTAACTCATGGCGCTTTTTGATTTCGCGCCATTTTTTTATGACTTGAGCTGCCAAAGGAATCGTATCTTTACCATAAGCGCCATAACGTAAGTAAACAACCACTACCAACTCGGGCTTTCCATACTTATCCTTAAATACGAAAGTATTAGAACCATTATCATCATCATGAAACGAGATACCACCAAACCATAAATGATTATACTTATTGGTACCCTGTTCAATGTCTAAGTCTATATTTTCTACCGACTCCGCTGTACTCGTCTTTCCAATAAGCTGACCGCGCAGCGAAATAAAATCACGGATAGCCTCAGGATACTCACGATACATATTCTGTAAACTTCCAATCGCTATACTCTGAGACCTATCCACAACGCGTTTCATTCCTTCTAGCAAGATACGCCGAACTTGGTCAGGAAAAAATAACTCTTTGTTAATCACTGTAGGATAGCGTTTAACGATACTTTGATCATCTCCTGAATAGGCTCCTGTAAATAAAGGAAAGTCTATTCCTACAGAATTATAGCTATCTTGGTATTTATAAGGAGGTTTGCGCAAAATGATTTCTTCATGGCGATTCGGCGTTCTTCCTACAGATAAATGTACAATTTTAGGTTTTAGTACATTCCCACCATTCGCGATGGTCGATAACATGACAGCTGTTTGTAAGGGAGTTACCACAAGCGAATGTTGCCCGATCGACATAGAATACAAACCCGTTCTATTTTCTTGAAGATCATCGGGAACTCTTCCTGAAATTTCAAGAGGCAAATCAATCCCTGTTTTATTCCCGAAACTAAAAGCTCGTGCGGCATTACCTAAATCTTCGCTGTCATGAAAGACATCGCCAGCAAGAAGAGCAAAGTAGGGATTACTTGAACGCTCAATAGCTGTAAGAATATCAAGGTTACCAATATTGCGGGATAAACTGCGAGGAAGTCGCCCCCCTTTATAATAACGTGGAATCGGTTTTCCGTTTTCGTGATACCCCACATATTCTTCTCGACCAACTTTGTAATATTGATCTTGTATTGTCAAGGGATTCAATTGCGAAGTACTGACATAGGGATCTTGAATCTGATGATACTTTTGAATAAGCCCTTCATACGCCGTCACAATCTTAAAAATAGATCCTATAGTCGCAGCTTGACGGTAAGCATGCGATCTTGCGTAGCCATATCCATAAGTAGGGTAAAATCCTGCTGCTAGATGTTTCTCCAGCTGAACCCCATTTTCTTTTTTTAAACGACGATAACTTCCAAGTAGAGGTCTGTCGAGCTCCGAAAAGCTCCGTAAAGTCAATAGGTATTCGATCGCAATATCAACATCATACTCTTTCATCACCCTTCGAAGGTGGTGGTAAGCACCCACCCAAGGAAGCCCTCCATGAGCTCCCTGCTGTAGCTCACGATGCCAAATAAGAAAATACTCTAAGTAGGGATGAATCTCTTCATCTGGATGAAAGTCCATCCACTGTCCCTGTAAAAGTACAGTAAGAAATTGCCAACGATAGCGCGCCCAAAATGCATTAAACATTTTCTTTTCTTTGTTATCGATATAATCGATATAGGGCTTAGCATAGCGCTTTTCTCTTTTTTCTTTTGCTCGCATCTCCTTTAAATAGTTTTTTTCGTTTTCATTGCGCCACTTACTGAAGTATATCTCGTGAAATAAATTTTTAGCTCTCTTTTCAGCAAACTCACTGACCTGTGAAAGAGCTGCCGACGCATTTCGGTATGATGTCAGATTTTGATTGCCCGCACTTTTAAGAAGCTCAACAGAAAAAAGATCTGCATTTACGACCATGCGGCATAAATCGATATAAAGCACTTTATCATAATTAGAAGGAATTTGAGAAAAGTAACGATCTAATCGACGTTTTAATGAATAAATGCCGCTATAATTTTTTTCAATTTTTGAAGCCAAACGATCTTTTGCCACAGCACCAACATGACCACTATATTTTTGATGAGGCGCATCTGGGTATAATGTATTAATAAGGTGATATATACAGTCAGGTTCGGTAATAAGAAGAAGTTGGTCAACAAGGCGCTGCACTTCTATAGCATCGTAAATTGTAGAGTACTTTTTAAATGTTGTAATGATAGGATTACTCGCAGGGATCACACCTAACAAATAGTCAGACCAATCAAGCATACGCTCGTCTTGAATAATTCCATACTTATGATCAAATACCTCGCGACAAAGAGGGCGTTTTTGATCCCAAATCTCTCCCAAATACGCTTCTGTCTCAAACCAACACGCGATGTTCGACTGCTTTTCTTTTTTTTCCTCAGGAGTACCGCAAGAGACAAAATCATTAGGATCAAATCGAGGGTTCGACGCCAAAGCAAGAACTTCTCCATTTTCAGGATCCATAGCAATAATTGCCCCTCCTTTTATCCAAGGTTCTCTTGGCGTAATCGATTTCTTTAAACCTGAAAGGCGAGGTTTTCGGATCTGCTCGTTTTTTATTAAAAGCTCTTCGGCATACTCTTGGAGCTCTGTAGAAATTGTCAGCAACAGCCTCTGACCTGAAAGGGGGTCTCGCGTACCGGGTAGCTCGCGCAAGAAATTCCCCCTAGCATCTGAATAATAACTTTTTTTTCCATGGAAACCGCGAAGTTCTTCCTCAAATTTTCCTTCAACACCGCTCTTTCCAACGTGATCATTGATACTATAAGCTTTATCTCTTAAATCACCTAATCGCTTGCGGACCTGATTATAACTTTCAAGCCCTTCGGGAAGCTCTGGGTCTTGGCCCTCCTCTACAGCGATGAGAAACTCATCTAGGGAGTGGATCTCCTGAATAATTTTTTCATATTCGGCGCGATTAATTGCTCCCATATATCCCACAACATTGGCTGCGACCTTACCGTGAGGATAATGCCTTTTTGGATAACGCCTAACATGGATGCCACACCAATCTTTCTCGAGCATTTTGAGTCTATAATACTCTTTTTCAGTGATATCTTCTTTAATCACATAGGGCATGTGTCCGTACAAAGTCGCCTTAGAGTGAATAAGATCAATTAATCGTTCTGCACTCAAGCCCAGTTCACTGGCAAGCAAGTTTGCCAAATCTTGAATATATTCGCGCCGCTTCAAAATGCGCACTTTTTTCCCTGTTTCGGGATCCTTTCTCCAAACGACAGAAGGAACTTCGCGAATCTGCGAATACATAATAGCAGCTTGATACTGAACTTTATTAACAGCAAGAGGTATATTAAAACGATCACGTATCGTCGCCCGTTTTGCAGGCTCTAAAATGGTGCGTTTTTGCGGCCTTTGCGACTGCTCTAACTGACTTTCATATTGAATGACGCCAAGATGCCAGCAGCGTAAAATGATTAATAGCATCGCAAAAAGGATAATATTTAGAATCCTATTGGCCTTTGCCGGGATATTTAAATTTGTATTATGCGGACGATGATGCGCCGATTGCCTTTTCCGTGACACTTGTCACCCTTCTCTATTAGTCAACTACTTATTTAGATCTTGTCAGATTACACGAATAGACTAATAAATGTAAGCGGCAAACTTCCTTGACTTAATTAAATTCGTAAATTATTTGTTAATGAAACAGTATTTTTTCTAGAGGAGTGAAAAATGAGCCCATTACATCACGATATGGTCGCTGCATCAGAAAATTTCTTGAAATACCTACTCGTCAATCCAGACTACGATAAATTTGCAGATACCATGACAAGCGACTGCGAAATAAAAACGAAAATCACGAGCTACGATAAAATATATGAAAGTAACGATACCAAAGAAACATTTCTATCCGATGTGAAAACAATGCACTTTGACAATATTGTAAGAAATAGTGATAACTCTTACGCAATAAAGGACAATGTATTTCAAATTTTTCCTGACAAGCCAAACCAATTAGTCTGGCACGTAAAGTCCACTCAACTGCGTAAAGGTGATGGAGCGCTTGAAGATGGAGAGCACTGGTATACCCTATCCTCAAAAATGATCGCCAACTTCGATGAAGAATCCGACCAATTAAAAATTTGTTATCTCCTTCAAGAATATACAAAAACTGACTAAAAAATTCTTTAAACCAAAAGAATGTAGCCATTTTGTAGGGGTTTTCTCTATAATCGTAGATTTATAGCCACCTACAAAATAATTTATGGAACATCACTTGCAAATTTCTTTGAGCAACAGAGTAGAAGTGCTTTACGATCTCCTCGTCGCTAAATTATTCACAGAGTCGCCCCCCTTTTCCCGCCGCATCGTCATCGTTCCAAGCCCTGCAATGAAGGCATGGCTCACCGTTAAAATGGCGAATGATCCAAGGTTAAACATTTGTACAGGCATAGAAATTCACTATTTAGAAGATGGACTCAACCTCATCTATGCGTTAGCATCGGATAGTAGCACAAACGGCCACACTCCATCATCGACTGAACTTTCATTAAAAATAGAGCTCGAACTCAAAAATATTCTTAAAAATTTCGCACATTATACAGAAACTGAAAAAGAAAACTGGGCTCCATTGTTTAGATACCTAAAAATAGAAAAAGAAAGTACCCTTTCACTAAAAAGTGAACGGCGACTCATTTCTCTTTCGGAAAAACTTGCCCATCTTTTTCAGCAGTACGGACGCTACGGTGCGATGATGCTTAGCGAATGGGAAGATTCAGGTGAAAAGAACTGGCAAGCAGAGCTATGGCGCCTTGTCTTTTGTGACAGCAAAACCTCTTGGACGTATCCTTACAGACAATACAACAAGTTTATCCCTAAAACAGGTATTCAAAATATTCAGCTCCACCTATTTGCTGTCAGCTATCTTTCAAAATTGCAATGCGATTTTCTACAAGAGCTCTCTAAAAACCTCCTAGTAGAAAACTATTTCCTCTCTCCTTGCTCTCTATTTTGGAGCGACGTACGGTCCGACAAAGAGAGAATATTTATTCAAAAATATTGGAACAAAAAAAATGTAAACGCCGATCAAGAACGTACATTAGAAGAACTACTCCGCGATAGAAACCGCTTGCTCGCAAATTTTGGAAGGCTCGGTCGAGAAATGGCTGTGACGGTTGAAGAGTCTGAAACCAACACAAAAGAATATTACGTAGCAAATCATCACATTCAGTCACTAGAACAGTATTCATCGCTATACTTCGAAGACTATTTCATAGACGCTTCATCTAAAAGTTTTTCTCTCTTGCAAGCCATTCAAAGTGATATGCTCGCCTTAAGAACTGTAGATTCTATAGAAAAAATCAACATTGAAGATGATAGCTCTATCCAAATACATATTGCGCCAAACAAACTTCGGGAAGTTCAAATACTTCACGACAACCTAATGCGAGTGATCGAAAAACATGCTAAGGAATCAAACCCATTAACGCCATCGGATATCATCGTATTAACACCCGACATCCTAGAATATGAGCCCTATATTAAAGCCGTTTTCGGCAGCGACGACAGCACAATAGGCTGTCAGATTATGGACCTCAAAATTCCGGCTCAAAGTAGATTGATCCAAGCGTTTTTACATATCTTGGCTTTACCAGAATCTAGATGGGATGCAAAAATTATTCTAGAACTTTTTGAATATCAAAATTTCCAAAGAAAACATAATTTTTCTTTCGACGATGTGCAACTAATACGTTCTTGGATAAAAAAATCGGGAATATTATGGGGAGAAAATGCAGCACACCGCGATGAAATCCTTCGTAGAAATCATTGTCAAAATGGAATCATCGATAAAAGAAACTTTGGTACCTGGGAATACGGACTGGATAATCTAATCAAATCCATAGCAGTAAATTCCGATATAGGAATTGATCAATCACAAACTCATACGCTAGGGAAATTCACGGAAATTATTCATTCTTTACGATCCGATCTAAAACCTTTAACTGATGGTTCATCAATGGAAGTGGGTGACTGGATTTCCTATCTAGAATGTATCTTAGATGCTTATTTATCTGTTGATCTCTTTAATAAATCTCAAGAAAGCGAATATCAGCAACTTAAAAAAACTTTTGAAAACATACAGAGAGCCTCTTTATGGACGAAAGGCAAAAAATTTCGATTTATATCTATTCAAAAACGACTAGAAAATGCACTGCTCCAAGAACATGTCTGCTATCGTGAAAATCACATCCAATCGGTCAAATTTTGTAGCATGCTGCCTATGCGGGCTATACCCTCGCGCGTCGTTGCGATCTTAGGCATGGAAGAAGGCGCTTACCCAAAACAAGATATGCATCTTAGTTTAAATGCTCTTTCCGGAAGAGAGGACTGCGATTTTTGCCCAAAACAGGTAGATTACGATAGGTACTTATTTCTCGAAGTTTTACTCTCAGCTAGGGAATATCTACTTCTTAACTACTCTGCACTTTCCATAGACGATGGTAAGGAACAAGCTCCCTCACTATTAATCGATGAATTACTTAGCTATTTAGATGAAGGCTATCGCATCAACGACCGTTCTCCATCTAGTCACTGCATTAGCAAACATCCTTACTACGCCTTTGATCAAAATTACTATACCGAAGGATCAAAACCGCGCAGCTATTCTCATGCCGGATACCTTGCCGCTAAATCCTACTACTCTCAAGATAAGCTTGAGGCTCATAAATTCATTAAATCATTTTCCGTCGATGAAAATACGTTTAATTCAGATGACTTACATATTAACGTTATCGATTTAAGTTTATGTATTAGAAATCCTTTAAGAAGTTATTTTAATCAAAAACTGGGAATCTATATCCGCAATGATAATGATCAAGAAATCAAAACTGAAGAAGATTTTGTACTATCCCCTCTAGATAATGCAATCCTAAGAAAAAGTGCCATTAAATCTCCAATTGATGAAGTCATCGAGGAAGCTCATTCATCAGGAAAATTCCCAATCGGACTATTCGGTGAAGTAGCAACCGAAAAACTAAAAATTGACTCACAAACTCTCATTGATAACATGAGAACTTTAAATATCTCTACTGATGAGGTATATACAATCCACCTTTCTGAGCATTGTCAAAATCTGATTCCTTTAGAAAATGGAGTCCTCACACTACCCGCAATTGAAATCAACTCCGATAAGGGTTCTACAGTAATTACCGGATTCCTCACACACGTTTGCTCTAAAGGTCTTATCGCTTTTGCTGACGATAGAGCAGAGGATATCGTCAAAATCTGGCCCGAATATGTAATTATGTCCTACTTGATCGACACCTATACTTTAGATATCCAAAAACAAGTCATTCCTATGAAAAATAAAAAATGCAATGTAAAAAGTGGGTCTATCGAATCACCATTATCAGCATTAAATAACCTTATCGATCTATACCGAATTTCCATTGAAAATCCTTCACCAATGATCCCAGAATGGATTCCTGACATTATTAATGGTAACTCGAACAGTCTGGATGACACCTTTAATAAGACTCTATACAACGCTTTTAAACCTATTTATAACGATTATTTGCAATGGATCATTCCACCCAATCAACAACCCGACGCCGAAAATGTGATCGATCATTGGAATCCATATGCCATAAAATCGCTTTCTACGCCTTTTCAAATGTGGTATCCCGATTCCCTAACCACGATAAAAGAAGAGGTTACAAATGAATAGCTTCAATGTACTTCACGAAAATTTAAACATTCATAAAAACTACCTCCTAGAAGCTTCTGCAGGTACCGGAAAAACCTTTTCTATCGAAAATATCGTTGTAAGATTACTTATAGAGAACCATCCTGAACAAGAAAGTCCTCTAAAAATTGAAGATATTTTAATTGTTACTTTTACCAAAGCCGCAACATCGGACCTTAAATCTAGAGTACGTAAAAATATCGAAGCGTGTATGCATGCACTAAAATCCAAAAATAGCGAACGTTTTGGCTTCCTTAATCCTATTCTTGCAAAAGGGGATAAAGCCATAGCGTCCACTATCGCATATCTGGAAAATGCTCTATTTTGTTTCGATCATTCACAAATTTTCACTATCCATGGTTTCTGTTCAAGAATGCTGCGTGAAAATGTTTTAGAAGGTAATCTTCGCTTGGATATTAATCCTCAAGAGCAACTTCTGCCTTCCGAAACCCGCGCGATTGTAAAAAATTTCTTGAGGACACAAATAACACCTTCACTCTACTGCCGTGAGCAAATTAACATCGTCTTGAAAAACCATCTTGGTCAATACGATAAATTTGAAAGTGCTCTTCAAAAGCTTTCTGAACAAGGATTACCAGTAAAAAACAACAAATACTTCAATCAACACCTTACTGATTTCATATCAGCGATGGACAAACTAAAAAATGTCCACGGATTTACCAAAGACAAAATTCTTTCAGAATATGAAAACCTATCCCATGCCTATAAAAAACCTAAGGGGGTAACAGATCCAGATCAGTCAGTCCAAGAATTTGCAGAGCTATTTAAAAACAAAACCCTCTCCAAAGAGAACTTCGAATCGATCATCAAATCTGGACTAGTCCTCTATGATGCTCTGCATCCAGACAACTTAAAGAAAAAATTCTTATCTAACCCCCCTTCTGAAAAATACATTCCTGATTTAATTTCTCTAATAGAACAAGAACTTCTCCCTACTATCAACGAAGCGCGTTGCCCTGAAATGATCCTCACAAATATGGCACACGACTGCCAAAAATACCTTCACAAATATTGTGCCGAAGAAGAAAAACTAAGTTTCGATGACTTTCTTCACCTCATGAACGAAGCGATAACACACCCTTCCTTTCTCCAAAATGTTCAAAAAAAATATACCGTTGCTATCATCGACGAATTTCAAGACACTGACCCACTCCAATGGAATATATTCCGCTCGCTCTTTCTTGAATTCAACGCTAAAAACAAATACCTCTACTTGGTTGGCGACCCCAAACAGTCCATTTACTCCTTTCGTCAAGCTGACATTTATACCTACCTCATGGCAGCAAAAGCGCTAGGAAAAGAAAACATCGCGACCCTCGATACCAACTTTCGCTCTGAGCCCCGCCTCGTCGACGCTCTGAATGCTTTATTTTCTGAAAGCAACTGCCCTGAATTTATCACTCTTCCGAGGACACAGTCCACAATACATTACTCTCCGGTTAAAGCGGGTAAGGAAGATCTCAAAATGGATTTTTCCGATTCGATGGGAAATATTCACTTCTTTCTTGCAGATGAAAGTGTCAACCGAAGCAATACTTTTCCTCTAGAAACGCTCGAACAAAAATATTTTTTCCCCTTTATCGTTCAGGAAATCCAAAAGCTCACGACATCACTAAATCTTCAATACCAGCAATTTGCCATCTTAATTAGCGACCGCTACCAAGGTGAACGTTTAAGTCTATTTTTAAATCAGTACGAAATTCCCTTTTCGTTACAGAGAAGCTCTTCACTGGCTGAATCTCTAGCGCTTAAAGCGATGAAACAACTCCTTCAAGCGATTCTCAATCCGACCAACAGCAGCATCCTTAAAACTGGATTAGGCGGCCCGATTATCGCCTTCGACCACGAAAAGATTCTTTCATTAAACGACCCTATACAGCTTGAGCCGATCATCGAAAAAATCTACCAGCTACGCACTACTTTAACCCACAAAGGGTTTACCGCCTTTTTTGAGTCTCTTCTTCGTAGCACCTGGCTTTCAGACTATTCCATTCAAGAAAACCTCCTCAAAAATAAAGAGGGTATCACTTTCTACGACGATCTCACTCAAATAGCCGAGCTCCTCATGGAATATGAATCGCACGCTCATCCTCCTCCAGATGCATTAATTTCCTACATCGACGATTTTCATACTTTGCAAATCAACGACGACGCTCGCGTACGTAGGCGCTGTGATCCGCAGCGAGACGCCGTCACGATCATTACGATGCACTCAAGTAAAGGGCTCGAATATGATATCGTCTTTGCTTTGGGGACTGTAAAGCGAGGATCTCAACCGAACCAAATTATCACCTCTCTAGAAAATGAAAAACGCATCCTAAAGGCTGTACTTTCTAAAGAGGACCCCGAATACCTAGAGCACTGCAATGAAATCGATGCCGAAAAAATGCGTCAAATCTACGTCGCATTCACCCGCGCAAAATACCGTCTCTATATCCCTTTCGCTTCTGTTAAAAACTCGAGAACACAACTTGGTTGCGCATCCCCTGTCGAACTATTTGTGGCTAAAATGAGTGGACCTTACGAAGATCATAGAGACCTATACGACCAAATCAATGATTTCAATATGACCGTTCTTGAAGACTTTGTAAGCAATGAAAATAATATTTCTATGGAGGTCATCGATCCCGATAAAATTTCTTTCGAAAAACCTAAAGCTAAGACAAAGCCTATACTCACTCCACCTAAAAAAATTCAGATTCCCGGAAGTGACCTCTTCATGCAGTCCTTTAGCTCCCTGACGAAATCCGCAGCTTCCTCTCAGACAAAAACAACAGTCGAATCCGCCCCTCATAATTTCTTAGAAGATAATAAATCCGTACACACTCTCCCCGCAGGTAGTGAAACAGGCAACCTTCTTCACCTCATTTTAGAAACCATTGACTTCGAATCTGAAGATGTAAAACCACATATCGAAAAATTCACTCGAAATACAAAATACCACGAGTGGACAGAGTGCATCGCTCATATTGTCGAAAATACGCTAAATGCGGAAATCGAGGGATTTTGCCTCAAAAACATTCCACGACAAAACACCTACCGCGAACTTGAGTTCGTTTATCCTATCGATCTCACCATACCAAAAATTGAAGAAGTCGACACTCAACCGGGATTCCTCAAGGGGATTATCGATCTAATCTTCCTTCACAACGGTAAATACTATATCGTCGACTGGAAAAGTAACTGGCTTGGATCCTCTCACGACAATTACAATCGCTCCTCAATGGAAGAATCTATGAATCATCACGCATACAATCTACAGGCAGCCCTATACACCGAGGCATTAAAACGCTACTTAAGTATCGTCGACGACGCTCCCTTCGAAGAGATATTCGGTGGAGCCTACTACGTCTTCCTTCGGGGCGTTACTAAAAACAGGGATCAAGGAGTCTATGCTATAGACATTACAAAGGATCGACTATGACCGACTTAGCGCAAAAACTTTTTATAGAAAAAAAACGCCACACCCCTTGGAACTCAAAAGCACATATAGCGACACGCGATCGCTGGCCTACACTTGTAAAGCTGCTTGACAAAGGTTCGCTAACCTACGCCGACTACTCGCTAGCGCAAACGCTATTAAAGCAAATAGATCCCGCAACAGAAGCTATAGGCGCTCTCATTTGCCACCTTTCACTCGCAGCAAAAAATGGACATCTCTGCATTCGCTATCATCACGAAAAAATTTCTCCAGAAGTAAAAAAATTATGGTCTATCGATGATGAAGAGGATGAGTTGGTAGCCCATATCGAGTCCCTGATTGTTGATGGATTCCACTCCCTGCCTCAATCGCTCTATGCGAGCATAGAAGATACCGACTCATTGAAGCCATTATATCTCTGGGATGACTTATTATATCTTCAAAAGTACTGGACTTACGAAACCAACTTTGTAAACTCCATCAACCAAGTCGAAGAAGCCTCGGCGCTGCTGCATCCTAATATGTCTCTTGTCGACGCTGAAATACAAAATCTCCTAGACAACAATAAGCTCCTTCCTGAACAGGCTAAAGCGATCCAATTAGGATGCAGCAAAAACCTAGCAATCATCTCAGGGGGTCCAGGAACAGGAAAAACTTACACTGCAGGGCATCTGATTAGAATTTTTTACCAATCGCTAAGCTGTGAAGATCAAAATAAATGCAAAATTGTCCTTGCTGCGCCAACAGGTAAAGCTGCTTCTAATCTACAAAATAGCTTTATGAACTCACTTTCAGGAATAAACCTAAATAAACCCGTAGAAGCAAAAACTCTGCACTCACTATTACTCACTAATCGCTCTCAGGAATATGTTTCAGCAAATTTATTTGTCATAGACGAAGCATCGATGATCGATGCAAAAATTATGTCTAAACTCTTTATGTCTATCCGACCTGGATCAAAAATCATTCTCCTTGGTGACCGCTACCAGCTTCCACCTGTAGAGGCTGGCTCGATTTTCAGTGACTTGCTGACCACCAAAATAAAAGCCAATCATAATAGTGTCGCAATCCTTACAAAGTGTGTACGCGCAGATATACAAACCATTGTTTTATTCTCACAAAAAATTAATGAAGGCGACAGTGAAAGTGTGATCGCACTGTTAAATGCAGATGATGAAACAATTAATCGACACCCCCTAAATGAAGTGCAGGACCTAGTAAAAGAGGTAATGCCCAAATTTGAAATGATTTCTAAAAATACTACAGACTACTCTGAGCTTTTAGAAATTTACAATACCTATCGAATCTTGATTCCTCTACGTAAAGGTCCCTTTGGTGTCGATTCAATAAACACTTTAATTTTGAATAAAATACTTAAAAATATTCCCTTGGGAAGCCCTCTAATCGCTCCGATTATTATCACCAAAAATGACTACCAACTCGAGCTTTTTAATGGGGAAACGGGAATTTTAATAAAACAAAATCCTCGTTCAGAATCAATGGAAAAAGGGGATTTGGCAATATTCCCAAGTAATAAGCCCAATGAATCTATACGTAAAATTCCTGCGCTGCTTTTAAAAGAGTTCGACTATGCGTATTGCATTTCAATACACAAAAGTCAAGGCAGTGAGTTCGATGAAATTGCAATTATTCTCCCAAACAATTCCGAACATTTTGATAGAGAAATTTTATATACTGCTGTCACACGTGCCAAGAAAAAAATCACATTATGGTGCAGTGAAGAAACTTTAACCAACTGCCTTAAAAACACGTCTAAGCGTATTTCTGGAATTGATCGTAAAATTAATTAACGATTTATAAAATTATAATAAACTTAATACCTATCGCAAATTTTGTAAATCATCAATCACAAGTTATTTTTTGATGCTCTACAATGGGTCATATCGCTCTTTACATTATTTAATTGAATGGATATTCTCAGCCACTTCTAAGTGAACCAATTGTTTAAAACGGAAATTTTATAATGGCAGTCATAGAATCAAAAAAAAATTCACTTTCAACACCTCACCCTTTCAATTGGATACAAGGGAAAAACCCTGTTCCCAACGAAGTATCCTGTAAAATTATAAGCTATTTAAACCATGTCGATGCTTGGAACTTTGGCCAAACGTGTAAACATGCTCATGATATAATAAAAAGTGATATCACTTACGAAAACTATTTAAAACGTATTGGCTACATTCCTGAATTTATCGATGAAAGTAAAGAATTATTATTAGATATCATTAAAAGAATAAAATTTTTATACCGAAAAAATTGGATTAAAACAAACGCTCGCACCCCTTACCAATATCTCGACGACACTGAATCAACTACAATTCTCTCGATAGCATGCCCTTGGAGAAACGATTGGAAAGCATTCAAAGGAATTATTAGCGAGCATCTCCCCCTTGGTAAGAAATATCAATCTAAATCTCAAGCAGCTGAATTGTATTTAGAGTATTTTCCAAAACATGAAAATCGCTCTTTAGACAAACAAACATTCATCGAGTTCACGAAAGAATTTGGAATAGACACGCTTTTTGGGATAGACACGCTTTTTGCTCATGAAAATCACTCTTTTTTACATATGGCTGCAAAAGCTGGTCGCGACGATATTGTCAGGCTTTTGATCGATCAAGAAGCTAATATTGATATACTGGATTCCAAAAAAAATACCCCATTAAATTATGCGGTCATCTATGAAAATATTTCTACTGCAGCGCTATTACTTGAATCAAATGCCGATCTAAACATTGAAAACTTAAGTCATCAAACTCCGATTTTTTATGCAACAGCAAAAAATCATATCCCCATGTTAAAGCTGCTCGTCAAACATCGAGCAAACCTTAACGAACCCAATAGTGAAGGATTACTTCCACTAGAACAAGCGATCAACCATAGGCGTTTTAAAGCGCTTAAATTTCTCGTAAACAATGGTGCTAACATTGATACAGTGAATAAGAGGAGCAATACACTTCTTCATAGAGCTGTTGAAGGGCCATTTTCTAAAACAAATCAAAATGAAGGCCTTAAAATAATTCGCTACCTAATAAGTAAAGGTGTCGATGTAAATTCAATCAACTCAATTCAGATAACACCTCTTCATACGGCTTTAAACTTCAAATTATTTGACAGCGCTGAACTTCTAATAAGTTTAGGCGCCGATGTCACCATTAAAAATTACGAATCAATAACACCTTTACATATAGCTTGTAGATCAGTGAGCATGCTAGTTGTCACTCTTGTGGAAACCTTGATAAAAAAGGGAGCAGATGTCAATGCTAAATGCCGTAAGGGAATTACCCCTATTTTTAATGCTGTAAACTCTAATAACTTATCCGTTGTCAATCTACTTTTACAAAATAATGCACAAATTCAGGGGTTAAACCTTCTCGAGCTCACGATTAACAATCAAAATCCCGATATGTTATTTCTGCTCATTCAAAATAACATCGATTTAAATGAACAAACAGCAAGTGGAGATACAGCGCTTATCTACGCCATAAAAACAATCGCCAAAAAGATTGATCAAGGAAAACTTCTCACGATGATTGACTTCCTCATCAAAAAAGGGGCTGATGTCAATAAAGCTAACCATAAAGGGAAAACAGCGTTAATTTATGCGACTGAAAAAAAACGGTGTCCTATCAAAATTCCAAATTTGCTGATTAAAAAAGGAGCTGATGTCAACGCAATTTCAACAGAAGGAACGACTCCTCTTCTTGCAGCGATTGAAAGAGGTGACGCTGCTCTGGTAAAATATCTTCTTAAAAAAGGAGCGGTCATAAACATGGTTACAGCGAGTGGCATAACGCCATGGGTTCAAGCAACAAAAATAGATACCCAGAGTATTCGATTTCACATTTTTAACTACGAACTCCCTGATTTACCACAACTACAAAATCAGCAAATCATCAACTTACTCCTAAAATATATTGGAGATATTAACAAAAAAAATTGTGATGGATACTCTTCACTCATCATCGCACTTTTATATGGACACTCTTACGTATTAAGCTTACTTATCAAAGCGGGCGCAAATGTCAATGAGGTGACTCATGAGGAGAAGACGCCCTTGATGTACGCTGTCGAAAAAAATAACGATGTTGCTGTAAAATTTCTCCTCAAAGCTGGAGCTAATATCAATTACAAAAATTCCAAGGACGAGTCCGCATTTACTCTATCTATAGCAGCTTCTAAAGAACATTCTGATAATTTTATGCTGAATCTTGTAATAGACTCGGGAGCTGAATTCGAAACATTAATCGAGCAAAAAAATCCTAGCTTATTACATGCAGTGCAGTCCCTGCCTATTAACACATTCTGTTTTCTAGTAGAAAAGTATTTAAATAAATACCCATCAAACAGCGAAACTGCAGTATCTTTTCTAACGAATAGTGTAAATATTGATGAACGAGATGAAAAAAACCGAACTCTTCTTCATCATGCTATCGTTAACCGCTATCGTTTGGCAGCTAAACTACTGATTGACATGAACGTTGAAGTTAATACTCCGTGTATAGAGGTGGGAACTCCTTTGATATATGCTGTAGCTATGAACGAACTTAACTTAGTTCAAGAGCTCATTCATTCAAAAGCTGACGTCAATATTCGCTCTAATGATGGCAATACAGCTTTAACCTACGCATTAAAGTTTTCAGATAATCCCGAAATCATTAAATTATTAATTCAAAATAATGCCCAAGTTGATATAGCGACCAAAGCAGGGGAGACCCCCTTAATGTTCGCAGCTGAAAACTGCAGTGTCGATATTGTTAAATTAGTATTGACCGACGATATCAATAAAAAATCAGATAAGGGATGGACAGCCCTTAACTATGCTTCAATGTTCCATAGGGAAGAGATAATCGATTTCCTGAAAGATCTTGGCGGCCAGGTCAATGAAGATGCCGTGGATTACTCTACTTATGATTATTCCTGGGATCCAGATTAAGAGAGACGCTGAGCTAAATGTCTCTCTAAGAATGAATCTTGTCGTTAATATCTTCTTTGTTTATCATCAGCTCCTATCACAAGACTCAACTATTTTAACCTAAGAGGTTCACCATGAAAAAAAAACTTTCTCTACTATTACTAATTCTATGTTTCATTCAGTCTTATGCAACGAGTGAAATTATCGAGGTAAACTCCATCCACGAAATTAAAAATTATATCGGCCCCGAAACTCTCATCCTCTTCGATATCGACAATACCCTCATGGAACCCACACAAACTCTTGGATCAGACCAATGGTTCCAACATACACTTAAAGAACGTCGAAACAACGGAATGAAGCGCGAAGATGCATTAGACTTAACTCTTTCACAGTGGATGAGCATACAGAGTGTGACTAAAGTTAAAGTAGTAGAAGAAGGGACAGCCGAACTCATCGATCACCTTCAAAAGGAAGGATTTACTCTGATGGGGCTAACCACGCGTGGTCTTGGTTTATCGACACGTACCGTTTTTCAGCTTAAGTCTCTAGACATCAACCTCACAACAACAGCTCCTACTCACGAAGAAATCTTTTTCATCAACCACCATGGAGTACTCTTTCGCGGAGGGATTCTCTTCACTGCTGGAACAAATAAGGGAATGGCACTAGCAAAATTCTTACATCTTATTGGAAAAGAACCTGAAAATATCGTATTTATTAATGATAAATGGTCTAACATACGTGAAGTCGAGGTCGTTGCTGAAAAATACCAAGTTCCATTCACCGGATTACGCTATAGCTATACCGACGAAAAAGTAGCTAATTTTAATCCGGAGCTAGCAGAAATGCAATTCAAAGAGTTTGGCCACATTATCAGCGATGATGAAGCAAGCGCGCGACTTTTAGAGGCGAATTAATACATAACACCGAGGTGCAATGTTTTCCCTTTTTAATAAAGCTAATAATCCATTGCATCAAGCAGTGATTAATGACGATCAAAATTCTGTAAGAGATCTGATGCAAAAATCAGATCTCTTACTCGAGAGAAACGCCCTTGGATTTTCCGCTCTCGAACTCGCAAAATTTCTTCATCGGGAAAAAATCCTTAAACTACTCGACCCCCATCACCACCCCAAAATACAAATACAGTTTCCTGACGAAAGCGAAATCAAAGTAATTAGTGCTGAAGAGTTTTATAGCGATTTTGAAATTCGATATGTCCAATACCCTCATTTCTCTAGCTACGGCGAACTCAAATCAACAATAAAAAATTTGCCGCTATCGCTAAAATACAGATTCTTAGCTTCTTCTCAATACCAATTAGCTAGACTTTATCAAAGCGAGCTAGAAAGTGGATACATCGCCGACTTAACAGTCCGCTGGATCGATAATACTTTAGGTTATGGAGTCTTTACATCTGAGGCTCTTAATGAGGGAGCATTCATCGGAGAATATACCGGCCGGGTAAGACGAATCTGTCGATTTAATCCGGACCCCAATGCCTACTGTTTCCAATACCCTACAAAATTATGGTCTATGAATTATACTGTCGTAGATGCCCTTCACGAAGGGAATATTTTACGCTTCGTCAATCATAGTGACCTCCCCAATCTATCGCCAACATGTGTAGTGGATAGAGGACTCGTGCGCATCGTTTTTGTTGCCAACAGAGATATTAAAGAGGGGGAACAACTCACATTCAATTACGGTGAAGATTACTGGAAAAACCGAACAAAAAAGCAATTATCTTAGGGAAAAATCTTCTAGACATCTATCGTGTAGTATTTCAATGGGTAAATTTTCTTGTTCTAAGAATACCTTCGAAGTGGGTATTCTTCGTGGGTATTAATTTAAACTTTGATAGAAGACTTTATCAAATTGAGAATTTTTTCAGACACTTTCTCTGCAGCTTTTTGATCGTGAAGGGCTATGGGCACACGCCGCAATAAAATATCATCGACACTACAAGCAAACTCCTGCTCAACAGCATAAACCACCTCTGCCTCGATATAAGAATACATCTTCAAAAGCCTATTTGAATAGCCTTTTTTAGCAATATCTACCACTTTTTTTGCATCAATTCCATATGTTTTCACCAAATGATCGATGATATCGACATCTAATTGACTACTCTCACATATTTCTGAAAGTATTATTGACAATTCTTCATCATTTCCGGAAAGGCACTGGCTTTCAGTAGAAGATTTCACAAAAGGAATCTTTGCGTGATTCATCACTTGATCGACAAGGGACTCTGCCATTTTCCTATACAATGTCCACTTACCACCATAAATAGAAAACATCCCCGAGGTACTTACTTCAATAACATAATCTCTAGATAGTGCTCTCGTCTTTGCCACTCCTTTTTGAGATGCCAAAGGGCGAACTCCTGTCCAAGATGATTTAATATCTGCAGCTGAAATAGAAATATCTAAATACCTATTAAGATGTTCGATTAAATACCTAATTTCTTCTTTTGATGGATGCAGGGCCACTCCAGCTGTTATCTTAATATCGGTGGTACCTACGAGTGTGCTCTCTTTCCAGGGCAACATAAAAATCACTCTATCATCAGTCGATTTAGGAATAAGCATTCCCATGTCACAGCGAGTCAAACCTCTATCTAGAATGATATGTGAGCCTATACTTCCCGAAATCACAGTCTCACAATTCGGATCATCTAAAGTTCTCAATATATCAGATTGCGCTCCTGTCGCATTGACAACAACTTTTGAGGTAATATTCCATACCTTTCCCGATAAAACGTCTGTAACTTCTGCCCCTGAGATTTTTCCGTGCTGTTTTTTAAAACCGATGACTTTCACATAATTGGCTACAACGGCTCCTAAAGTAAAGGCGCGCATAATTATAGCTATATTCATACGTACATCGTCAAATTGCCCGTCATAAAAAAGCACTCCTCCTTTAAGACTTTTCCTATCAACATAAGGTAAAAATTTCTTCAACTTCCTTTTAGAAAGAAACTGTCCTTTCCTTAAATTTTTACCCCACGCCAATAACTCGTAAATTTTGATTCCTAAATAGTAATAAATCAGATCACACCATGAATAACAGGGAATCGCTATCGGCAAGACTCTACTAAGATGGGGGGCTATTTTTTGAAAAATTTTTCTCTCATTTAGAGCATCTTTAACAAGGGAAAGTTGCGTATAATCCCACTCTTTTATTGCTTTTTCTAAATAACGAATCCCACCATGAGCCAGTTTAGTCGATTTCCCGGACGATCCCGAACCAAAATCGCCACTATCAACTAACGCAACTTTAAGTCCACGCAGTGAAGCATCTAGGGCAATACCTGCACCTGTGGCTCCTCCTCCAATCACGAGCAAGTCAAACTCTTGCTCTTCAAGATTAACAATTTGTTCACTTCGTTTGTTTTTCATCATACTCTTTCCTTATATGGGAGAATCGATTATTTTTTAATCATAAATCGAAAAGGAGCATTTTATGAAGTTAAACAAATATAAAACTGTCAAAGTTATCGCCCATAGAGGCAATTCGCTCTATGCTCCCGAAAACACAAAAACAGCATTTAAACAAGCTGTCGATCTAGGTGTCGATTTTATTGAGTGTGATGTGCAGCTTTCCAAAGATGGGATTCCTTTAGTAATTCACGACGGCTGTTTTTCACGTATGACTCAAAATACGACTCTTAACAAAGTCGACGCCTTAAACTATTCCGAAATTAAAAATCTCGATGCTGGGAGCTGGTTTAATAAAAAATATGCAGCTGAACGGATTATGACATTAGATGAATTTTTTCTGATGCAAAAGAAAGGAATTGGAATGATGATTGACGTCAAAGAAGAGACTGTAACAAATTGTGAGTTAGCTCTAAAAATTGGGCAATCAATGAAAAAATATACGGAACTAAAACCTGGCCACGGTCCTATTTTAATTGGAAGCCTCAATGTTAACGTTCTCACTTGCTTTGATGGGTACCTTCCCGAACAAAACCTAATTCCTATTGTTAGCACTCTTGATGAACTTGCCCCCTTCCATTTTCTTCGAGCAAAAGTCTACGCCTTAGAACACACAATGGTAAACGAAGCTATCGTTCGAGAACTACATGAAAGAGGAGCTGAAGTGTGGACGTGGGTCGTCGATGACCTTGAAGTAGCCAAAAAAATGAGCGCTTATGGAGTTGACGGTATCATTACAAACGCGCCAAAAAATATGCAGATGCTATTAAGACAAGAAAAATTAATGTGTTAAAAAATTATATTTTACTTCTCATGTGATACATTTTGTAATGTGTAATTCTCTTGATTATAAACCGCTACAAATTCTATAACATTACTTAAAGAATTTAGCGGAGTAGCATACGGTGATTTACAGTTCTGATATTTACTCATCTGAAAACCTACATTCCATTAAAGAATTAGTTGAGTCTAGCAAGAAAGAGGCTCTAGAAACCAAGGACTTTAGCGTTATAGAATATGCTCAAAGTATTCTCGTTAAAATCCAAAACTCTTTACACGAACAAAATTTTCCAGAGGCGATAAAAAAACCTGTCCTCCAATATATCAACGAAATCGATCAAGAGATTAAATCTATTTTTGAATTGGCAGTAAAAAAAGAACAAAATCCGTTTTGTCAAGAAATTCAAAATACCTTTTCTAATGTAATGTACGAGCTACTTACAGACGAGCAGTATGACAATGTTGTAAAAAATGAATTTGATAAAATCAAACTTTCAGCACAAACATTTATTACGATGATCATAGAGTCAGAGTATTGTGATGAAGGAATTGTACTACTCTCTGACAAGACGCTTACCTCACAAAATTGCCCTCAAAGATACGACGAAATTTTCAAATTGCTTCTAATGAAAAAACGCAAAGTTCTCAAACTATCTAAGAGCGAACAGTTAGGTCTTTTAAAATACTGTAATGGGCAACTATTGCAACGTTTTGAAATAGATACAGATAATGAAGAAAAATATTTCACCAAAATAAACAACCTCAGAGATCACTTTTACCACCTCGGAACAATAGCCCTTAGCCTACCTGATTTTAATCAGCTCTTTGATCAACTGCTTAATTTTTCTTCTGGAAAAGAAGACGTCAATATTGATCGAAAACCTAGCGAACCGACAGAAGCCATGCTATCGGGAGTGACTATCGACCTCATCCGCACCACCTTTTATAACCACATGGCCAAATTTCAAAGTATTCAAGGGATCATTCCAAAAGAAGATCTTCTCGATGGCGAAAGCTATATTTTCCTCGCTCTCCCTGCTTTTGCCTTTATCGAAGTCCTAAGAAAATCTAAAAATATGAACGGAGGTATCTGCCTTGCTGAAAATAAGGTATTAACACTCGACAACTGCCCCGAAAAATTTGAAGATTTTGCTAAAAACATACTAGGATTAAAGAAAACATTCCAAGCTCTCTCAAAAAAAGAAATCAAAGCTCTCAAATACTCGGTGATCTCCGAAGAAGAAATTCCAATGCCCGAGCACTTAATTCCCTATAAAACGAACGAGGTAAAATCAATTGCAAGTCATATTCTGCAGTCGTCGATAGAAATTAGCCAAGATCTTCATTTTAAAGGTACGATCCAAAACGTCATCGATTTTTGCTTAGGCGCGATGTAGACTGAATTATACCAGCCACAGTAAACTTTCTTGTGTAATTCAACCCTGAGTCCTCAGCGTACTTTTTTTGCTCTTTTTTTCCATAGTGCCTTTTGTCATTCGAATTAGGGAAAAGATTACATCTATAATTTTAATTTTAAAGAATACTCTTATTAGCTATCTTCCAATTAAGATATCCCCTAATTAAATAAGGACGTTTCGTATGTCGAAGATAGTCTTTCTTATCCCCATAGCTGCAGTCGTTGCACTCGTCGCCATCTTTATTGCACAGGAAAATGCACTCAGCGACCCTAATATCATCAAGCTCTCCGGGAATATAGAGGTGACAGAAGTCGAACTCTCCTTTGAAATACCGGGACGCGTAAAAGAACGCCTTGTTTCTGAAGGGCAAACGGTTTCTAAAGGTCAAACTGTTGCCTATTTAGACTCTCAGCGATTATCTCAAGAGGTTGCATTGCGTCAAGCTGAATTAAGAGCCTCAAAAGCGGCTTTACTCGAACTAAAAGAAGGCTTTCTCCCCGAAGAAATTGCACAAGCTGAAGCTAAACTCAGCCAAGCAAAAGCGGAACTTAACCGCCTTGCCTCTGATTACGAAAGACAAAAACGCCTCTTTGACGGCGATGTGATCTCATCAAGAGAGTTCGATATCAGTAACTCTGCTTACGAAGTTGCAAAAGCCAAAGTCCTCGAATCCCAAGAAAATTTAGCCCTCCTTAATCGTGGAATTCGCCCCGAAAAAATAACACAAGCTGAAGCTAACGTCTCCAAATCCTCCCAAGCTCTCGCGATCGCTGAAACAAAGTTACACTATGCATCTCTAGAATCGCCTATCGCGGGCTATGTCCTTTCCGATAACATCGAATCCGGAGAATTTGCTGCCCCAGGAACTCCCATCGTGACCATTGGCAACCTCAACGATGTCTGGTTAAGAGCCTATGTCGATGAATCCGATCTCGGAAAAGTTCAACTCCAACAAGCAGTTAAAATTACTACCGACACTTACCCCGATAAAATCTATGAAGGCAAGGTTGTATTTATTTCCCCAGAAGCAGAGTTCACCCCCAAAAATGTACAAACAGAAAAAGAGCGTGTAAAGCTGGTTTACAGGATCAAAGTCGACGTGTCTAATCCCAATCTAGAACTTAAACCTGGTATGCCGGCAGACGGGCTAATTATCGTGAATACAGAAAGTAGCAAATAGCAACGACGATGGCAGTAATAAAAACGCAAAATTTACATAAACATTTTGGAAACACACACGCCGTCAACGGCATCGATCTATCTGTTGCCGAAGGGGAAATTTTTGGTCTCGTTGGTCCCGATGGAGCGGGGAAAACGACATCTATACGCTTACTAACTTCCATTATGGAACCTACAAAAGGAAATGCGTGGGTCAATGGGCACCCTATCGTCGAGGGGGCTGAAGCAGTAAAAAGTCAAATTGGCTATATGAGCCAGAAATTTGGATTGTACAGCGACCTCACCGTCCTTGAAAACATGCAATTTTATGCAGACATCTACGGCGTTTCAAAAAAAGAGCAAACCCAAAAGATTCGCCGCCTCTTAGCTTTCAGTAAGCTCGAAAAATTTAAGGACCGCCTAGCCGACGCTCTTTCTGGGGGCATGAAACAAAAACTGGGGCTAGCTTGCGCACTTATCCACACGCCGAAAGTGTTATTTTTAGATGAGCCGACTAACGGTGTCGATCCCGTATCAAGGCGCGAATTTTGGCGTATCTTATACGACCTCCATCGAGAAGGGACGACCATTTTTTTAGCGACATCGTACATGGAAGAGGCTGAACGTTGTGGGCAAGTGGCCTTTATGTATCATGGAAAAATTATGATTCATGGCTCGCCCGATGACATAAAAAAGCATCTAAGAGGCACTATCTTAGAAGTGAGGTGCAAAGCTCCACGAAAAACACTCTTAATGTTAAGAGAAGCTTTAGGTCACGATTGCGTAAAACTCTTTGGAAACAGAATACATATCTATATTTACACAGAAAGTAAGGCCCTTTCTCTTGAACAAGTAAAAGACCTTTTACAGAGATCACAATTGGGAGAATACGAAATTAGAGAAACCGATCCGACTCTCGAAGACGTCTTTATGTCCCTCATGCGCGATAAAGAAAAGGAGGATGCCGATGTCAGATACTGATTTTAATCCTTCAAAATATGCTGTTGAAGTTGATAATCTCGATAAAAATTTTGGGAGTTTCAAAGCTGTAGACAACGTGAGCTTCAAAATCGAAAAAAAGAAAATCTACGGATTTTTAGGTCCGAACGGAGCTGGGAAGTCGACGACGATACGCATGCTTTGCGGACTATTAAAACCCGACGCCGGCCGCGGCCACGTCGCTGGTTTCGATGTCAATACTCAATCTGAAATTATCAAAGAGCATATTGGCTATATGAGCCAAAAATTTTCTCTTTATGAAGACCTAACGGTCGAAGAAAATATCGACTTCTATAGTGGAATCTACAGGGTTCCACGCGAAAAAAAAGAGAAAAGAAAAGAGTGGGTCATCGAAATGGCCGGCCTCACCCAGCATCGCCACTCTAGAACATCGTCGCTATCGGGAGGGTGGAAGCAACGGCTAGCCCTAGGGTGTGCGGTCTTACATAAGCCGCCTATCCTCTTTTTAGACGAACCCACCTCTGGCGTAGACCCAATAAACAGACGTCGATTTTGGAACCTGATCTACGACCTCTCTGATGAGGGGATCACTATTTTTGTAACAACTCACTACATGGATGAAGCGGAATATGTCGATGATATAGCCTTTATCTTTCAAGGCAGGCTCGTCGCTTCCGGTCCCCCGGAGCAGATGAAAAATGACTACATGAAAGATTCTGTCCTCGAACTTTTTTGCAAACACCCTCAAGGGGCAATGCTTGCTGTAAGAAGCCTCCCTACTGTCAAAGAGGTAGCCCTCTTCGGAAGAGGCCTCCATATTGTCACGAAAGAAGCTGTAAATACGAGGGAAAAAATTTACAACATTTTAAATAACGACCACTTTGGACTCGAATCCTTAGAAATTATTCCACCGGGAATGGAAGATGTTTTTGTTTCACTCATGGAGTCGCAAGAACGTGAAATAGATAAAGAGGGGGTTTAATATGAAGATACGACGCCTCCTTGCTGTAGCAAAAAAAGAGTGCATCCATATCATAAGAGACTGGAGGAGCCTACTCCTCACTGTTGCGACACCTCTATTTCTCTTACTGCTTTTTGCTTATGCTCTTACTCTAGATGTCGACAACGTGCCCTTAGTGGTTTGGGATCAAAGTAATACCTATGAAAGTCGCGAGCTGACAAGCCAATTTACCGGGTCGCGTTACTTTTCTCTCGTTCGTCACACGGATAACTATAAAGACATTGAAAGCTCCATCGACAAAGGCGAAGCGCTCGCCGCCCTAGTAATCCCTTCGCACTTTGCACGCTACATCGATTCGGGAAAAGAATCGAAAGTACAGTTTATCGTCGATGGCAGCGACTCTAATACGGCAACAATCGCTCTCGGCTACGCTGAGGCTCTTACTGCGCGCTACTCTAAACATCTCGTTGTCGACAGCTTAGCGCGCGTGGGGAGAAAAATGCCAAATCAGCCGATCGATCTACGATCTCGAATCTGGTTTAATCCCGATATCGAATCAAAAAATAACATTATCCCTGGACTTATCGGCGTCATCATGATGGTGATCACCTCGCTCATGACTTCGTTAACGATTGCAAGAGAGTGGGAAAAAGGGTCGATGGAGCAACTGATTTCCACGCCGGTAAAAGTTTCCGAAATAATTTTTGGAAAAATGCTTCCCTATTTTGTGATTGGAATTGTCGATGTCATTTCTATTTTTTTAATCGGTGAATACCTCTTTCACGTCCCCTTCCGCGGCAACTTAATCCTTCTCTTTAGTATGGCTACAATTTTTCTTATCGGAGCCCTCGCCTTAGGAATGCTCATCAGCATCATCACAAAAACGCAGCTTCTCGCAAGCCAACTTGCTATGGTTATCACTTTTTTACCTTCCTTTCTTTTATCGGGATTCATCAGCGCGATTCACAATATGCCTCATGCGATACAGGTAATCACCTACTTTGTACCTGCACGCTACTTTATCACCTTTTTACGAGCCATTTACTTAAAAGGCGTTGGCCTCTCGATTCTCTATGTCGAAGGAGCTTTTCTGACGATCTTTGCCATCGTCATGGTCGTTGTCGCCAACATTAAATTTAAGAAAAAGTTGGTGGCCTAATGTTTGAAAGACTTAAAAACATGCTCATCAAAGAATTTCTTCAAATTTTTCGCGACCCGCGCATGCGCAGCATCGTTTTCATCGTCCCAATCTTTCAATCGCTTATCTTCGGATACGCGGTCACCACAGATGTCAATCATGTTGCCACTGCTGTCATCGATAACGACAACACAATCGCAAGTCGAGGGGTCATCGATGCTTTTGCCCAGTCTGGTTACTTCAACATAAAAGAGTATTTAACAGATATGAATGAGGCGAAACAAGCTCTCGATGAAGGCGACATCCTAACAGTCATCAATATCAACGATGGATTTCAAAGCGCTATCGAGTCAGGAAAAAGTGCTCCCATGCAAGCACTGATCGATGGAACCGACGGCAATAGCGCACGTATCATCAACACATATATCGCAAAAATTACTAGTGATCTCTCACAAAAATTTTCTCAGAAATTAGAAGAAAAAAAATATGGACCGCAAAAGAAAAATCGAGGCCTGACACTTGAAAGCAGAGCATGGTTCAACGACAACCTCGAAAGTCGCAATTTCTATATTCCGGGAATCATCTCCACAATACTTACTCTCGTCACCCTAACGATGACGAGCATGTCGATCGTCAGAGAAAAAGAAATGGGCACAATAGAGCAAATCCTTGTAACCCCAATTCGAAAGTTTGAATTCATTCTCGGGAAAACCATCCCTTTCACGCTCATCGCCTATTTCAATGTCATCGCCATTATCACCGTAGCGACCTTCTGGTTCGAAGTGCCCCTACGCGGAAGTATCCCCCTATTATTTCTTGCCGTCAGCTGCTATTTGCTTACCATTTTGGGAATCGGATTCTTTATCTCGACAATCAGCTACACGCAACAACAGGCGATGATGGTCACCTTTTTTTTCTATTTTCCTATGGTCCTTCTTTCCGGATTCCTCTTTCCCATCGCCAATATGCCGCTTGTCATCCAATGGATTACCTACTTAAACCCACTTAGATATTTTATAACCTTCATTCGCTCCCTCTTTTTAAAAGGAGTGGGGATAGAGATTCTTTGGCCTCAAATACTGATTCTCGCTATGATGGGGATATTCACCATATGGCAGGCGACAAAACGCTTCCAAAAAACGTTGAGCTAGAATATGAAAATAATAAAAACATTCTTCCTCATAACCTTAACTTCTGCGACTCTCCACGCCGAAAATCTCCTGAACCTCGAAGCTTGTCAACGTATCGCTTTAGACACCAACCCGATAGCACGCGCCGCTTGTGAAGGGGTTCAAATAGCCGAAGAAACCGTTGGTATCGCAGAGTCCCCCTACTATCCGGAAATTGGACTCCACGCCCACTACCAACGCTGGCAAGTGCATAATTTTCTTTCTCTAAATGACACAACAGGACTAATCCCCCCGGGTACAATCCCAAATATCATCGGCCCCACCAACGACTACAACTTTTCGGTGCAATCAAGCTACACAATCTACGACTGGGGAAAAAGAAGAGCGCAACTCATGGAATCACTAGCAGAAAAGCGAGCTGCCTGTGAAGAAGTCAGCAGAGTTCATCAAGAAATTCTCCTCAATGTTTCGATCGCCTTCTATAGGCTAATTGCACACATCGGACTCGAAGAGGTCGCAATAAAAAATCTAGAAAGAGCGGAAAAAAACCACCAACTTACTCAAGAAAAACAAATGGTCGGCGCAGCCCCCCTTGCCGATGTGTACAGAACGCAAGTAGAAGTCGCGGAAGGAAAACAACAAATCGTCAAAACACAAAGCCTCGTTCGTATCTCAAAAGTTAATCTCAACTCCGCCATGGGCCTACCTCCCAATGTCGAAGTCGACGTAACAACAGACCTGCAAAACGCCTCTTCTCCCGAAAATATAGACCTCAACGACGCGCAACAAACAGCTATTGCTAAAAGACCGGAAATCAAAAAAATTCAAAAACAAATATGCGCCCTCAAATATCGCGTAAAAGGAGCCGAAAGCGAGTTTGGGCCAAAATTTTCTGCTATTGGGGGTTACGGCAAGCGCGACAGCGATTGGACGCCTAGCGATGACGAGTGGCGTTTTGGAGTATCGATGGACGTACCCCTCTTTACCGGATTCAAACTAACACACAACCTTAGACGCGCAAAAGCAGAGTACTGCCAATTGAAAGCAAAATTCGATAGACTCAGCCTCGATGTCCAACAACAGGTTTGGACGGCATACTCTAAATTACTCGAAAGCTACCAAACAATTAACACTGCCAAAGTACAAGTGCGCGACGCTAAAGAAAGCATGCGTCTCACGGAAGAACGCTACAAAGCAGGTGCAGGCATTATAAGCGACCTTTTAGACGCCCAAACAGCGCTAACACGCGCCGAAGCCACCCTTGTCGACGCCATCTGGCGCTATCAAGCCGCATATACGACGTTCATCTGGACACAAGGTATACTTACAGGAGAGTAAGCAGTACTTCCCCTCTCTGTTACCCGAAGATGTTTATTTTCCCAGTTCAATTTTTTATTATATAATTAAACTTAATACTTAATAATTCAACAAACATCTTTATTGAAAATTAATATATTTAATGTGTACACTTAAAATATAAAATGTTATTATTAATATTTAATTAACCTAATAAAAAAGGAATAAATTATGAATATTAATTCATCTAACTATGCTGATCTTCCACTGGGCATGCGTCTCGAAATATTGGATAAAGACGAAGATTTTCAACACGACCTATCTGTAAAAAATAGGGCCGATGGTACCTCACTTTATATCAAAACAATTCGCGAAACCATCACTTCCCCTGACACCAACGAGGATCACATACAAAAAATCCAGAAATTATACTACACGAAAATAGAAAAAAATCTAAAAAAAGATTTTTTATGTGGCGCATGTACGGAAAATCATAGCTATCTAGTTATAAAACAAGGTGACAATGTAGTCGTTGAAAGTTACAACAAAGATCTAGAAAAGCTATCCACCGATATTCTCAAACCAGAAAATACTCTCTGCACATCAGTGTTAGGCTTCTTCATTAGAAGTTCGCAGTATAGTAAAGAAGCAAAATTAGCAGAATTTGTTGCTGGCTATGAATCTGATCGCTATGTAAATAGTGCCTGGACACCAAAGCATTACACAAATGATGATAAAATACGCTTTACTGAACGCACACCTGGATTTGAATTTAAGAAAAAACAGATAGAAGGTTGTTTTCCTAACAATGAGATTTCTTCTACGCTAAATATTGGCAATGAATACATACCAACAATAGCTAAATCAGCTTTTACATACAGAAGAGCAAAGAGTGCTCGAAGCGTTATATAGAAACTCGTTACCCTTAAAGTCGAAAGCACTTACTTCAGATCGTATTGACATCAAAGCGCTCTCTGAAAAAAAGTTGCTTTCGACTACTACCCCTTATCATAAACATGCAACCAAAGCGAAGTAAGATTTCTTTTTTTGCTCATTAAATGATTTTAGCAGCTTTATTTATACGAACGTGAATAAAGAATGGTTGCCCCTTTTCTGTGGTAAACCGATTCTAAAACTTAATCGGGTATATTAGGATTGGCACAAAGCTCGAGAAATAGAGAGCTGGATAGATATAGAAATTTGTAAATTTACAAAACAATTTTATCATAACCATCAATAAACATTAACTAAATAAAAATATTTACAATTAATACTTACATATGTTATAATTTATTTTAAATAACTCAATAAAAAAGAGGATACTATGAACATTAATCCATGCGACTACCCAAGTCTTTCACTCAAAGAGCGTCTCGATATATTGGATAAAGACGAAGATTTTAACCGCAAACGAGAGGCTGAAAATAAGAACCATTGGCAAAGCTCGGGTAAAGTTACGGTCCATTCCGATTTGTTTAAGATTACTTCCCCGGATAACAACGGTGAACACATACAAAAAATTCAAAACTTATATTACAATTTAAGTGCAGAGTTAGAAAGAGATTTTTTGTGTGGTGCTTGTACTGAGAATTGTAACTACTTACTCTTTAAAGCGGGGGATAACGTGACGATTCAAAGCTACGACGTAAATGAACAGTTACAAGAAAGTAAAACTCTCAACCCAAGTGACTGTCATGAAACAGAGTTGGCAGGTTTAGTTGCTCGCTTTACGATAGATAAATTCGTAAATAGCGCATGGACACCACACTGCTATGCAAATAATGACAATATACATTTTACTCAACGTACACCTGGCTTAGACCTAAATCAATTACTATATGGAAAAAAAGGGAGCACTTCTAATATATTAAAAGGAGAATTCCCTAATAATAAAATTACCTCTACTTTGAAAATTGGCAACGAGTACATAGATACAATAGATCCATCAGCGTTCAAATACAGCAGAGTAAAGAGCGCTCGAAAGACTAGTTAAATTTTTTAAACAAATACTCACAATCACTTAGTTTGGATGATGTTTATGTAAACCCCTCCAAATTAAGTGCTACATAATAATATATATCCATCATTATCAACGCAATTAAGGAGTCACCATGAACTCAATCACTGCTACCCCATATAATTTTGAGCAGCTGTCATTAGCAGATCGTCTAACAGAACTCAAGAGTGATAAAGAGCTTCAACCTACCTTAGAATATTTTTCAAAATTTTGGAAAATAACCCCTCCCGACAATAACGAAGAGAACATCAATAAAATTCGTAGTCTATACATAGATTTGGAAGACGATTTACAAAATTCATTTTTATGTGGAGCTTGTACTAATGATACGAGCTATTTACTCTTTCAAAAAAAGAAAAACGTCACATTGATAACATATAACGACAACAACGATGAAATTGAACAAACAGTTCTCGAGCCAGTAAAGGGAAATTATGAAAACACCTTAGCAGAGAAACTAACAACAGTTCACGAAAATAAATATGCCAGCAGCGCATGGAGCACTGTTTACTATTCTAAATTAGTGTCTCTTGGTAAAAAAATAGATTTTATGCACCGAACTCCAGGGCGAGTCGTTAAAGAAAAAAAACTCGAAGGGAATTTCCCTAACGATGAAGTGTCCTCTACTCTAAAAATGAATAATCAAAACATCCCGACAATATTTCGCTCAGCGCTAACCAAAAGCAAGCAAAAAAGCGCTAGAAATTAATTTTTCCGAGCCTTCTAGAATAAAATCGCAATTCATGCAATTTGCGAGAATATCCCAACGGCAATAAATTCAATTACAAATAAAGGTGATCTTCAGGTCACCTTTATTTGAGACCCGCTAATTTCCAGCAGGTTAACTTTTTGTGCGCAAAAAAGCTGCAGTTCCTTCGTCAAAATTAATTCTATACATAATTTATTATGTTTAGGGTAGTTAAGATATCGCAAACGCACCTTTTTCTTAGAGTGTAGTAATTAAGAACAAAGTTCGCTACAGTGAAGAGAAAGGAGAGGGTATGCCAATATGAGAAAGCTTGAAGCGATAGAAGCCTTTGATAAGCTAGTTAGACTTAAATACGAGCTGTATAACAACCTCTTTCTCACCTTACCTTTTCCTAACCTTAAAGAAGTCGGTATCAAACTCCCTATCTTTGCGGAGTGGTGTGATAACCTTCTGGGTCAGAGTCCTATAGAGATTGTCGATCGTTTTTTTAAAGAAAACCTACATATTGATGACTTCGACAAAAAAATGGACATCCTATTTTTATTCTCGCAATTTATCGAACGGCAGGTCATCCTCTTTGATGCGCTGGAGCAAGCTTCATTTAGCACAACTCACCCTATTGATCAGTCGGGATCACTAGACTTACTACTCATAAGATACCAAGAAGAAAAGGGGAAGAACCAGTTACATGAAATTTTAAATCATACAAAAACCCGCGTTGTAGTGACAGCACATCCCACTCAATTCTACCCCGAAACCTTACTAAACATTATCGATCGCCTATCAGAAGCTGTAAAAACAGACGATCTCATAGCTATAGAAGAAATTCTTCTTCAGCTAGGGATGACCTCGTTTATCAATCCAGAAGCGCCTACACCACTCTCTGAAGCAGAAAATTTAATTCGACGTACCCATAAAATTTTTTACGATGCTTTTATGCAAATAGAAAAAATTGTTGATAAGCATTTAAATGATCGTAAAATTGACCATCCCATCATTGAATTTGGATTTTGGCCCGGAGGAGATCGCGATGGAAATCCTTTTGTCAATGTTGAAACTACAATGACTGTTGCACGTAAATTAAAGAAAACTGCTCTCAAGCTATATCAAGAAGAAATTAAATTATTAAAAGAGAAATTAACGTTTCCAGGTTTGATGGAAACTGTCGCTCAAATCGAAAGAGAGATTAACCACTACCCCAATGCTGAAGATTTATTAAAAGCTGTTCAAAAATTAAAAAAAGAAAACAAAGAACATTATAATGGTCTCTTCATTCATCAAATAGAACGTTTAGAGCGGGCTATAAAAACATTTGGATACCATTTTGCCTCACTAGACCTACGACAAGACAGCTCTATTCACGAAGAAGTTATCATCGAACTTTTCAATCGACACACCAAAGAAAAACAATGGCCTAAAAACAGCCTTGCCTACAGCGGACTATCTTCTGAAGAGAAAACAAAGCTCTTAGAAGAAATCATTTCAAACCATCCTCCGATCAAGCATAGAACTGACAGCGATGACACGATGACCAAAGACGTCCTTGATAGCCTTAAAGCAATGGAAACAATACAAAAAGAAAACGGTAAAAAAGGAATGGAACGCGTTATTATAAGTAACACTCAAGGCCCAGAAGATGTTCTCGAAATTTTATTCTTCCATTCCATCATCAACGCACAAACATGTTCCTTCGATATTATTCCTCTTTTCGAGACCATCGACGACTTAAAAAGAGCGCGTGCTATTATGGAGAGGCTTTTCCGTTCTACAATATATCAGTCTCACATAAAAAAACGAAACCAACGGCAAGTGGTCATGCTCGGATTTTCCGATGGTACTAAAGATGGCGGCTACTTGACGTGCAACTGGAATATTTTTAAAACAAAAAAAGAACTTGCACAATTAGCAAAGAAATCGGGTATTGACATCGTCTTCTTTGATGGACGTGGAGGCCCCCCGGCAAGAGGAGGGGGAAACACGCATAAATTCTATCGCGCTGTTGGCGACTATATTGATCAAAGAGAAATCCAGCTGACCATCCAAGGACAAACAATAAGTAGTAAATTTGGGACCTACGATTCCGCGTTATACAATCTAGAGCAAGTGATCACAGCAGGTATAGAACCTCGCTTATTTCATAATACTCATCAGTTCCTGAGTGACCAGGATATTACTTTTTTTGATGAGCTTTCTGAATCGAGCTACAAATCTTATATGGAGCTACGTCAGGACCCTTTATTTATTAAATTTATAGAAGAAAAAACTCCTCTTAAATATTATACGCAACTAAATATAGCTAGCAGACCGGCTAAGAGAGGAAAAACTAAAAATTTAGAATTACACGATCTCAGAGCGATTTCGTTTGTTGGGGCGTGGAGCCAAATAAAACTCAATGTTCCCGGATTCTACGGGCTAGGAACTGCGCTAGAAAAAGCTTGGAATAATGGGCAAGAGAAGCATCTACACACCCTTTATCGCGAAAATCTATTTTTCTCAACGCTTATTAATAACGCAATGCAATCGCTTGCTAAAACGAACTTGTTATATACAGCTCACCTTTTTAACCATGAAGTCTTCGGTAATTTTATAAAAAAAATTCACGAAGAAGCTGAAACGACAAAAAAATATATTCTTTTACTATCAGGACACAATAAATTAATGGATGCGGAACCTTTAACACAAAACTCTATAAAACTGAGAGAGCAATTGATTATGCCTCTTGTTATCATTCAACAATGGGCTCAAATATCTTTGGAACATGTAGATGATGAAAAAATGAGAAACACTTTAGAAAAACTATTACTAAAAACTTTACCGCCCATTATCAATGCAGCACGCAACTCTGCATAATTTAGACACTAAAACTAATAAGCTAATGCTTCGGCCAACTATCTCCTAATTTAGGCTTCAATTCATTAAACTCAATTTTTTGACCAATAGGCTATCATTTCTGAAAGAGTCTCATCATCATAATTCTTCAAGTCTTCTCTCACACGTTCAATATCTGCTACTGGCAGCTTGATAAAATCGATATTTGGCAAGAAGTCTTCTTATCGTTATATCGTTGAGAACTATTTAAGTTTGCCATTATACTCAAGTACATTTTTATTAAAAATTAAATGTCATTTGTAGACAAGCTATCACAGCCACATCAGAACTTTAAGTGCGTAAGGTGAGTTAGTCAGAAAGCCTAACTCGGGTGGACGGGCAAGACAATTTTTAAATTTAAAAGTTACACAAAATTGAGAATTTCCAAAAATTTCGTTATTAAATTTTTTCTGTATTATTTGTGAAAGTCGATTTTGTGAAAGTCGATAAGGTATACCCATCACTTTTATCTTATCTGAAACGTAAAGAATAAATTACCACAAGTGCCATTGACACTTTAAAAACAATGCTATAAGATAAATATCTAACATCTTATTAAACTATAAAAATATTAAACCCATAATAATCCGATGATTCAATTTAATTCCCTAGGCAAGTCTTTTGGTGGTCGCACCATTTTCTCTGACACATCTCTCACCATCAACCGCGGAGAAAAATGTGGCCTCGTAGGCCGCAATGGTTCGGGAAAAACCACCCTTTTTCGCCTAATCATCGGCCAGGAAGAGTCAAGCGAAGGTGAAGTTAACCTTCCAAAACACTACCGTATCGGCTATCTCGACCAACATATTACCTTTACAAAAGACACCATTCTCGAAGAAGGGGCTACTGGCCTACCTCCTGGCGATGAAGAGAGCCTCTACAAAGTAGAAGCGATCCTTGGTGGGCTCGGATTCAGCGACGATGACTTTGAAAAGCATCCTAGCGACTTTTCTGGTGGTTATCAACTTCGCCTTCACCTTGCCAAAGTTCTTCTTTCCGACCCCGACTGTCTTCTTCTCGATGAACCTACAAACTATCTCGATATTGTATCGATCCGTTGGCTCCAGAAATTTTTAAAATCGTGGCGTAAAGAACTTGTTCTCATTTCCCACGACAGAGAATTTATGGACAACGTCAGCACCCACACTCTTGGAATCCACCGCAACAAAATCCGCAAAACCAAAGGCGGTACCGAAGAGTTTTTCCAGCAAATTCTCCAAGAAGAAGAGGTACACGAAAAAACGCGCGCAAAACTCGAACAGAAGAAAACAAAAAGTGAAGCCTTTATTAAACGCTTTGGCACAAAAGCAACAAAAGCAAAACAAGCGCAATCGAAGAAAAAAGCCTTAGAAAGGCTTCCAACACTAGAAAAACTTGCAGCCATCGATGATCTCGACTTCTCGTTTAACTTCGCCGAATTTCCAGGTAAACAGATGCTATCTGCCACAGATGTTTGTTTTTCGTACGACAGCAACGCAAGCGACCACCTCATCGACAACCTCAATTTAGAAACGTTGAAAGGGGAATGTATCGCTATCATAGGAAAAAATGGACGCGGTAAATCGACAATTCTTAAACTTCTTGGGCAAGAGCTTTCTCCACAAGAAGGCAACATCAAAAGTGCTGAAAAGCTAAAGATAGGATATTTTGGCCAAACAAATATCGACAGGCTTCACAAAGAACATACCATCGATCAAGAGATCAGCCTCGCAAATTCGAGTCTTTCGATCAGCGATATCCGTAGAATTTGCGGGATTATGATGTTTTCTGGTGACGACGCTAAAAAAACTATTTCCGTGCTATCGGGTGGAGAAAGAAGCCGGGTGCTCCTTGGAAAGATTCTCGCTTCGCCTTGCAACCTTCTCCTTCTCGATGAACCATCTCACCACCTTGACATGGAGTCGATCGAAGCTCTTATCACTGCGATCACTGAATTCCAAGGAAGCGTGATCATCGTCACACACAGCGAAATGCTTTTAAAGCAACTTCCTTTAACAAAAATTGTAGTCTGCAAACACAACAAGCAAGACTTAATTATTGGTGACTACGAAGATTTTGAAAGTCAAGGAGGGTGGCATGATGACGATTCAACAAACTCCAATGCACCAAAACAAAAACTCAATAGACAAGAAGCGCGTCAGCTTTCTGCAGAAATTGTTAAATCGAGAGCGAAAGCGTTGAAGCCTCTGCAAAAGCAAATGGTCGCCATAGAAAATCAAATTATGGAGCTCGAAGATAAGCTCAAGGAAGATAACGATTTACTCATAGAGGTCACGACTGCAGAGCAGAGCGAACTGATAAAAAAATACTCAAAACAAATTTCTAAACACCAACAGCAAATCGACACCCTCTTCAAGGAACTTGATAGCTATTCCTCTAAATATCAACGGGAAAAAGACAAGTTCGACGAAGAACTCGATGCAATAAACAAAGGCTTATAGAAGATAACAGTGCCCAGGCTGAGAGGCCTGGATCCAAAACCACTCATTTTTTTGGGCACTCAACTCTGTTGCTTTCTGTCGATTTTGCGCTTTTGTATTTAAGTCCAAAAGATAAAAAGGTTTATTACTAACACCTTGATAAAACTCCAAGAAGTCCATTTTTTGAATCCCTTCTTCTTTAGGGTACTTAGCCTTTAATTTTTTAAGAGCTTTCATACAATTGGATTGCCAAAGTGTAGAGGCAAGAGTATCAATGTAATCGGCATCCGCAATCTGATTATCGACATGCCTATCGTAAGCTGTTTGATTTTGCATAAAATATATCATGCTAAAAGTAGAAAGATCACCAGGTTCTTCCTCAAAACGCACCTTTTTGTGACCTATCACAAAGTAGTGCACGTGCCTCGCTAACCTTTCGATCGAGTATGTTTCCGATAATTTTACATTCAAAACAGCGTGAACATCAAACAGCTGATCGTTAGACTCCCCAATTTTTTTAGGGAAGATACCGGAAACAATTTCCGATAAAATAAATACTTCGTTACCAATAAGATCGACCTTTTTGAAGATAATGGCGCTCGTAGGATCCGTCACCTGAAGTTCAAAGTGAACCTTCAATAAATTGTAACGCTCTCGGCTTCTTTTATGAAAATCGATATCTACAGGCCCCGTTAAATCGGAAAAGAGCTGATTATAAGCTTTTTGAATATCGTTATGTTTTTTCATGTTCTCAGGTGCTGGGATTAGCTTATCTTCTGATCCATGAAAAGAATACTTCGATTGATCTTTGTGAATTTTTTCTCGTAAATTATTTAATGACTTAATCTTAGGTTTAGAATCCTCGGCAGTCCACGACCAATTTAAAGGTCTCATCTCTATATTTTGAACAGTCATCTACACACCAAATATTGTGATTTATAATTTGAGACGCATCATTACAACCTAACTCCCAGATTGCAAGCTTTTTTGAACAACAATAGGATTCAACAAAAAACACCTTCAAAAAATTTTACGACTCGCTCTATAGTGAAGATAGGATGAATCCTATAATTAAGCGTGAACTATGGAAGAAAATCCCGAAAATTTTCCCGAAGAAGAGATCAAAATACCGGAAAGGCCACTCGAATGTAGCGAGTGTAAAAAAAATATCGAAGTCCGATACACCGAAATTGAACAAGGCAATGTCCACGAGACGAGCATGTGTAACGACTGCCCAGAGCTACAAAAAAAATTACGTGGAGTGAGCCATTCACACACGCAAAATGGTGACTCAAAAAAGACGGGCGTTGCCTGCGGGAACTGTGAAACAACACTCGAATCTATTCTCATGGGACACCCTCTAGGATGCAGCAACTGCTATGAAGTCTTTGGCGACACCATTATCTACGAACTCTATAGCATGGGAAAAGTGTCTGAAAAAATCGACTTTGAAAGCAAAATCAAACCTATACATGCAGGAAGGTCTCCAGGGCAAACCACGGAAGTCAATCCATCGTTACGCCTGATAGCCCTCAATGAGGCTCTAGATGAAACCCTAAAAAAAGAAGACTACGAGCAAGCTGCACTACTTCGCGATCAAATTAACGAACTCACAGAAAAGGTCGAATTAGAAGAAGGGGAGGATCATGATGAAAAAAAATAATAACTCTCCTACAGCATTTCTCGCCGACAGTAATCCATGGAAAAATAACGACAACACCATTCGACTAGCATCTACGATAAGTATTTTTAGAAATATCGAAAAATTCAATTTTCCCGGTAAACTCGACACCAACAAACAAAAAAATATCGTTCAATTAATCGGCGATAGTCTTCTAAAAAATCCATCTCTTAATGATGCAACTTTATATAATGCTACAAGTTTAGGGCCTACCGAAAAAGAATATCTTTCGGAACGTTTTCTTTCAGCAGAAGGTTTTTACCAAGCACATGCTGGTGAAGCATTTGTACTAGACCACACGGGAAACTTCCTCGCAACGATCAATGTCGATGACCATATTCACCTCGAGGTAATCGACACAAGAGGAAAACTTGAAAAACGCTGGGAGCAACTCATCAAAATAGAGCGCGACTTGGGAAAATTTATCAACTACGCATACTCTCAACGCTTTGGATTCCTCACGGCAAATCCAGCTCTTGCAGGAACAGGAATGGTTGCGCAAATTTTTCTGCAACTACCTGCACTCATTCATACGGATGCGATCGACGATATTTTAAATAAAATCTCCGATGAAGCAATTTCCATTACAGGGCTGCATGGAAGCCCTACTGAAATTATTGGAGATATTTTAGTAGTCAAAAACAATTACACTCTAGGTGTCAGCGAAGAAAATATTTTGAGCTCAATTGAAGCTCTTACAACCAAGCTTACTGTCGAAGAACAATCTACCCGCAAAAAAATCCAAGGTGAAAATAATAGCGAAATAAAAGATAGAATTAGCAGAGCCTACGGAATTCTCGTTCACTCCTATCAAATTGAAACTATAGAAGCATTAAATGCTCTAAGCTTAATAAAGCTAGGGCTTCAACTCGACTGGATAAAGGGCATGACGATCGAGCAACTTAATGAACTCTTCTTTAACTGCCGTAGAGCTCATCTTCTATCTCACTTTTCGCAAGATATCTCTCAAGAGGATCTTGCGCATAAACGCGCTGAATTTATCCACGAATCTCTCAAAAACGTTAAATTGACGATGTAAAACGAGTCTATGCAAGAAAAAAAATGTGTTGCCCTCAATTACGCTTCTCATAGTCATTATAATGATCACCTAGTCCCTGTCTGTGCCATCATGAATATGCCTCTCATAGTCGTCGATGAAAATGACTGCGCAACCTGTAAAAAATACTACCCCGATGTGGATGTTATTTTAGCAGAGTACGACGAATTTAATCCGGAATACCTCATCCAAAATTTTGATGTCCTTTTCATGTCGGATCTTTGGGATAGGGATGTGTTCAAAGAAAAATTTCAACCTCTAGAAAAAAAATATCATAAAAATATACGCAATGTACATGTTCCCCATGGTTATTCAGACAAGGGATTCTACTTAAGAAAGGCTGCTCGAGAAGATATTACTCTCATTTACGGACAAAATATGCTCGACATGTTTCGTCACGAAGGCGTTTTACATGAACTACAGCACTATGTAATCACTGGGAATTATAGGCTTACCTATTATCGCACACACCAAACATTTTTCGATAAAATTGTTCAAGAAGAGGTGTTAAGTAAATTCGATAAAAAAAGAAAAACCATTCTCTATGCCCCCACGTGGATGGATCTCGAAGAAACATCCACCTATTTTGACTTCATTGGTCACGTATTAGATACGATTCCTGAAGATTATAATATCATCGTCAAACCGCATCCTCAACTAGAGCTCGACGACACAGCGCTATATTATCAAATCCTTGGAAAATACCAAGATCATCCACAAGTACATTTTTTAATCGATTTTCACTTGATCTTTCCCATACTCAATGTTTCAGATATTTATATTGGTGATATGTCCTCAATTGGATATGATTTTTTACACTTTAATCGCCCCATGTTTTTTTTGAATAAAGACAATAGAAATCCAAAAAGAGATCGACGTTCTTTTTTATATAATTGTGGCGTCGATATAAAAAAACATCAATTTCCCAGATTATACGAGATCATTGGTGAACACTTACATGATGATAAAAAATATAAAAACATTCGTGCAGAAGTCTACGAATATACTTTTGGAAAAGAGAGAACTTTTTCGGAAATCAAAACAGAGATCATCAACACCTATAACGAAATTTCATAATCTACAAACATCTAAACATCAATTACGCTAACATTCCATTTCTTATACTGCATGAAATAGCGATAAGAAAGTATATTTTTCAGCTCCTTTCACAATCATCTTTGCATCTCACTATTTTACGAAAGCCTAGCTACTGGATTTGGACGCAAATCGGGTTAAAAAATGATATTTCAAGGACCTGCTACGTAAGGTAGGTGAGTTACAAATCCCAACTAGAAATCAAGCGATTTGCTTTTAAAACATCTTCTGGAAAGTCTATTTCAACACAATCTTCTTGCTTAACAACAAGCGGTAAAATTTTCAGTCCTTGTTGTATTGATGCTTCAATTCCTTTTTCAAAGTAATCTTGATTATCACAGACTTCAAGATTGTGCTTCAATTTAGCTAAATCATCTTTCAGAAAAACATTTATACCTAAAGCTTCGCCTTCGGGAAACTGCACATTTTTTGAAACTTCGATAATCCTTCCCTTCTCATCGGTGCGATACTTAACCTCTTCATCTCCCACATCGCCAATATTGACAACCATCGAAGATTCAGTTGCTTGCAAAATATTATCTAAAATGTCGTCATGAAATACGACATCACCATTTATCCATATAACATCATCATCAAAATGCTGAAAAGCGCGCAAAAGACTCTTCGCTGTATTCTCTTCTGCGAATGCGGGGTTGTCTATAAAGGTGACATCTGGAAAATATGACATCACCATTTCTTTCTGATATCCCACGACAATATAAATATCGTTATTAGAAATATACTTTGTAAAATTTTCGAGTTGCATTTCTAAAATGCTTTTGCCATTTGCAAGTGTCGTCAGGGGTTTTGGCCCACCGCCTTCTCCAAGACGGGTTCCTTGTCCTGCAGCTAAAATAACAACTTTCACAGTATTCCTCACAATAAGCACTCAACATTATTCATACATTGCTTTTTTTATATTTAAAAGCACTAACTTTTAATAAAGTCCTTTTCAATGGGATCTATAGTAAATGATAGAAGAAAGATGAAACAGTTGGCTGAAACTACATAGTGTTAATTTTTTAGGTATAACCTATCCAAAACATGCTCTACTAGAGATACATGAATTATATGTAATTAACGGATTTTATAAATCCCTCTTGCGTGATATTGTCAATTTATTTACCTTTGTTTTATCCATTAACACTTAAATTAAGGAAAATGAAATATGGCAGCACCATTAGGAAAAGGCCCCTTTGTTGGGAACCCAACCCTTGATATTAATCGTATAGATACAGAAGAGTTATGGGAAACGTTCAACTCAAATATTTCCCAAAAAATAACTGATCTACAGGACCGCATCGATACCCTTGCAAATAAAATTTTTCTGGAAATTAAAAAGCAAATTCTTTCAACTAGCCGTTCGATAAGCAGTATCTCTTCTATGAAAAATTCTGATCTGATTCGCTCATTTACTTCATTCAGCATTTCGGATTATATAGAGAGCCTAAAAGAAAGGTCAGAAAAGACTCTATTTAAGCAAAATGCTAGTGAAATAATCGAAATATTGGATAAAAAATTCAATGCGGGTTCTACAGAAAAAAAGGTCTTTTTTAGCCGACCATTCGGAGAACATGTTGCTGACTGGTCAAAATATACAGTCAAGTGTGCAAATAAATCAGCTTAAATAAAGTTGAAATGGAACAAAGTAAATTGAAAAACGGGCCTACGGCCCGTTTAACAGCTTTTCGCCTTAAGATTATATATCTAAGTAGTATAGATAAGATTATACTGAATGACAGTTTTAGAAGGTTACCTAGAATTTAAAACCCCATCCAATTGATATTATTTACTCACCTTACGCAACAGAATCTTGAAACCCGGTTTGTGTCCAAATCATTTGTAGAGTACGTTTGCCTAGCGTGATTGACAGGTTTTAAAGTCGTACTTTTCAACGATACGAACGATAAAAAAATTACAAAGTATTTAAGACAATTCAGATGCAAGGATAACTGTGACATGAGTTAAGGGATAATTTTCCTTATCGTTATATCGTTGAGAACTATTTGAATTTGCCATTACACTCAAGTGCATTTTTATTGAAATTTAAATATCCTTTGTAGACAAGCTATCACAGCCACATCAGAGCTTTAGCTGCGTAAGGTAAATTATTTATCAAATAGAGAGCTTGCCTCTTACGACGGGCAGTATGATTCGCGATGGATATTTACTGCCCACATGTAATTTATTATGTGCGGTAATTGGCTTTATGGACAGTTTTGTCACCCCCCCATGATTGCTACTTCTTTCGAAGCGTGGATAGTTTGAGCTACTCACAGTGACGCGCAGCTTGTGCCCCTTTGCAATGACGATACTCGTCGACCAAAAATCCAAATTAACTTCTACAGGTACCTTACTGTCATGTTCGATTGCTTCGTGATGTCCATGATACAAAAGGCCCGTTCTAAAAATACTGTCGGCAATCAAAATACTTTTTCCATCGGGATACACATCTGAAAAACGCATAACCACATCGGTATCACTACTATCGGACGAAAAATAGAGTTTCCCTAAAATATGTCCCGTTATCTCTACGTCCTCCTCTACAGCTTGACTCGTAAAGACCAAAACATCGTCGCGTTCTTCAATCTTACGTTGATCCTTGGGTCCCGACTCGATAAACAAATTGCGTCCCCCAATGGTAGGAACTGGGTTATCGGGATCATATTCATAAGAAAATTCAACGTCGCGCTTGCTTGTCTGTTTGCTGGAAAGAGAGTAATCTTCTGTTAAAAAGATCGACTGTTTCACTGAAGGTACGGGCCAGTGATTCGCTGTCCGCCAGACATTACCACTTGAGGGACTACCGTCAAATGGACCCATCACGTAATAGGTGACAGCCGGCAATTCATCAACGCGATTTTCAATCCCTTTAAGGTAATGATCGAACCACCGCTTCGGAGAAAAAGCTGCCGGCATCTCGCGAGCATTTTCCGGAACTTTGAAATCGCCAAGACTGATCGTATCGGGCCAGTGATGCGTCCATGGTCCAATGATGAGTTTCTGTTTTCCGCGAGCTCCTTCTTTTCCTTTCGTTTGTCGCGCAACAAAAGAGTCGAGAGATCCCTGAATAAATATATCGAACCATCCGCCATAGTGAATGGCAGGGGAAGTCACTTCGTGTGCCATGCTGATCGTGTCAAAAGAGCTCCAAAAATCATTGTAGTGAGGCTGGTTGCAAAGGTAATTATAGACACTTGGATCCTTCGCGTAGTAACCGAGCCATCCTTCCACCTGATTTTTCAAAAGTTGTCCGCCGGGAAAAGCGGCGTGATGGTAAATACTTCCCGCTGCAACACCAATATATTGACATTTTAGGGAAGGGGGCGCTGTTGGCGCTAACATTTGTTGGGTGATACCTACAGCAGAAAACCCGATTGTCCCAACATTTCCGTCGGTAAAATCTGATTTTGCGAGCCACTCTATAGTGTCGAACCCGTCTTTTTCTTGACCCCATCCATCTGCCCAATAAGGAATAGTCTTTCCTTCAGAGTCGAGAGCGCTACGCGTATCTTGGATGGCAACAATGTATCCATATTTCGCCAATTTTGCATAATTGCGCCAAGGAAAAGCCTTTCTTCCGGCAGGACAACGCATAAGAATACACGGTAAATTATTAGTATTACCGTCGGGAAAATATAAATCTGTGGGTAATTCGGTGCCATCACGCATGGGGATCATAACAGTAAAGTCGGGGATCAACTGCGTATCAGCGGAAAGGGATGAGAAGGTGAAGACTAAAGTAAACAGCATCGTAGCGACTGCACGCAGTACCATGGGGTCACCTATTATTTAGCTTGGACCGCAAAGCGGTCCTATTAGTAAAACTTACTGAAGCTTCGCAGCTGCTTGCGCTGTAAGACGCGACTTCTTACGACTAGCAGAATTCAATTTCAAAGTCCCGCGCTTAACGGCTTTATCGAGCATGCTGTACGCATCGCTTAGCTTTTCTTTAATTTTATCCTGATCACCAGAAGCCAAAGATTCTTCAAATCGACGAATCGACGTTCTCATTTTTGAAGTAAATGCTTTATTAATTTGACGTTTTTTTTCGTTCTGTATGTCTCTTTTCAGAGCTGTTGGACGTTTCGTCTTTTTTTTATCACCAGTATCTTTTGCCATTGTTCCTCTAATGTTTAACAATCTTTAATATACACATATTGTATGGAAGATAATTATAAATAACAATCGATAATCCGTCAAGGAAGGAATATTTTTTTGATGATTCCCCAAAAAAAAATTAAAAAAATTATCGAAGGTGGTTGAACAAAAAGAGATAAAAATTTATTTGAGAAGATAAGTGTTCCTGATAAGAAGTTAGAAGAGCTAGCAGATTATCATAACTCCACGGATATGGAGGGTAGATGACAGAACACGTAGACATCCTTCTAGCCACTTTCGATGGTGAAGAGTTTGTTGAAGAACAACTAGAATCTATTTTGGAGCAAACGCACCAAAATTTTACGATCATCATCGGTGATGATGCATCGAGAGACACTACCCCTGACATTATTACTCAATACCTCAAAAAGGGCTACGGCAAACTTTTTTTCCACCAATATCTCGATAATGTAGGGACAACTTTAAATTTTTCACGCCTCAGTGACCTAGCAACTTCCGATTACATCATGCTCTCTGATCAAGACGATATCTGGCTGCCTTCGAAAATAGAAAATACGCTCAAAAAAATGAAGGAGCTCGAGAGCAAATATGGAAAACACACCCCTTTGCTTGTTCATACAGACCTGAGTGTTGTGGACGACAACTTAAAAATGATTCACCCTTCATTTTGGAAATTTTGCGGGTATTACCCGGAAAATGACAGTCTTTCGAGGGTGTTAACCCAAAATAATGTCATGGGCTCTACGATCATGATCAATCGTGCCCTTTTGGACATAGCCTTCCCGATTCCCAAAACAGCACTGATGCACGACCATTGGCTGTCACTTGTAGCTACCATCTTTGGCAAGGTCGGTTGGGTTGAGCAGCAAACAATGTGTTACCGCCAGCACAATGCAAACTCTATCGGCGCATATCAACGCTGTGATATCCGTCAAATTAGCTCACTTTTCCTCGACAGAAGAAAAGTATCAAACTCTGAAGAGTTACTTCAGGCAAAAATACGCCAAGCAAAAACAATTTTTGATCAATATCAAAATCAACTTTCGCCAAAAACCAAAGAAATTATAGAAAAATTCATTAACTTGACAAATACTTCTTTATTTGAAGAAATTAAAACACGTTTCCATTATAATTTTCACCGTGGCGGCGTATATCGAGAAGCTTATGACATAATTGCAAGTTTTTTACGTAACGCTACAGCAGATAAACACAAAACAAAATTTTAATCATGAAATATATAGTCACTGAAGAACTACCTCTCTTGGAAATTCTTCAAAAAATGTACCCCGACAGTTCCACAACATCTCTACGCTCATGGGTTAAAGAAGATAGAGTTACCGTCGATGGTGGTTCCATTAAAAACGTAAAAACGCTCATCAAAATTAACCAAGAAGTCGCTGTAAATCCCAAAAAAAAATTTCTTCCCTACGGTGTTCAGGTTATTTACGACGATTCCTCTGTTATCGTCATCCAAAAACCTGCTGGTCTTCTTAGCGTTTCTACTGATTTAGAGAAAGAATTTACCGCTCACTCTTCACTAAAGCAGTATTACCATCCTAGAACTATCCATGTCGTTCACCGCCTCGACCAAGACACTTCGGGACTCATGATTTTTGCTCTCAACGAAAAAGCTTACAACCATTTCAAAAAACAATTTGAAACTCACGAAATTAGTCGCCGCTACTGCGCAATTGCAGAAGGACACCTCTCTGAAAGTGCAGGTACGTGGTCATCATACCTTTACGAAGATAGTAATTATATCGTTCACTCCACAAAAGATAAAACGCTTGGAAAATTAGCCACAACGCACTACCGCGTTCTTGGCACTTCTAAGCAAAACTCGTGGCTCGATATCAAGCTCGAAACAGGAAGAAAAAATCAGATTCGCGTGCACACTCGAGAAGCTGGTCACCCTCTCGTTGGCGATAAGAAGTATGGGGCAACCATGCACACAAAACGACTATACCTTCATGCTTATGCTCTTACTTTTGAGCACCCCGACACGAAAAAAATAATGACTTTTAAGGCTCCCATCCCCGATAGTTTTTATAAACTCGTGAATCCGCAAGGAGATCCCACATGCACAACAACAAAATTTGGCTAGGATTTTTAGCGATCATGACGCTAGCAGTTCTCTGGTTTACCTGGGGGACAGCGATAAAGATATACGACTACTTCAGCTACAAAGAATACTCTAAAGCCCTGAATGTCAGATGGAAAAAAGAGAAGATAGACACAGACCACTACCTTCTCACAGCTACATATTCCTTTAAACATCATGGAAAAAATCACGAAGGTGAAATGCTCTTCGAAAAACCGGTCTACCAAAATCCCTGGGCCGCCGAACAAGCGATTACGATGAATACAGCCAAGCCCTGGCGGGTATGGTTCTCACCTAGTCAACCTAGTCGGTCGACAATCATCAAAAAATTTCCTATGAAAGAAGCCGCCTCTACTGTCATACTATGGGGACTGTGGATCTACTTCCTATGGCTGGGGGTCTACGTCACACAATTTAAACGGTAAACGATAGGGTCAGGCAATGAAAAAGGTCACTTTAAGAAATACATCCGAAGATGGAAAAAATTTGACAGTGACCTACCTCCCAGAGATGGGAATGAATATGATTAGCTATAAAAAAGATGACCTAGACGTTATCGACCAATCGACACAACACCTTTTTGATGAGAGGTTTGCAGGTCTTGGAGCGCTGATAGGACCCCACTTCCATCGAAGACTTCCTCAAATCCTGCCTAAGATCGAAAATCCTAAAGCTTTTCCTCACATCCCTAAAAATAGCGAAGTCGATCCTTTCAGCCACGGTCTTGGACGCTACGCTCCTTGGCAATTCGAGTGCGATGAAACCTCTATCCGTGCGACCCTCAAAGGTGATGACAGCTGGAATGATATTCCCATCAAAGAACTAGAAGGACAAAATTTTACAATGACATACCATGCAAAGCTTTCTCCAAAGGGATTAAGCATCGAAATGTCTGTTGTTAGTGAAAGCGATTCCATCGTAGGCATCCACTACTACTATCACCTTCCAAAAGGTGAGGGGGTGATTACGACTAAAGTTAAAGAAAAATATATCGACAAAAACGAAATAAAAAACATTCCTTCGGATTTAGGTTTTGACAAAGACACAAACACTCTTTCCTGCTCTTTAAATCGCGATCTTGACTATACTTTTCACCCCTATCCCGACCCAACAGTTGGCGAAATTATTCTCGATGCTGTCGACTACAAACTCAAAACCCAATTTATCGCTCCAAGTGAGGAGTGTTCCTTTCAACTTTGGCATCCCAAAGGAGCCTCATTTGTCTGTATAGAACCAAACACTGCGCAAGATCCGAGGCATCCCAACCTCTCTGTCAGTTCAATAAAAATAAATTTACAAATTATTTGACACTAAATATCACAGATTTACGTTTTTTTAATTCCTCTCTATGTGTGTTAATCCCTTTTTCTGTTATGATAAAGATAATAATCAGTAATACAGATAGATAAATCCTTAGAAATGTGGAATAATTTTCGATCGAGACAAGATCTGGTAGGAGTCATCCTCTTACTATATTTTTTACCAATTGTTTTTATCTGCGCTTACTCCACCCTACTTTTTCCACAAAATTCCAGTTGGTCAACCCTTGCAGTAGGCTTACTTCTCGCAGCCGTTGGGGGAATTTTATTTTTTGGATTGCTCCTCAATTACGAAGAAACCCTCTCAGCGAGCAAGCAACTGTCCCCCTCTATTCATGCACCTGAAGTCGAAGATATAGAAGAAGAAAAGGAAGAAGAGGAAGAAAATGCTGAAGAAGAAAATACTAACGAACAACTTTTTGAGCTCCAAGAGCAAATTGAACAACTCCAAGAAGAAATTAAAACTGCAAATAAAAAAGAAGAGTCTCTGACAACGACAATTGAAGAACGCGATGCAGCGCTTCACGAAAAACTAGAAGAGATCAAACAGCAAACCATTCGATCCGAAGAAGAGCAACAAAAATATCTAGCACTCGCTGACGAATTCAAACAGTATAAGCTGCTGTCAGAAAAACAACTCGAGCAAGAGAAACAGCAAAATAACGAGACGCACGAAACGATCTCGGAAATGCGCGCAACGATCGACCACAAACAAAATCAAATCGAAAAACTCGAAACAAAAATCCACGACCTCACCTATGAAATAAAAACACTCCTTCAGATAGCCGATCTCATAACACCCAGCCAGTCTCACGAACAAGACACGATAGGATCATCTGTACATCAATCAGCCCAAGACTATCAACTCCCCATGGAAGAGCTGCACTCCGAAACTGAAGACAACTCCCCATTACAAGTAAGCTCTGGCGACGAAGCGAAAACGCAACTCAAACGCTGTATCGATATAGCGCAAAAAATTACGGGATCACAACACTTTGCAAGAAATCGATCGCGATTTGGCGAATTATCGCTAGACAACTATGCTTTAGATTTACGCCGACTATGCGACAGTTTACGCAGTGAAAATAGCTGCACTGTACTTGTCTACTCGCCAAAAGATAACAAGCCGATATTTATCAACAACCAAATCAAAGAACTTCTCGGTTGGAATCCAGAAAAATTTGTACAGGATTTCGATAACATTGTTCAGGAGGGAATCTTCGAGTGGAAAAATTCAATCTCTCAACTAAACACCCTCAACCAAGCACAAACGCGCTTAGTATTAAAATCTAAAACGGGAAGAGATCTCCTAGTTCACTGTCAATTGGGCCTAATACCAACAGGCGTTTTCCGCAGCAACGTCATCGGCGTGCTTTACCCGGCTTAATGAGCAAAAGATAAAAAACTTACCCTTTACAGGCATTTTCCACCATAAAACGTAAAAACTGTAAATACATCTCTCTTGCTCTCTTAGCTATTACTGACAAACTTGTGAAAATAGATATTATGAAACCTACTCGAGCAAAGCTTTCCTTAGCTAAAAACCGTTTCTGCTTTTCGGTCAACGCCCCACATATGAATGCATCGATTAAATCCCCTTCAAAGTATAAAGGCCAACGCCCCCTTCTCGATTCAACCAAGGGAAAGAAAGACTTATTTTTTTTATCCATGTGACTAAAAGAATTAAGGTGCACTGTAAGTTTAGCACCCAATTTATTTCTTATCCGCCCCTTAATGGCAGATATTTGATCATATACAATACCTTCACCTCTAAGATCAATATTGGTAAAATAATGAGGGGAATCCACCAAAAAATGTTCAGCCGCGGAAACCTTCAGTCGATTATACCGACTGTCGTGAAGAATCCACACAACTTCATATCCGAGGGATTTATAGTCTGCATTCCTTGCTGCGATTTCTTGAGAACTAATGGGCGAGCACTGCACCTCAAAAATAATTTTTTTATTTTCCCAACAGACATCGGCAATGCGATCAATTTCATCAAATCTCCTCTCTAATAGGGACTCTCCAGGAGGCAAGAGATTTTTTATGAAACACTGTACTTGTAAGTGGACCAAGCTTTTTCCACCGAGTCTACACTGGCGATCTTGTTGTAAGTGATAAAAATGTTTTCGGCGGTGCAAGCCACCACGTAAACGCACGCCGCTCCCACATTCAAGGCAAAAATATTCCTCCTGTTTATCGGCCTCGTCAGCAGGAGTGATGTGTCCCTGATTATCTCGAGCAAAAAGCTGCATTCGACAAAATCTCCCTATACAATATTTAGAATCTGACTATATACTAAAAAAAATAATCATTATACTTGAGGGAAATTCACAATTATTTTAAAACTTAGACAGTTTCACAGGTAATATTGATGGGTTTAGGGTAATCCATTCTATTGCTTTGTAAAATATTGGTGTGTAGAGACAAAGGCTTGACAAAAACCTACAGATTGGGACAAACTTCTTGTACAACGTTCTTTCTTTTATGCTTAAATTGTAGACTATTTCATTAAAAATTTAGTCTATGTACAAATAAACTTTGCCTTCAAGGTGGGTCGAAAAAAATTATATGACAAAACAAAATTTAAATACTTCATTCTCTCCACAACATCAACAAAAGGTTGACGAACTTGTTTCTATCGCCAAGGATCAAGGGTACATCACCTATGAAGAAATCAATGATGTCCTACCTATGTCGTTCGATTCTGCCGATCAAATCGATCAGGTGCTCATTTTTCTTAGCGGCATGGACATTCAAATTCTCAACCAGTCTGAAGTAGACAGGCAAAAAGAACGCAAAAAAGAAGCCAAAGAACTCGAAGGTCTACCGAAACGTTCAGAAGGTTCTCCAGATGATCCTGTACGAATGTACCTCAAAGAAATGGGGTCTGTCCCCCTATTGACTCGCGAAGAAGAGGTAGAGATCTCAAAACGAATCGAAAAAGCGCAACAGCAGATTGAACGTATCATCATGCGCTTTCGTTACTCTTCATATGAATCGATTGCTATTTCAAACTACCTAATTACCAGCAAAGAACGTTTTGATAAATGCATCGCAGAAAAAGAAATTACTAATAAAACAGAATTTTTCAGATTATTACCTCGACTCAAAGAGCTGCTAAAAGAGGAAGATATCATCCTCGCAGACCTTCTTCATCAATTATATAATACAAAATTAAAAAAGAACGACTACATCAAAGTTCAAGAAGACATTGAAAAATGTCGAATCCGCACGCAAGCCTACCTTAGACAACTCCACCTACGCCCGAACATCATCGAAGACTTCGGTGAAGTAATCATGAATTCATACGGCCGCTTTCTCGAATTAGAAAGAGAAATTAACGACCTTAAACCACGTGCTGAAAGAAATAAATTCGCCAACCAAAAGCTCGAAGCTGCGCAAAGAAAACTACGCAAAAAAGAACTGGGCGCCGGACGAACCATCGATGAGTTCAAAAAAGATGTCCGCATGCTTCAACGTTGGATGGACAAGAGTCAAGAAGCTAAACGCGAAATGGTAGAGTCAAACCTTCGTCTCGTTATCTCTATCGCAAAAAAATACACGAACCGCGGTCTATCATTCCTCGATCTCATCCAAGAAGGCAACATGGGTTTAATGAAAGCCGTAGAGAAGTTCGAGTACCGACGTGGTTACAAATTCTCAACCTACGCTACATGGTGGATACGCCAAGCTGTCACCCGTGCAATTGCCGACCAAGCACGAACAATTCGAATCCCCGTTCACATGATCGAAACCATCAATAAAGTCCTTCGCGGAGCGAAAAAACTCATGATGGAAACCGGTCGTGAGCCTTCGCCTGAAGAACTAGCAAGCGAGCTAGGCATTACGGCAGAACGTGTTCGTGAAATCTACAAAATCGCACAACACCCAATCTCATTACAAGCAGAAGTCGGTGATGGCGGTGAATCTCAATTTGGTGACTTTCTCGAAGACACTGGAGCTGATTCTCCATCAGAAGTCACTGGCTACTCCATTCTAAAAGATAAAATGAATGAAGTTCTCGAAACCTTAACGGATAGAGAAAAGAAAGTACTGATTCAACGATTTGGTCTTCTCGACGGCAAACCCAAAACCCTCGAAGAGGTTGGCGTCGAATTCAACGTCACCCGCGAAAGAATCCGTCAAATCGAAGCCAAAGCCCTACGAAAAATGCGCCACCCAACACGAGCGAAACTTTTACGCGCCTTCCTAGAAGAACGCGAAGAACAACTTGCCGAAGGGGCTTAAGTATAGGTCCCACCATTGAATGACAACAGAAAAGTTAGATAAACTAGAGACTTTAGAAGTTAAAAAAGTCGTCGATCTTTTTAAATCTAATGGACTGATTGGCCTTAATATTCCACACTTTGAATCGCGATCCGACCAACAAAAAATGGTAGCCAATATCGTCGATGCTTACAATGAGAATAAAGTTGCATTAATCGAAGCGGGAACCGGGACTGGAAAAAGTATGGCTTACCTTGTCCCTGCAATGTACTGGGCGGTACAAGCCAAAGAAAAAACGTTGATTTCAACAAACACAATCAATCTACAAGAGCAACTGCTACATAAAGACATTCCAGCTCTAGCCAAAGCGTTAAATCTAGAGATCAAAGCTGTTCTCGTTAAAGGAATGGGAAATTATGTCTGCCTTCGCAAAGTGCACGAGTCTTTAGAGGAAATGACACTATTTCCCACCGACGAACAACAAGAACTACAAAAAATTGAGAAGTGGGCGCAATCCACAAATGATGGATCCAAAACAAGCCTCTCTTTTGTTCCTACGCACCAAACATGGGAAAAAGTATGTGCTGAAGGAGACACCTGTAACCGCGATAAATGTCCTTTCTATAAAAACTGTCACTTCTTCCGCGCACGAAACAGAGCGAAAGACGCTCATATTTTGATCTCTAACCACAGTCTTCTGTTTAGCGACTTAGCTGTTAGGGGAGTCTCTGAAAAGGGAAACGGCATCCTCCCAGACTACAGTAGAGTTATTTTAGATGAAGCCCATAATATCGAAGAAATAGCTACAGACCACTTTGCCTGGAAAGCTAGCGGACTTTTTATCTTAAAAACATTAGCGCGATTAATTACAACCAAACAAAATAAAACTTTTGGGAAACTTCCTCTTTTATATCGTCAAATACTAAGAATGTATGGCCATGAAGGTCCAAAAGATGTTCAAGCGATACTCAATAAAATTAATAGTGAAATTCCCGCACTACGTCGCGAACTCACGCAAATTACAAATGAGTCCTTTGGCTGTTATGCAGAATTCATCAACATTATTCACCCCCCAGAAGAAGCTACAGATCAAAGTGGGCTAGAAATTAAGGAAAATAAATTACGGATTCTTCAACAACACCATCAACATCCTAGCTGGAAAGAAGAGGTAATCGAACAGTCGCAAGATCTCATCAAACTCCTCAAAAAATTCATCCAAACTCTCCATAGCCTCGAGGCTGATATATCTTCACTCAATAACGAAAAGCTCAATGAGCAAACTGAGGGGGTAAGGTCAGAAATTTCTGCATTATCAAATCGCCTTGAGGACACATGCAACACACTAAAACAGTTTATCATACCAGAAATACCTCCAAGCAAGGTTCGGTGGGTAGAAACAAAAAAATACCGTCAACAAGAACATGTAGAACTTATCGATGCAGACTTAGATATTTCAAAACTCCTCGTTAATAATTTGTTTCGAAAATTCCCAACAACAATCCTCTGTAGTGCCACACTAACAACCAACAACCATTTTAAATTTATCAGAAACCGTTTAGGACTCGTACCTGGGCTCATGGATGGAAAACCCGTTACCGAAAATCAATACCAGTCACCTTTTAATTATCAAAAACAAGCAATCCTAGCCGTTCCCACAGACCTTCCCCCTCCATCTGATCCCAATTTCACAAAAGAGGCTTCAAAAGCTATCTTCGCGGCAGTTCAGGCAAGCCAAGGTAACGCATTTGTCCTCTTTACCTCATATTCAATGATGCGCTACTGTCACTCGCTACTAGAAAAAAAATTAGAAAACCTGCGCCTCCCCATCCTTATGCAAGGACAAGACACGAGAAAAAATTTACTCCACAAATTCAAAACAATCAATAAATCAATCCTTTTTGGAACTGATTCATTTTGGGAAGGTGTTGATGTCTCTGGTGAAGCTCTAAGGTGTGTCATTATCGTAAAGCTACCCTTTCAAGTTCCTAAAGAACCCATTGTACAAGCACGTATGGAAGCTATTTTAGCAAATGGGGGTAGTCCTTTCTTCGATTTTTCGATTCCTAACGCCATCGTAAAATTTATGCAAGGATTTGGAAGACTAATACGCAACAGAAAAGATCGTGGTTGTATTTTATGTCTCGACTCTCGCCTTATTAAAAAACCCTATGGTAAACTCTTCATTAACAGCCTACCTAACTGCCAAAAATTCTTTGTTGATACTCCTTCAATGTATAAATTAATGGTAGACTTCTACAAAAAAACGTATTACCTCACAAAACAATAAATATAGATAATTTCTTAGTTTAGTATACAACAAACTGAGAACTACGCAGGGAAGCGGAGCTGCAGAGACACGGTGAAAATTGACAGAAATCTTACCGAAAATAAGTTAACTTCTTACATTCCTACCCCTAACTCAAAAAGCTAGACCCAGTATTAAATTTTGCTCAAACTCTGCTCCGTGATGGTATTTGTAGAATCGTTAATCTTGGTATTACTCCAATTACGTTATATCGTTGATGTTGTTGTTAAAATTTACCATTCCGCTCAAGTACTTTTTATTAAAATTATAATGTTCTTCGCACCTATACTGTCATACCTGTATTAAATGAGAACTTTCAACAAGAACCTACCCAAGAATAATGAAATTTACTATGATTACAAATTGATAAACATGACTTTTAGGGTGACAATATGACTACGGCAAATTCGATTAATCAATATGCATCCCTTTTTCCTCCATACCTAAAAAAAATCGAAACGGCAATAAAGAAAAGTATTCCAAATTTTGGCCCTGAAACCCCCATTAGGAAAGCTTGTGAATACGCCTTGCTTAATGGGGGCAAGCGATTTCGGCCAGTAATCACTCTTATGGTAGCTGAAGCACTAAACAAAAACGCCGACGTCATGCAAGCAGCACTAACAGTAGAGTATTTCCATACGGCATCGCTCGTTGCCGACGACCTACCGTGCATGGATGATGATGACGATCGTCGCAATCAGCCAGCTCTTCACAAAGCCTTTGGCGAGGGAATGGCCCTACTTGTCACCTACGCACTCATTGCCGAAGGCTACAGATGCTTATACACCAATGCAGCAAGCCTCGCCAACTCTTCTTTACCTCACGCTAACGAACACGAAAAAATCTGCCTGCTTGCACTAGAAAACGCAACGCAAAATACAGGACTTTGCGGTGCAACGGGTGGACAGTTTATGGACATCTGCCCTCCGGATCTATCACTTGAAACTATTAAAGAAATTATCCACAAAAAGACAACGACTCTTTTTGAAATCTCTTTTGTGCTCGGATGGCTCTATGGAGGAGGAGATATCAAAAAAATCGATATCCTGAAGCGAGCGGCAAAACATTTTGGTTTAGCTTTTCAAATCGCAGATGATATCGGCGATATCGATCAAGATATAACAAACGAAAGAAGCGTAAATGTCGCTACACTATTTGGACTGGAAGAAGCAAAAAAAATGTTCCACGAAGAAACAGAGGGCTACTTAAATGCACTCGAGGAACTAGAGATTAAATCCTCAAATCTACAGACATTGATAAAAACCCTACTGCCAGAATCGTAAAAACACTTAGATTACATTCTTACTTTTTTTACTTTGCTTTTTATATTTACCTATTTAGAATGTTACATTCATTTATCTCAAACCAAAACAAAAGGAATGTAACCTCATGAGTTCACCATTGGAAAGACAAATTTATCTACCCGAACAAACCTACGAAAAATATGATCATTCAAAGACTCTAGAACAGTTTAATAACCATGGAGTGTTAAAATGTCATATACTTAAGGTAATCTCGATCAACAATTCTATTGAAGAATCGAGTGATCCAAAAGCTATTTGTGTAAGCTGTTGTGTCGGTACTACAGCTTTAGTGGTTGCATGTGTCGCATCAGCGGCTATCGCCAGCTTAACAGTCTTAATTTGCGCAGTACCTTGGGTTTGGATGTCCGGGCCTGCACAAGGAATGCTAGGAGTTTTCGGAGGACTCGGTGTTGGTGTCTGTGGCCTTTCCCTTGCACTGGTCCCTTGCCTTATTGTGCCAGCAGCTTATGTAAATTCATATGAAGGAACAAAACAAATTGAGGGTGAACATAAATATGAAAAAATTGAACACCAACTAACTTCTTACGGACAAAAAGTTGCTTCTCCTAAAGTGTGCAATGATATCACTATTTATCAAAACTACGCTTTTAGACATGTCATTAATAATATGAGTCTTTGGCAACTCTGTATTTACGAAAAACAAAATAATCTAAGAAAAACTTCTGCGCAAGTAGATGATATCAATCTTGTTGAGACAATTCGAGCATTTTCTAAATATGATAATAGCGATTTACAACAAAAATATATAGCAATTGCAACCAATCCCAGACGGTATGAAATTGAAGCAGGTTTATTTGTATGCATGCCTCCTGAAAAGATCGCTGCAATCCATCATTTATTTACAAACACTTTTGAAAAAAGTTCCACTCAGACTGAAATTCACTTAAAAGAAGTTAAGCAAAACGCCTCTAAGACCTCTTTAAAAGTAACAATTACTAATCTTACAAAACTCATAAATGATTCCGAATCGATCAAAAGAACTTTTCAACAAGAGCCAACGGGAAATACTCTGTCGCTATCAGATAAAAAAATTCTACTTTTACCTAATGCATCCGTATTTCTTGCCTACTTGAATTTTTTTGATGAATCTTTCGACAAATTAAAAAAGGCAAAAACTGTAGATTTAATCCAATTGAATAACTACATTCAATCAAAAATGCTCTACGAGTATATCGACCACAGACTTTTTCAACGTTTTATGAATAACAAAATCGATCTTAAAGAATTAAAAAAGTTAGGAAATGCTATGCAAAATGGTGACTGCACAGTTTTTGGTAGTATTTTAAACTATCCTCTCACTAAAAAATATACTCTTGAATACTTGCAACAAAAAGTTGCAGAAACCTCTATCATCGCTTTAGATCATTACTTATTACTAAAAGAACTTGAACATGCCTTACCGAGAGAGGTTTTATGTCAGCAATTTAAAGATAAGTTTGATAGTTTAGCTTTAGAAAAGACCTGCTCACAGAAAATATTAGAGCAAGTTTTTCAAAAAGAATCGCTGCTAGATGAAAAAAAACTTATTCTGGATACCTTTAAAGAGAGCACCAGTTCTTTTGATATTCTTTCTTACATAAAGTTTGCCGAAACTATTCAGTGCAACGAACTTCTTGATGCATGTTACCAAAAAATTGAAAACAATCAGTTTAAAAATACCCATCAATTTCGCGAAATTTGGAAGTTAGCAGAAAGAGACACCGAATCAAAAATTTACCATGCCTGTTTAGAGTGCGCTAAAGTAAACAAGGATATCATAACAACAAATTGGCCAATAATAACCGAACAGCCTGATATTTTAAGAACAATATTAAACAGTCCCACTGCTGTATAACATCAATAGAAAGTAAGAAACGTTCTATTTACCGGCACCTCACTTGGACACAATCCGGGTTTGGTGCCGGTATAATTTTAACCCCGGTTTGTGTCCAAATCTCTTAGCTATGCACCACTTAAATCCACGAGATTGAAGTGAAAAGATTGAAAACCGGATTTTAAAACCTAGACTTCAGCTGGAACTTTTTCTGCGCTAGCTTTAGATTTCTTTTTCTCACTTACTTCTGGAGTAGTATTTAGTTTCTCGCGAACTTTTTCTTCTATCTCTTCTAGTAAAGCTGGATTTTTCTTTAACTCTTCACGAACAGCTTCGCGCCCTTGACCTAGCCTTCCGCCATCATAACTAAACCATGCCCCCTTCTTATCGATAACATTAAGCTCAACAGCCATATCGATAGCGGAACCTGTTCTTGAGATTCCTTCTCCAAACAATATGTCAAACTCTGCAATTGTAAAAGGAGGAGCCACTTTATTTTTGGCAACCTTGACTTTGACGCGGTTACCGACATCTTTACCATCAGCTTTAATAGAGCCTGTTCTTCGTATATCTAAACGTACTGATGAGTAGAATTTTAGAGCTCTACCACCTGTTGTTGTTTCCGGATTACCATACATCACGCCAATTTTTTCACGTATCTGGTTGATAAAAACAGCGCAAGTGTTACTGCGTGCTAGCGTTGCTGTTAACTTTCTAAGGGCTTGTGACATCATTCTAGCTTGTAAACCAACAAACTGATCTCCAATTTCCCCTTCAAGCTCAGATTTCGGCACAAGTGCTGCAACGGAGTCGATAACAATAACATCGACAGCATTAGAACGCGCAAGCATCTCTGCAATATTTAAGGCCTCTTCACCACAATCAGGCTGAGAAATCATTAAATCATCGAGATTTACGCCAATTTTTGCGGCATATACCGGATCCATCGCATGTTCAGCATCGATATAAGCAGCAAGGCCCCCTGATTTTTGTGCACTTGCTACGATGTGTGTCGCGAGTGTCGATTTACCGGACGATTCAGGCCCATATATTTCAACGATACGTCCACGTGGAACACCACCAATTCCAAGAGCAATATCAAGGGCAAGAGATCCCGTTGAAATAGCTTCTATGCCTGCACCTGCACTTTTATCGCCAAGCGTCATAATAGCAGTATCACCAAATTGTTTTTTGATATGGCTAACTGCGAGCTCTAAAGCCTTTTTTTTATCTTGTTGATCCATGAATGAGTCTCCTTTAGTTCTATGAATTCTAACATTTTGCTATTGACGATAAGGATACTCGATACAGGAAAGAGAATCCAGAAAAACTATCCCCTAAAATAAGATATCTCAAAGACTCGCTTCTATTTTCAGTAAAGCATAACCTTTTATATTAACTACAAACAACTTACGTAAATTAAAAAAATGTAATATAGACACTAGGTTGCAATAATTTAAATGATCGATTCATCTAATTTCACAGTTGTTTATCTCTAGATGCGGATAATAGGAATCTCGTCCCACTGCGTCGTATATCTGGGTGAACGCTTTTCCTGCTTCATTTGCCACGGTTTATTAACCCCTTCAGCCGCAAGACGAACAGCTTTATACCCGAGACTCTGATTCATCTTATCCATCATCGCCATCACTTGCTTTTGTTTTTCGGAGTTAGCAACCTCTTGCGAAAACAAATCCCTTTGATAAACAGTATCGGAAACAAGGCCTTCTAAGATAATTCCCGCTTTTCTGTAAATAAGGCCCTCTTTATAAAGTTGATGAACAGCAATTTTAGCATAGTGGATAATTTCTGGAGTATATGCTGTTGGCTCGGGAAATGTTATCTTAACAGTTTGTCCACCCGATTGAAAGGGGTGTAACACTAAAAAGACAAACATCGATGAAGCAAAACTTTTTTGTTTGCGTACCTTTTCTGCTGCGCGTGCTGCGTACGATGAAATTGCTTCATATAATTTACTTAAAGTGTTAACTGGGCTACCAAAGGCTCTAGAGCAGGTAATCGATTTTTTAGAAAGAGGAAGTTCTTCAATCGACATACATGACTTTCCTCGCAACTCCCATACTGTTCTAAGTCCTACAACAGTCAGTATTTTTTTTATCCAGGCGTCATCAACTTCGCATAAATTCAAAGCCGTTTCTATACCTTTAGTTTTAAGTTTTTTGGCATTTTTTCTTCCTATTCCCCAAATATCTTCGACAGGAAATTGGGCAAGGGTTTCGATCCTATTTTCGGCATCGATACGATAAACACCCTCGCTGTTAGGGGTCTTCTTAGCCTTATGGTTAGCAACTTTTGCTAATGTTTTCGTTGGAGCAATTCCAACAGAAACGGGAATTCCCGTATACTGATAGATTTTTTTCTTTAATTTGCGAGCATGTTCAAGCTGATTGGGAATATCAAAGTCAAGAAAAGCTTCGTCAATAGAATACACCTGTACTTGAGGAGTAAACTCTTCGAGTATCGACATTACCCGGTAGGACATGTCACCATAAAGAGAGTAGTTCGAAGAACAAGTGATTACCCCTGATTTTTTAATTAAATCACGATATTCAAATAAAGGAGCGCCCATAGGAATTCCCAAAGCTTTGGCTTCATTAGATCTAGCAATAATACAGCCATCATTATTTGAAAGAACGACTACAGGACGATTTTCAAGCTTTGGATTAAAAGCGCGTTCACAGGAGACATAAAAATTATTACAATCAACAAGAGCAAACATCTTTCAAGATGCCTTATGAATAACATACATAACAACACCCCACACTTGAAACTCGGAACTATCGTCAATTTTTATTTTAGAAAAATTTGGATTTTCCGGCACAAGATAAACTCCAGAGGACTCCACAGATAATCGTTTTACCGTAAACTCTCCATCGACAACAGCAACGACAATTTTTCCGTTGGTAGCTTCAATCGATCTATCCACAACGAGAATATCACCAGTATGTATGCCTGCATCTCGCATCGATTCGCCTTCAACTTTGACAAAAAATGTAGCGGCTGGGTGTTGCACCATCAATTCGTGAAGGTCTAGCTGTTTTTCAATATAGTCGTCAGCAGGCGAAGGAAATCCCGCTTGCACAGAGCTCATAAATACTGGTAATGGGTTACATGGTGTTTCAGTAACTTTTGAGATCTCGACAACTTTCAAATTGTTTTCTATCTTGCTCTTCATATTTTTCCTTTAAAAGACTCGCGACTTAATTGTAGCACAACGACGTAGGTATAGCACTTGAATTTTTTGTGGTTGTAGAGCACTAGTTATTATTACGTTACAACTGTAAAGCCAGATTGTTCTTGACCCATTTAAATCAAAAAAGGTATAGATATGTGATATTACGACACGATCCACAAAATAGTGCCCTTTGTTACGGCAAGGGGAGAATAGGGAAATGGGTGAAAATCCCATACGGTTACGCCGCTGTGTCGAGGGACGAAAGCCAACGAGTGCCACTGCATCATACGGGAAGGCCAGGCAAGTAGAATGATCTCGGAGTCAGAAGACCTGCTATTTAGTGCTCATCATCGTTAGCGAATGCAACGAACTGTCTCGATAAAGGCAGGATGGGGGAAAGAAACTCTATGGCTTATCGTCTTCATTAATATCCATAGCTCTTTTCCCAAAAAATTTTATTAAAAAGGTAGCCCTTTGTAAGCACCATTTAGCATAATTGTTGCCCTAATTATGTTAAATTTTGCTTTACAAAAGGTTACCGCCAACTTTGGGGAAATTATGCAATCAGCACAACAACATGCCATCTTATCTGTAAAAAAAAGAGATGGATCAAAAATCGAATTTGATTCAAAAAAAATTGCTAAAGCGATTTTCAGCGCTTTTTCCGATGTATTTGAAGTTTCAGACAATATAGAGTCAAATTCTTCATTTAAGCAAGAAGCTTTAAGAATCACAAAAACAGTGATAGAAAATCTCGAAGAGCTGAATAGTCATTGCCTTGATATAGAAGAAATTCAAGATGCCATAGAAAAAGAGCTCATGCGTGTGGGTCACCACGAAGTGGCAAAAAGCTATATTCTTTTTCGTAACAATAGAAAAAAATCAAGAGACCTAAAAAAGGCGCTCGAATCCGAAAGCAATCATCGCATCCTAGAAATAAAAAAAACTCTCAACCGTGCATGTAAAGGAATTAATGAAGAATTTTCAATTCGTGAGATCATCGAAGAAACTGTTAGTCATCTTTATGATGGGGCAACGAAAGAAGAAACCCATAACGCTCTTCTTCTCACTGTAAAATCGATGATAGAAAAAGATCCTGCATACAATCGACTCAGTGCTAAACTTCTTTTAAACACCATCTACGATGAAGTCTTTGGCTCGGAAGAAAATATTAAAACTCTACACCATACTAAATTCATCGAATATATAGAAAAAGGAATTCAATACGGAAAGCTCGATCCCAATTTAAGATCTTTCAATTTAAAAGTAATTGCTGAAAATATCGCCCCTGAGCGCGATAGCTTTTTTCAATACCAAGGCATTCAAACACTCTACGATAGATATTTACTTCATGAAGAAGGACAGCGTTTCGAAACGCCGCAATTCTTTTGGATGCGCGTAGCGATGGGTATTGCTTTAGCAGAGAAATCTGAAAAAGAAATGTGGGCATTAAAATTTTACGATATTCTCTCAAATTTTAGGTTTGTGTCATCTACACCGACATTATTCAACGCTGGAACTAATCACCCACAATTAAGTTCTTGCTATATATCAACGACAAAAGATGATTTAGATCACATTTTTAAAGTCATAAGTGACAATGCAAAACTCTCAAAGTGGGCTGGAGGAATAGGAAACGACTGGACAAATGTACGAGCTGCAGGAGCTAGAATTAAAGGCACAAATGGTCTAACTCAAGGGATTATCCCTTTCTTAAAAGTTGCGAATGACACAGCACTCGCAGTCAATCAAGGAGGTAAACGTAGAGGTAGCTTCTGTGCATATCTCGAGGTATGGCATCTCGACATAGAAGAATTTATCGAGCTTCGAAAAAATACAGGAGATGATCGTCGACGGACCCACGATATGAATATTGCTACGTGGATATCGGATTTATTTATGGAGAGAGTTTTAGACAATGGAATATGGACACTCTTTAACCCATCAGAAACCCCTGAACTACACTCTCTATATGGAGAAGAATTTAAAAATAAATACCTAGAATATGAAGCTAAAGCTCTCGAGAATAAACTTAAACAGTATAAAAAAATTTCTGCTGTAGATCTCTGGAAAAAAATGATTACGATGTTGTTCGAAACAGGACACCCATGGATAACGTTTAAAGATCCCTCAAATATTAGATCCACTCAATCACATGCAGGGGTTATTCACAGCTCGAATCTATGTACTGAAATACTACTCAATACCTCCGAAGAAGAAACTGCTGTATGTAATCTGGGATCCATCAATCTATCTAATCACATTACTAATCATGAAATCGATCGAGATCGTCTAAAGCAGACGATCTCTTACGCCATGCGAATGTTAGACAATGTGATAGATATCAATTTTTATCCTACTATAGAGGCTAAAAACTCTAATCATAAAAATCGTCCTGTAGGATTAGGAGCGATGGGATTTCAAGAAGCTCTCTATCAATTACGTATCCCCTATGACAGTGATGCAGCTATCTCATTCGCCGACAAAACTCAGGAAATCATCTCTTACTATGCAATTCTTTCCAGTTGCGAGCTAGCCAAAGAAAGAGGTACATACGCTACTTACGAAGGATCTAAATGGTCAAAGGGTCTTCTTCCCATAGATACTTTAAAAATCCTAATAGATAGCCGAAAGCATACTTTAGATGTGGACACAAGCCAATCCTTAGACTGGGAACCTGTAAGGGAAGCGTTAAAAAATTATGGAATCAGAAACAGTAACACCATGGCGATAGCTCCAACAGCCACCATCGCTCAAATTACGGGTACAACGCAGTCTATAGAACCCACTTTTAGTCACCTCTTCGTAAAATCTAATCTCTCCGGTGAATTTTGTTGTATTAACGAGTATCTTGTCAATGATCTCAAAGCTCTTTCTCTATGGGATAGTGAAATGATCGATGACCTTAAATATTTCGACGGATCCATTCAAGAAATTCATAGAATTCCCGAACACATAAAAAAACTCTACAAAACATCCTTTGAAATTGATCCCTACTGGCTGATCGAGTGTGCTAGCCGCCGTCAAAAGTGGATCGATATGGGACAGTCATTAAACTTATATATTTCGGAACCCAGTGGAAAAAAACTAAGCGAAATGTATATCTACGCGTGGAAAAAAGGACTTAAAACAACCTACTATTTACGCTCTAAATCAGCAACACAAGTTGAAAAATCGACGATAGACATTAACCGCAGAGGTATTCAACCGCGTTGGATGAAAAGCACCTCTGCATCAAGCAATATTGAAATAAAAAGAAATCAGGCTTGTGGTCTATCAGATGATGGAACATGCGAAAGCTGTCAATAATTTATCAGGAGAATATCATGCCAATACAAAATCGAATCGATCCAAAAAACAAAAAAATTATTAACTGCAAGCAAGTAGATGTTAACCAACTAATGCCCTTAAAATATCACTGGGCTTGGGAACACTATATTAACGGCTGCCACAATAACTGGTTGCCCACTGAAGTACCCATGCAAAAAGATATAGAGCAATGGAAATCTAACGCTTTAACTGAAGATGAACGCCTTGTTATTATGAGAAACCTCGGTTTTTTCAGCACAGCGGAAAGCCTCGTTGGCAATAATATCGTACTCGCCATCTTTAAACACATCACAAACGCAGAAGCAAGACAATACCTTCTAAGGCAAGCTTTTGAGGAAGCTGTTCACACACATACCTTCCACTATATCGTCGAATCACTCTCCCTCAATGAAAAAGAGATTTTTAACATGTACCACGAAATTTCATCCATCCACGAAAAGGATGCCTTTGAAATGAGGCTTACAGCTGATATCATGGATACAAGTTTTTCAACAAATACCGACGAAGGAATACAAACATTCCTTAAAAACTTAATCGGATTCTATATCATTATGGAGGGAATCTTTTTTTACAGCGGTTTCGTCATGATCCTTAATTTTCACAGAAAAAATATGATGACCGGTATAGGTGAGCAGTTTCAGTACATTCTAAGAGATGAAACCATCCATCTAAATTTTGGAATTGACCTTATCAATACCATCGTGGAAGAAAATCCACACATTTGGACTGCAACCTTTAAAGATGAAATTATTACAATGATAGAAGAAGCTGTAAGGCTAGAAATTCGCTACGCAGAAGATTGTCTGCCAAGAGGAATCCTAGGGCTCAATGCAAATCTCTTTAGTGGGTATGTGAAACATATTGCGGATCGAAGGTTAGAACGTATAGGAATTACACCTATCTACAATACTGTAAATCCATTCCCGTGGATGAGCGAGGTCATGGATCTAGATAAAGAAAAAAACTTCTTTGAAACTCGAGTTACCCAATATCAAAATGGAGCTGCGCTGGTTTGGTAACACGATAACTCGATGTATAGTAAAGCCACAAAGAGAGGTGAAAGGGGTGTACTGAAATAGAGAGTGATTTTGATCTAGATAGTACTGAAAAGGAAGGCATAATGTAACGCATGAGTCTTAGTCGTTCATTTTATTGTTAATGTTACCAATCTTGTGAACGATAAATCTGATAACTGTAAAGCTAATTGAGAATTTTTATACCTTATCGTTCATATCGTTATATCGTTCCTATCGTTAGTAACATTTTAAGTTTGCCCTTTCCCAAAGTAGATTGTAGTTAGAATTTAAACGTCTCTTGTAATCTACAAGATCAGTATTCAAGCTTTAACGGCGCAAAATAAATTACTAAACAGCAGTACCTGATGTGACGCAGAAGTTTTAGTGGTCACGAGATTGTGAATGTTGCCAATGGTATGAACGATATTCATCTCAAACTTTTCAACGATCAAAACGATATGAACGATAAATCTGATAACTGTAAAAATTAGTAATTTTTTTAATACGCCCTTTCCCTCTCCCATAACCTCCCCTCTAATCTAAGAGGGCTTATTTGTGGCTTTACTTACTAACACTATCGGTACACAATATCCTTGTGTACACGATTAAAACAGTGTATTCTGTTCCTTTATCTTTAGCCAAATAAACAAAATAGGTATTTTCCCATGCTCGCTAGAATTGTTAATGCAATCTCTCTTTTCATCAATTACTTCAATGAACAAGACCCATATGATGATGATGGACACAAATGCTTATCGATGGACACTAACACTTACAATTTGGTTAAAAATCTACTACATGAAGACTCTTTTAAATTATTTCTCGATCAAAATTTTTCAAATATTCCCAAAGTTATCATCAGAGAGTGCGGAACTAAAGAGGCTCTCAAAATTAACATGTTAAAAGACGTGCTCTTGCGTACCTACCCAAATGATGATATGACCGTTAAAAAGGTGGAGATTTTTTACGCAAAAGATATGGCCCCAACATATAAACAGTTTGCGATTATCAATAATATAGCTTTGGCCTTCAAACAAAAAAGACAAATGCAACTGATTCAAGATGCTAAAAAGGGAAGCTTAACTGAAGAGAGGTTCGTTACAGAAGCTCTAAAAATTAAGTGGGAGGCCCTTCAAAGTACTCAAGAGATAGCAAAGGCTTCTTTGCCTGAACTGGTAGGTAACAATCCCGAGCTAACGATAGCTGACTATACAGAATTTTCTGAAAAACAAAATGAACAGGGCGATTGTAATCTGCTAAAAGAGCTGTTTCAAAAAATTGCACCACAATCACAGTAGCCATTCCCCATCTTGAGTGGAGATAAAAAGAGAGTCTTTCAGCAGTATGTAAATCCGCTTTACACTTGTCTCTGGTAATCACAGTTTAGACCTAAAACTAAACGGGTAAAGTTTGAGGTAAAGAACGACGTTCTTGATATTGAGCGTATTTTTTATATGCTAAAAGTGAGGTGTATAAAAGAGAAAAAACCTCGTCGATCCCCGCTTGAATCACCGTCCCTGGATACCATGAAGAAAGTGCAAAGCCAAGATCTCCGGCTATACGTAGGCAAAATGTTGATTTAACATAAAGTTGCTGAGTTTGGATATTTTTGAGGCAGACCTCATTGAAAACCTGCTCAAAATTTTCATTGTCACTTTCAAGCAGATCCTTGATTTTTTCTTCAAAATCCCACCACGTATCTTTATCCATTCTTGCCCGTATATCTGCTGCACGCCAAGTACCTTCTGAGGAACTATCGATAGCTTCGTTTCTAAAGTGATGAACCATTTCAACAAGCTGTTCTTCATCAATACCTTCTTCTAAATAGCCTATAATTTTTTTGTTTGTGATGTAGTAATACACCATAAACAAGAACCCCGAAACGATAGAAACCTCACTAGCAGGTCTAGTATATTTATAAATAGCATTTGTAACCTCTTGGTATCCCATAAGCCTAGCGGTTCCTGCTGCACATCCTGATAGTGTAAGAGAGACACCCAATATAAGATAGGAAACTTTAAAAATTGATTCCGCCAAAATTTTCCAATTGCGCATTTTTTTAGCAAAAAACACATCTCCAGTAACTTTAGTAAGCAAACTTCCCGTAAATATTAAGCCCAACAGGCCAATATATTCTAACGAAGTATAAGAAAGGCTCGTCACCGTTGCAGGAATTAACTCAGGAAATAAAGAACCGACTAAAAATACGGTATCTACACTGAGAATCACACAATCGACCATTAGATCAGAGTACCTACGAAAGGCTTGAACTACACAATTATGTTTCCAAAAATCCACCCCCTTTTCAAGGCACTTATTGACTGTTCCCGTAAGATTAGACCACTTTCGACTTAAGCATGTGGAAGAAGGTATTGGAGGGATAATTTCCCATAAATCCAAAATTTCATTAAAACGACCTACATCATCTACGAACATTAAAAAACCTATAAAATAGTACTGACTGTAGACAATTGTATGAGAAAAAATAAAAAAATTAAATCCTTATTATAGAGAGAAGTGTTTTACCTTTTAAAAGGAGAAGGCACAAGAGTCGCAGTTTTGAAACTTTACCTTAAGTAGATTTTCAATTTAAAACAATAAAACTTTTGATAGAGGTACGTCTGTGGGGTCACTAGGAATGTTTTTATCTAAAAACTGTTCTTTGAATCCTAAACCATAGTAAATAGAATTTTTCGGAAGTTTGCATAAAAAGCGATCGTAGAAGCCTTTTCCATAACCGATACGATGGTTATTTATATCAAAGACTAATCCCGGAACAAAAACACAAGAAACTTGTTCAGGATTAATCTGAAGACACAAATTAGAACTAGGTTCATCAATTCCCCATGAGTTTTTTTCCAGCTGATTCACATTATTTACATGAAAAATTTTCAGTTGATCGCCTTCAACCTTGGGTAGTAAAAGTTTTCCCTGTTTAGCAATAAGAGCATTAATTTTTTTTGTACAAAACTCATCTTGGAAGCTACTATAGGACAATATATACTCATGAGTAACCAAGATAGATTCGACATCTGAAAGAGCCATAGCTAAAGCTTCACTTCTTCGATCTGGTGATATCTTTTTTCTTTTGTCTTGAAATATTGCTCTTAAAGATTTTTTGTCCATCAAATCAATTACACCTCTGGGTTACCATGATGATAATTAATTTTTTTTACGTAATTTCCTTGCGAATCGTTAATCGTGACGACACCATTTCCACCTTTGACTTGTGATATAGGTATTTTACTTCCTTTTTTAAAATATTTCCCACTTTCCAATTTATCGTGATCATATTCTTCGATAAGCATTAAGTTTCCATCTTCATACCACGCCGTAGCAAGACCATTTTTCACATTTTTACTCATCTCTCGTTGGCTTTCTTGATTGCCATTAGTGTACCATGTTTTAACAAGCCCTTGAATATTCCCTTCAAACCAATTAATTGCTATTTTTTGATGGGGAGTATTTTGATATTTTTTCCGAGGATAATATTCAACTTCTTCACCATGTTTTTCTCCATTTTTTACATGGAAAGTACTAAACAGGTCGCCATTTTCTGTAAACACTTCAACTTTTCCATCAAGTTCCCCATTATGAAACTGCTGAAGTTCCGCTAATGTATCTCTTCCAAAAATAGCCCGTTTTCCTTCTCCAAAAGTAATTTGAGCGATATGATTACCATTTATATCATAATAATTACCGGTATCTAATTTTCCATTATCAAAAATTTCGATAGCTGCGATGTTACGTCCTTTCCAATAGCGCTTTGCTTCTCCATGCTTTACTCCATCTTGATAATGTACAACTTGCAATAAGACTCCATTATCTAAGAAAGTTTCTTCCTGTCCATGAATCATGCCTTTCTTATAAGGGATTTTTTTCCATATTTTTCCATTTTTATGGTAATACGTTGATATTCCTTCTTGAAAGCCTTTGGAGTAAGAAATTTCAGCTTCTTTCCTCCCATCATTATCCCAAGCTCTACACACCCCCTCAAACAACCACGTATTTTCATGAGAAGGTCCAAGATCACCCGATCCCCCAATCACAGTGGCATCGACACGTACACTCCCGTTCTCATGCCACTCTCTATACATTCCATGCGCTCTATTATTGACTACTGCTAGAAATTGTTTTATTTGTCCGTTGGCATGATAACTTGTAATATATGCTTTGACATCTCCATTTGCCATTCGATTATAAATACGCATCACTTTTTGATAGGGCTGTGGATTTAAAAAATTCACTCTTTCAAAGTGAGCTAGTCTATCACGTCCACTTATAGTCTCAGACATTCCGTTTCTATCGATAATATTGATACTAACAAGTCTCGGATGAGATCCTGAACTTTTAGCTGCATCACAAGGGGACAAAAAAGTTAACATTAAAAGGGCCCATACTATGGAGAAATATCGTTTATGTGTCATTACATGTATTCTCTTTTTAATAGTTTCATATTTAATTGATAAATTTCGTTTTCGTTAGGTTGTTGTTTCTTATCAATTTTAAAGTCCATCACAATCAACTGGGGTCTATTAGGGCCCGGCTTATATGGACCTACGTTAACACCTTCTACACGTGCCAGAATTTTCTTTATGTCGTTGACATTTACTTCTATAGAATGCGTCAAGGACTCTGTCGTTTCTTGGTAAAGGGGATATGACTGAACAACGCCTTCTGTAAAAATCATGCTATTGCCTGATCCGGTAAGAAAATCCATTCTTTTCGTAATATTCACATCGCCAGTAAAATTTTTGTGATTCACAATTTTTTGTAACGCTTCAATTTCAGGCTCTAGAAAATTAAGGGTCTCTAAATATTTATCGATATAAAAGTGATCGGCATCCCGATAATGGTTGATAACGGCTATATTTTTGCCCTGCTGTTTTTTATAATTAATTACTTTATTTTCTATATTTTCTATCATGATATCTAATTCATCTAAAGTATTTTGCGTACTCCAGTAATTGACCATTACAAAAAATAAAGGAAGGACCCCAGCAATCATTACATAGAGCACGAGTCTAGATTTTGGAATATTTTGCATGTAACCTTTTACCTCTTCGTACTAACTGGATAATAAGTCTTATCTTTTAAATAAAATGATGTGCGGTAGCGCCCTCGATTTGAGCTCCACTTCACTTCGCCTTTGGTATCGACAAAATCATTTCCTTCAATCAGCGCGTCGTGAAATTCGCGCGCTAGTTTAGGCGTTGGACTGGTAAACTCTAACTCAACTTTCACTTGATATTTGTTATTTCTCTTCTTTTCTTCTGGACGTTTCATCATGTTGTAATTGAAAGAATCAATCTTTATTAAAGGCTTTCTAAGCCCTTTTTCATCGCCAGCAAGAACAACATTTGGGTGCGTTGCAAGCCAGGCGAGAATATCGGAGACCCTTGGAGTGTTAGGCATTAAAGCTATTGGTTCCGGAGCCTTGTCCACTTCTTCGTTTAAGTAATCGAGGCGATCAAACAAGTCGTTAACATCAAGTTCTTCAATCGTTAAACCACTCGTTTCCCCTTGGCTGCTTTCAAACTCTTCTTCGAAAGATTTATACGGTTTATCCATTAACGCAAGTAGTGATCCAAATTTTTCTTTAAGTGTATCTTCTTTATAACGTGATGAAGCCATTCCACTCATGTATGCGCCCCAAGCGAGAAGAAAACAGGCGACTAGATATAGAGCTACAGGTTTTAATATCCTTTTCCAAGGGTTGGGGTAGGAGAGTTCCTGTTGTCGCAAGTCTACTTGTGTCTTTATACCAGGGATACCACTGAGAGCCAGTCCTATGGCAATATCATACTTGAGTAAAGTGCTTCTGTCGCAGGAAAATTCACTAGGAACTTCGAAGGTTATCTGTTGTTTTTTTAAACTTTGACACAGCTTATCATTAAATTTTAATAAGGTAGCCCCAATTCCTGTGAAGACAATTTTCTCTAACTCTTTACCTTTTAAAAGTTTTGTCAGGCTCAATAAATTTTTCATTATTTCGAGCTTAAACTGATCGACCCCATTAAAAAGATGGGGAAAGTCTTTGTCACTGATGTTCATGAAATCGACATCATAAATAGATGTAGCAGAGTCTTTTTCAAGAGCAACAACCAAGTCATTTACCCCCTTATGAAAAGACTGAGCACCAAGCAATTGCCCTTCAACCACAAGTCCACAAGTGGTCGTCTCGTTGCCAATATGAACCGCAAAGTAAGAGGTGTCGCTAGTAACAAAATAATTTGTAAATGCTGTCATCGCAACAGGAACAACGCTCACATTTTCTGGGTCTATTCCATAACCATTCCACTCATCTAAATGTCTTTGAACATGATCTTTTTTTACAGCATAAACAGAAAGATGCGATCCATTTTCTTCTTGTCCCACTTTTAACCAATCAATAACAGCCTCATCAGAAGAGTAAGGAAGGATTGGTTCTGATTGAAACCCTATCACCGCCGCGATATCTTTATCTTTTTTCAACTGCACGAATAGAGGGCGCACTAAGGTTTCACTACTTTCAACTGCTGATAAAGAAAGGTGAGTTTTAAGATCGCGCGCAAGTTGTTTACCGCGATCTGTTAAAGAAAGTGGGTTTACATTATCGGCGACAGTTTCACTACTAATATCGATAGAATAAAGATCAATAAGGTGAATTTTCCCCTTTTTTTTCTCTAAATGTACCGCCTTTAAAAGGGATCCATCAATTTGTAAGCCTACTGTATTAAGAGATTTGGGCCTTTCATTAGTCATTACTAATACCTAATATTATAACTATTAACACCTTAATTTGACATTATAGCAAAATAACTTATTAATAACAAAAATATAAATTTATTATTTCAAACCTCGTTTACACTCAAATCCAGGAGCAAGGCTTTCGTAAAATTGCACTCTACTGGATTTAGATGCAAACCAGACATCAATTAACTTCTTTAATTTTCTTATTGCCGAAGCCGCCCGCCTCTGTTAAATTTATTATTTAAGTCGACCCTTTATAATATACACTTGGAGCAACTATGGATCGCTATCACGAAGCAAAACCGGCACCCACAGCGTTTTTTTGGAGAAGGCTTCAATCGCTCATGGGAGTCATGCTCGTTATTTTTCTCATAGAGCACTTACTCACCAACTCGCAAGCTGCGCTCTATATTGGGGATGACGGCTATGGGTTTATACACGCAGTCAATGCTATTCACAACCTCCCCTATCTCAATGTCATAGAAATATTACTGATCGGTACCCCTTTTTTAATTCATGGACTTTGGGGAATTAAGTACCTAATGACAAGCAAGCAAAATGCTTACTTTAGTACAGGAAAAGATCCCTATTTTCCTAAATACGCACGCAACCAGGCCTATACCTGGCAAAGGATTACATCGTGGATTTTATTTATTGCAATCATCGCCCATGTTGCAGAGATGCGATTTATCCACTATCCCACTTCGGCAAAAGTAGATGCGACAACTTATTACATGATGCCAGTAAGCAAAGATGATGGTCTATACACTTTGGCAGATCGCTTAGATGTCAAAATTTACGATGAGCAGCAAATTAAAAAGGGACAACTGCAATTACAAAGTCCGGGAAATAAAAGAGCTAAAGCGGGTACAAAAATAGCCAAACTTTTACAAGAACAAAAAAAAGCGCAAGAGACCGAGTATCTCGAAGCTATGAAAGCGTGGCCACTCGAAACAAATGAAGTTGTAACAGTTTCCCCAAACTTCGGCACAGCTGAGCTATTACTTGTGCGAGATACCTTTAAAAATCCGTGGATGCTATTTCTCTACTCTTTATTTGTGATAGCTGCAACTTACCATGCGTTTAATGGATTTTGGACCTTTTGCATTAGCTGGGGGTTAACTTTAACGGCTAGATCGCAAATGATCATGAGAGTAATTTCTTTAGGATTAATGCTTCTGATTGGATTTCTAGGGCTAATTGCGATTTGGGGATCATACTTAATAAACTTAAAACAGTAGGTAGTAGATTAATGACTGAGAGCGATAAAAATAATCATGTAATCGTCGTCGGCGGAGGCCTCGCAGGACTTTCAGCTGCAATGAAACTCGCCGACAATGGGTGCCACGTATCAATTGTTAGCGTAACAAAAGTAAAACGTTCTCACTCTGTATGTGCTCAAGGCGGTATCAACGCAGCGATAAATTCAATGGGAGAAAACGACTCACCAATTATTCACGCTTACGATACCATTAAAGGTGGCGACTTCTTAGCAAATCAACCACCCATTGTTGAAATGTGCTATACAGCACCTAAAATCATTCACATGCTAGAACGCTTTGGATGCACTTTTAATCGCACACCAGAAGGTGACCTGGATTTTCGTCGCTTTGGGGGTACGTTATATAATCGCACAGCTTTTTGTGGAGCATCGACAGGGCAACAACTTCTATATTCACTGGACGAACAAGTAAGACGCCATGAAGCCAAAGGACGGATCAAAAAATATGAAAATCACGAATTCATGCGCCTCGTATTGGATGAAGAAGGTATCGCTCGTGGAATTGTTTACATGGATTTATTTAATTTAAAACTCGATGTTCTTAAAGCGGATGCTGTTGTAATTGCTACAGGTGGATTAGGATTACTCTTTAGAAAATCGACAAACTCTACATTTTGTACTGGTGCAGCAAACGGTAGATTGTATATGCAGGGAATGAAATATGCTAATGGTGAATTTATACAAATTCATCCTACAGCTATTCCTGGAGCAGATAAATTAAGATTAATTTCAGAGTCTGTTAGAGGTGAAGGCGGACGCGTTTGGGTCTATGGGGACTCATCTAAGACAATTGAATTTCCAAATGGTGAAACAAAGAAATGTGGAACTACAGGTGAACCATGGTATTTTCTTGAAGAGATGTATCCCGCTTTTGGTAATTTAGTTCCTAGAGATATCGGTGCGCGTGAAATTTTGCGAATTTGCGAAATTGGAATGGGAGTAGATGGTGGAAGTCAAGTTTACTTAGATGTGACACATTTACCTGAAAAAACCCTGCACAAATTAGAAGCTGTTCTTGAAATCTACACAAAGTTTACAGGTTACGACCCTCGAAAAATCCCTATGAAAATATTCCCAGCAGTACATTATACGATGGGTGGAGCTTGGGTAGACTGGCCTGCTGCAGATGATCCAGACCGCAACGAACGCTATCGTCACATGACTAATTTAAAAGGGTGTTTTGCTGTTGGAGAATGTGAATACCAATATCACGGTGCAAATAGATTGGGTGCAAACGCCCTACTTTCATGTATTTTTGCAGGTTTAGTTGCTGGTGTCGAAGTTCCTAAATACCTAGAATCACTCAAATCCACCTTCAAAAACACTTCTGAAAACATTTACAGGGAAGCTTTAAATCATGAAGAGACACTCAAAAACGATCTGATGTCTCGTTCTGGAAAAGAAAACATCCATAAACTTCACGATGAACTTTCTAATATTTTAGTTCAAAATGTAACCGTAAAACGTAATAACAAAGAGCTTATAAAAACTCTAGAATATATCGAAGATATAAAAAAACGCACTCAGAACATACAGCTAGATGATAAAACGCAATTTGCAAACCAAACTTATGCTTTTGCAAATCAATTTATGTATATGATTGAAATCGCAAAAATAATCACAAAAGGTGCTCTCGAACGGAATGAATTTCGTGGAGCACATTTTAAACCTGATTATCCAGATAGAGACGATAAAAACTGGCTTAAAACAACCATTGCAACATATGACCCCGTTGCAAAAGATTTGAAAATCACCTATGAAAAAATAGATACACGACACCTTAATCCAAAAGGAATAGTTAGGGACTACACTAAAGCTAAAAAAATTACTCCTGAATTAGAAAACATCCCTAAAAATATCGAAAGTCAACTTCCCCTATGAGGATATATATGGAAGATGAAATTAAAAAATTTACTCTTAGAATTTATAGAGGATCTCCAGGGAAACAGTATTGGGAGGATTTTACTCTTAAATTAAATCCTTCTGAAAATGTCATTTCCGCATTAATGGAAATCCAAAAAAATCCCATCAACGCAAAAGGTGAACGCGTAGAACCGGTCGTATGGGAACAGGGATGCTTAGAAGAAGTTTGTGGGTCGTGCTCGATGCTCATAAATGGAGTACCAAGACAAGCGTGCACCTGCCTCATAGAACCGACAATAAAGGAAACGGGTTCAGATATTATTAAACTAGCCCCTTTCACAAAATTCCCACTTGTAAGAGATCTCATTGTCGATAGAACAAGTATGTTCGAAAATTTAAAAAAAGTGAGTGCTTGGATAGACACAGATGGGGTTTATGATAAAGGGCCTGGTCCTAAAATTAGTCCTAAAAAGCAAGAAATTATGTACGTTTTATCCACATGTATGACTTGTGGATGTTGTACTGAATCCTGCCCACAAGTAAATGAGAAGTCTAAATTTGTCGGACCACAAATTATGGGACAAGTTCGATTATTTAATGCACATCCTATCGGAAACACACAAAAAGAACGACGTCTTCGTCCTCTCATGGAAGAAGGAGGTATTGCCGATTGTGGAAATGCGCAAAATTGTGTGAGAGTATGCCCTAAAAAAATTCCTCTAACTGATGCTATTGCTGCTATTGGACGCGATGTCAATGCTCTCGCTTTTAAAAATCTCTTCAGCTTTCCTGAACGAGACTAGCATCAATAAAAGTAAACTGCTGCAGCAAGGTTTGACAGCGTTTTATTAACCTGATCTTACCCAGGTAAGAACCGAAAGCCCTGCTACTGGATTTGGACGCAAACCGGATTTAATATATTGATAGGGGGATTGTCTACCGAACGTGAATGAAGAATCTGGCCACGTAGTGACATAGGTTACACTTTTTTACTATTTTCACGATCATTCCTACCTCCGCAAAGATTTATGGTATTCTTTCTAGAAAATAACGACGCGATTCTTCTATACTTTTGTCTAGAATCACTGTAGCACAAAGGGATAGACTCATGACGCGAATTTCTACAAAACCCTACTTCGGCACACTTTTATTTATTTTAATTATCAAAGCACTGTTTGTCACATGGATGATCGTTAACAGTCAAATAGGATTAAGTCCCGACGAAGCACAGTATTGGACGTGGAGTCAAAATATCGACTGGGGATACTACAGTAAACCCCCCGGCATTGCGTGGCAAATATGGCTAGGCACTTCGATCTTTAACAACTCGGTCCTCGGAGTACGTGTATTGTCTGTGGTTATCGGATTTTTCACCCCCTTACTCCTCTATATCCTTGCAAGAAAATGTAAACTCTCTCCCCAAGCCTCTTTTTGGGCCGCGACTATTTTTGCCTTTTCCCCTCTTGGGTTCATGGCATCCATCCTTGCAATTACCGATGTGGGGATGGTCTTTTTTTGGATATGTGCACTGATCGTCATTGCGGAATCTCTCGAAATAAAAATGCCACCTCATTACCCCTTATTAGGACTATTTATTGCTTGTGGAGCATTATTTAAATGGCCAATATACCTTTTATGGATAGTTCTGATTGCATCAATGCCTCTTTTTCCAGTTCTTAAAAATAAAAATTTTATTACTGGTTTCTTTATCTCACTTTTAGGCCTTGTACCAAGTTTCACGTGGAACATTAAAAATGACTGGGCAACATTTCGCCATGTTTCAGCGTCAGTTGCTGGATCGCCCCTACAAACAGAAAATCATAGTCTGGTGGGAAATCCCCTTGAATTCATTGGGGCTCAATTTGCTCTTGTTTCTCCCATACTTTTTATCTTATTACTAATGGCACTTTACTCCATCTACAAACATAAAAACCAGACGCAGCGATCCCTTCTATTTTGCGCATTTACAACTGCGACTTTACTTACCTTCGTAACCGCTCTTTCCCTTTTCAAAAAAGTACAGGGCAACTGGGTGGATTATGCCTACCCAACAGCTTTTGTCGTGATCGCCTGGTTTGCTTGTGATGAAATAAAATGGAAACAGCGCCTAATGGAAATAGGAGTCGCATTATCAATACTTCTCTGCCTTTTTGCAGTTACGATCCCTCATGCACAGGCTTTAAATTTATATCCAACACTTAAAATTCCTTATAAACTTAATCCCTTTCGACACAATGTTGGATGGAAAAACCTTCGAAAAGCTTTGAAAATTGTAGGATATAACCCTAATGAGGAGTTTCTTTTCAGCAGTAAGTATCAGATGAGCAGCATTCTCAACTTCTATGGCCCAGAGCAAAATCGCACCTATTTTTTAAATATTCACGGCGTTAGAAAGAATCAATTCTCATTTTGGCCACCAATGGCAGAGGAACAGATAGGTAAAACCGGTATATACGTAGTCACCGATAACGCTCCTCATCTCCAAAAACTGCGCCTACAAGTGCCCAATCTTATTGTAAAGCTATCTCCTTACTTTGAACGCATAGATTACCTAGGCTATTATCCAATATTCGATTGCTATGGGGAACCTTGTAAAGCTGCTTTACTTTTCAAGTGTAAAAATTATAATGGAAAAGAGCCTAAAAATTTTGTTTTATACTAATATTTCCTTTGCCCCCTCTTTTTGTTGTAAAATAGTTATAATTACTATTTTACATGAAAAGAAAGGGTATTTCTGATACAATAAAGGTAATGGCACTGCTTTTGGGGCAGGTGAGACGATTAAGCCTATCGACGATATTATATTTTAGGGGATCGTAACGCCAAAGGGAGAGTTTCGAACTTTGGGAAGCGGACCCACTTGCACAAACGTGTGTTGATGTGCACATCTCATCACCCTTTTAGCGGTGTCTTTTCTTATAATTCTACTTGCTTTGTGGCTTTTCGATGATCTTTATCTAACAATTTAAAAACATTTTCCACTTTGCTTTCAGAAAGAGTATACCTAGAGGCAAGTGTCCCTTTTAAACGATCAAATAGCTCATCAGAACTTCGCATAACCCCATTCAATCGACACAAAAAATCGTCGTGAGAGCGATTAACTCGATAATCGGGAGCTGTGGGGGGCATTAACAAACATTGCATCTTATCGATATCAAAATCCCACAAAAAAGATGTGTGATGCAACCAACGCCCCCTTCTTAAGTATTGCGCGTTGCCACCAAACTTTCTATCGCCTAAAACATAGTCGTTTTCCCGCTGACGAAATTGATTGGACGGAAAAATTTCGCGATAAACACTCTCAGCCCAAGAGTGAATTTTATCCTGTCTTTCATGGACCCCTACATCCTCTGTATTACAGATAAACGTAACAAATAGTGTGTTTTCATCGATAACGACGGTTCCACCACCACTAAATCGTTTCCATACAGGAATTTGATATTGTTCAACGAGAGACGCATTAAGTAAAACCTCTGGCTTTCCAGAAATTCCCATCACAATTGCTGGCGGTGAGCCTCTATTAATGACACACCAATTTCTGTTGTCTGATCGTAAGAGAGCCTCTTCAATTTGTAACTGCTCCCAAATAGGAGTCTTATGTAGTTCGAGTATATGGAAATCCAAAAGTCTTTTCCCCTTTCAATTACATCTATAAAACTCTCTCAGTATACTGCTTGTTGTTTTAAATTCTATCCCTAATTTAAAACATCTAATCAATTTCATTTCTTAAAAACCGTACTTAATATAAAAAAAACAATGTGTTTTATAAACAAAATTGACAACAATTTTATTATTCTTTAAAATACCTTAAAATAATCAATCCCACAAAGGAAAATAAATGACAGAATTTAAAATAATAAATAGTATAGATGAAATCAACCTCTCAAATAAGTGGAACGAGGTAAAAGGCTTTGAGTCCGCTGAAAATATTGTCAATAATTGTGGAGAAACTCCAAAAGCCGAGTACAATGGCCGCCTATATAGATTGGTAGCTGTAAGAGAGCGAAAGTATACTACAAAAGAAAAGTTCGGTAGAAGATTTTTAGGTGTTGTATTAACGATTATATCACTTGGAGCAGCACTCTTTTCTGAAAAAGTAAGAGGTTATTTTAAAAACACAAAAGTCATTCGCTTTGGTATTCGCTCTGTTACTGCAGAAGCTAAAGGCTCAAAAGAAAAAAACAAAAATGAATGTTTTATCAACGTCGATGATGTCAATATAGATGAATACAAAAGTAAACTGTCAGATATAAAACCGGAAATTTTAATTCCAGGACAACACCCCCCTTCTTTGAGTGACTATAAAGAAATCACCCCTGAAGCATATTTAACTCAATTCATCGAAAGGGTTAACGATGCTGTTAAAGATGCTGTTAAGGAAAATGCGGACGCTCCTTCAAACGAACCTTGTTATATCGAATTTGACGCCAATATTCTTCATCTCAATGAAAATGTACTCGATATATCGGATAGTAACGTGGCAACTAATTTTCTTACCACAACTATAGAGTCTCTTAAACAAATGAAAAAAGAATGGACAGAGGCTGCAATCGATCTATTTAAAGACAAATTTGTTCTCGATGATACTTCCCCGAACTACAAATTCTATTTTAAAATAGAGCTTCCAAATAATGACGAGAGTTCTGACGATAATTTAAGTAGCCATCGTATCGAGATAGAAATCATAACAAAACTAAATCTAGAACAAAGCCTCTCAAAGAAAAGCGCGATACTCCAAGTTCCAATAACAAATGAGGATGGTACTATCGACACTGAAAATTTTGACTCTGTGCGTATTTATCCTACTGAAGTTGCTACTCAACTTATCGACAGGCTAAACATGGCTATTGCTGACCAACCAGAGGGGACGGATCAGATTCAATATGATGCCAATATCTACAATTACGAAGGTATTGAGATTGATATCTCCGATAATACATTAGACAAAACTTACTTTGTCCTTCCCACTAGAAACACTATTAAGAACCTTAAAAAAGAATGGATACCAACGATTCTTGACGCTCTTGTTGCCAATCGTCAAATCAAAAACTGGACCGCAACTGACAATCACAACTTCGCGATTAGTTATTAACATTTAAATTCTTCAAAAGAGACCTTGTCAGTTACCAAAATATAAATAAAACGCAAGGTCTCTTCAAAAATATTTCAGACCCGGTTTAAAACTTATTATGTTTCTTTTTGCAAAGTTTGGATAGACCTATCGGCTGTTTAAAGCAATCATTAGAACAGAGACATCGGCGGGCGATACTCCTGAAATTCGAGAGGCTTGACCTAAATTTTTAGGTCCATGATGAGAAAGCTTCTCTTTTGCTTCGTTGCGAAGGCCCTTTACATTAGAAAAATCAAACCAGTCAGGAATCTTCATATTTTCCATGTTCGACAGTTTTTCAATTTCTGCATTCTGCCTTTGGATGTATCCTGCATACTTCAGATTAAGCTCTATTTGAAAATTGATATCCTCTCCATAATCGACCACGTCACCAGGATAAAGTTCCAAAAGCTGACAATAGGTTGTTTCCGGTCGACTGAGGATCTGCGCTAGGGAAAACCCTTTGCCGTTCATTTGCTTATAAATTTTAGCTAACCGCTTCCCTTCAGTCTCGAGAGCTTCTTCTTTCTTAAGAAGCTTTTGATACCGTTCCTCGTCGATGAGTCCAAGCTCGTAACCATAGCGACGCAAACGCAAGTCTGCATTGTCTTGACGAAGAAGGAGGCGATGTTCAGCGCGACTTGTAAACATGCGATAAGGCTCTGTCAAACCTTTGGTCACCAAGTCGTCAATCATGACTCCAATATAAGCTTCAGAACGTTTTAGAATAAAAGCTTCTTCCCCTCTGACTTTTTTTACCGCATTAATACCTGCCATAAGCCCTTGAGCAGCCGCTTCTTCATATCCAGTGGTTCCATTAATCTGTCCAGCAAGAAACAGTCCTTCCACGAGCTTTGTCTCTAATGAGGGCTTGAATTGGCCGCTCTCGACATAGTCGTACTCAATTGCATAAGCGGGACGCATGATTTCAGCATTTCTCAACGCAGGAATACTTCTCATGAAATCATACTGCACATCTAGAGGGAGCGAAGATGAGATTCCGTTCGCATAGACCTCTTCTGTATTAAGGCCTTCTGGCTCTAAAAAAATCTGATGACGCTCTTTATCGGCAAAGCGCACGACTTTATCTTCAATCGACGGACAGTACCTTGGACCAACGCTTTCGATAGTCCCCGAATACATGGGGGACCGGTGGAGATTTTTGAGAATGACTTCTTTCGTTTCTTGTGTCGTGTACGTGATGTAACAAGAAACCTGCTTTAAACGCTTGCTCTCTTCTGAATCAAAAGAAAATCGCACGCCTTCATCACCGGGTTGTTCTTCACATAAACTGAAATCGATGGAGCGAGCATGAATACGCGCTGGAGTTCCTGTTTTAAGGCGTCCAAGCTTAAAACCTAACCTCTCTAGAGAACCAGAAATTCCAACAGCAGGCTGATCGCCAGCCCTACCGCCCGAATAATTTTGCTCTCCAATATGAAGAAGGCCGCGCATGAAAGTTCCCGATGAAATAATCAGCGTTTTGCAGCTGTAGATAATTCCCTCTTTTGTGATGACTCCCTTGATGCTTCCCTCTTCGACGATAAGGTCTTCGATAGTACCTTGTTTGATTTCGAGGTTTGGGGTGCGTTCGAGCCTGCTTTTCATCTCAAATTGATAAGCAACTTTGTCTGCTTGGGCACGTGGTGCCCAAACAGCTGGCCCCTTGGTAGCATTGAGCATGCGGTATTGGATTCCTGTACAATCGATTACTTTAGCCATTTCACCGCCGATAGCATCGATTTCTCTAACCATATGGCCTTTACCGATACCGCCGACAGCGGGATTACAGCTCATTTTAGCAATTGTATCGAGGTTCATCGTGAGCAAGAGGGTACGTACGCCCATGCGCGCAGCTGCTAAAGCTGCTTCACATCCAGCGTGTCCACCACCCATAACGATAACATCGTATATTTCAGGATACTTCCACATCGATTAAACTTAAATTTTATTACTACCTTAGGCAATAACTAGTTAATTATTTTTTTGTTTTGTGCCTATCTCTACGGCTACGCTTTTTACGTTTGTGTTTAGCGATCTTATAACGGCGTTTCTTTTTAACTGAGGACATTACGAATCTCCAAAAGTGTTGTAAATATCTGTATAGTACTAAGTGATCTTAATCGATTAACAATAAAAAGTAAAGGGCTGTTGCTATTTTTTTTGAATAAGTTAAAGTTGGAAGTGAAAATTTTGCCACAGAAAAACTCGTAGACAATTAACTTTTCGAAAAATAAAGAATAAAGGGGCAGAGAGCGGTAAAACCACATCTTCCCCAACCCCCGAAAAGCATCAAACAATAGAAAACCTTATGTTATCAACTTCCACTCGAAAAAACATTCACCGCTTGTATTTGCAGATCTAACCTAGGATAGTCAACAAAACTGACAAAACCCTGTTTGTAGGTGGAACTACCTGAATTTCTGGGATCTGTGTCACAAACAATCTTTACAAATACATAGTGCATCTTAAAGTTCAAGTTAACATTTTTTTCTCTCAAAAATTTCAATAGCGGATGTTCTTTTTTTTGTGAATTATAAATAACGCGTGGGATACACGTAACCAACCTCAAAGGAAAGGTTATTAAATCTACCGCGCCTAAAATTAAAACAGCAAATAACCTCAGTATAACAGATTTAACTTTAATCGCTGTATTCAGGGTTATAGGAAGAAAAAAGTCTTTGGCAAAATATTTAATATTATAAGTTCTCACAGGCATACACAACGAGGTCAGAAATCCTACATCTTTTACTCTAGTTTCACCAGAAAAACATTTCTTTAATTCTTGAGCTTCGTCATCGGAGATTTCTGTTTGCCACAGAATTGAGCCAGACTGATTTAACAATTGTATCGTTTGAGACATTAACTTACACCTATAGTGATTACCTCTTGCAAAAGATAAAGCGATAAAAAATTATATCTAACTCTACCTTAACTAACTCAAGGATTTTATTTTTTTAGCAATGTCTGATTTTACAAAAAAAAACAATTAAAAATCAATTAAACTAAACATTTAGAAAATAAAAAAAGTAATTGTATTAAGCGGGAGTAAACTGACTAAAAGCTTCATCAGCCTCTGGGCTTGGAATTGCCATATTTTCATAGTCGAGCGGAGTGTAGTTTTGGAATAGGGCAAACTCCTTACGGTAAGTAAAGTTAACACTGCCGACAGGGCCGTGCCTGTTTTTTCCAACAATAAGTTCTGCCATTCCCGGTTTATCCATGGGATCATAGTACTCGCGACGCAACAAGAACATAACAATATCTGAGTCCTGCTCGATACTACCACTTTCCCGAAGGTCACTCATCATAGGGCGGTGTCCCTGCCTTTCTTCTACCTTACGCGAAAGCTGTGATAAAACAAGCAGGGGAACATCTAACTCCCTCGCTAAGTTTTTTAGCATACGCGAAATTTCAGAAATTTCTACCTGACGACTTTCGTTCCCTCGACCTGACCCTGAACCTGAGATCAACTGCAAGTAGTCGATCACCAAAAATCCAATCCCATGAGCCTCTTTCATCCGCCTTGCGCGAGCTCTAAGGTCTGTAATTTTTAGTCCGGGCTGATCGTCGATGATCATCGTGTGGTTTTGCATCTCATTGACGGCCGCAACAACACGTTGGTATTCGACACCATTGATAGCGCCGGTTTTTATTTTGTCGGATTCAACTTCTGCTTCAGAACAAATAATTCTATGAACAAGTTGTTCTGCGCTCATCTCTAGTGAAAAGACACCAATAGGGATGTTTGATCTAAAACAAATATTTTGCGCTATATTTAAAGCAAGAGCCGTTTTACCCATAGCAGGTCTAGCAGCTAAAATCATCATGTTGGAATTATTCATGCCGTTGAGCATCTTATCCATATCATGAAATTGCGTACGAATCCCAGAAACCCCCGCCTCTTCGGGCCCCTTAATTTGATACTCTTCTTGCCGCTCTTGAAGTTCTTTTAGATAGGGTTTTTGTGACTCCGATCTAACACCACTCAAAATTTCGGTGACGAGCTTTCCGGTCTCTTGGTTTGCGCTTTGACTAATTTTAAAAAAGGCTTGTTGAGCATTATCGAGTGTTTCATAAACATCTTGCGGTTCTTCTAACGCTTCTTTTTCAACAACTTGAGCAGCATTAATCATACTTCTTAAGACTGCTTTATCGCGAATAAGGCGACAGTACTCCTCGATATGCGCCGATGTACCGGCATACTGAGCCAGTGTTGTAATATACCCAGGACCCCCGACAGCGTCTAATTTGTCGATACGCTTCAACTCTTCACAAACAAGGTGCACATCCGCCGGCTTATCTTGCTTATATGCCGCCTTCAAAACACCAAAAATGGCCTTGTGTTCCGTATAGTAAAATTCAGTGTCTTCAAGTGAATCCGCTCCGACATTGAGAGAATTGACACTTGTGAGCATGCACCCAAGTACCATCATCTCTGACTCTTTGGAATTTGGCGCTATTTTTACTTTGACTTCTTTAGGTTCACTCATCTTTACACTTTGGTTGTTTGCTTTACTATAGTCATAGCTAGATTAACGCTTTTTGTTTATTAGTTCAATGGTAACAAATAAATGAACCTTGAAATAAATGTTTGACTTCGATTAACATGCGGATATTGAAAATTAGCGAATGTAGAGTAAGTAATGATCGTTGTCCTTAAATTTATAGATATCCTGTTTATGACCTATACGATCATGCTCTTCGGAAGAATTCTCGCTTCGTGGATACAAGAACTTCAAGGCACAAAACTGCTACAGTTTATTTCCTTTTACACAGACCCCTACCTCAACCTCTTTCGCCGCATCATTCCCCCTATTGGAATGCTCGATTTAAGCCCCATTATCGCTTTTCTCTGCCTTGGAATTATCGAGCGAATCATCAAAACCATCGTTATCTATATATTTCAAATATTCTAATTATCATTTACCCATTTATCACTTTTGTTAAATCCTTCTTTTATAGTATAATTGGATAAACCCATCAGATGATTATGACTAATAATAAAGAAAAAAATACAGCTCAACTTAATCCAAAACCTTTCCAACTCGGAAACGTTACCCTCCCTAATAATGTCCTTTACTCTCCCCTAGCTGGATGCTCTGACTACCCTTTTCGCATGATGGCAGCGAAGTATAATCCAGGTATCATCTACTGCGAAATGGTCAAAATGGACGCTCTCGTCCGCAATGACCCCAACACTTACCGAATCCTCGATTTCGACAAGTCCATGCACCCGATCGGCGCACAAATCGTCGGTAGCAAACCCGAACTCGCTGGACAGTCGGCAAAAATCGCTCGCGACCTCGGTTTCGATGTCATCGACCTCAACTGTGGATGTCCTGTCGATAAGGTAACAAAAGATGGCAGCGGATCGGGCCTAATGAAAAATCCCAAAGTCATCGGCGACATCATTGCCAACATGGTAGCTGCTGTCGATATCCCTATTACTGTAAAAGTACGAGCCGGATGGGACGAAAATAGCATCAACGCTCACGAAATCACCGAAATAGCCGAAGCTGCTGGTGCATCGGCAATCGCTGTTCACGGAAGAACAAGGAAACAAGCCTATCGCGGACCTGCAAATTGGGACTACATTAAAGCTTGTGTCGAAGCTGCTAACACAATAAAAGTCATCGGCAATGGCGACGTGTTTAGTCCGGAAGCGGCTCAAGGGATGCTCGACCACACGGGATGCGACGCTGTACTTGTTTCACGTGGAACGATGGGACAACCATGGATCGCTGAAGATATTTTACGGCACCGCGAAGGTTTACCACCCATCGAACGTGGAATCAAAGAGCTTCGCGAAGCGCTAATGGAACATTTTTTACACACTTTAGCCTACCAAAACGAACGACGCGTTGCCATCGACATGCGCCGCGTTGGATGTTGGTATATCAAAAAATCGGCAGGAACGCGCTCGTTCCGTGGACTGATCAGCAAAGCAAGTCATCCCGACGAAATCCGCAAACTCATCGAAGAGTTCCCTATTGGCGAAGAGGACTAATACGAGTCGTAGTAAATAAAATCAGTGTCACATTTATATCTCTATTGACGACATTACCTATACAGTTATAAGTTAGAAAAAAATCATGGGTTATTGATGAAAGAAGATAGAGACATTACCCTACACGCCGTCATACATGGGCACGTGCAAGGCGTTTTTTTTCGTGCCACGACGCGCACTCACGCCAACACACTCAACCTTAATGGCACTGTTAAAAACCTTGCAGATGGGACCGTAGAACTTTGTGCGAACGGCCCGCTTAAAACTTTAGAAAAACTTATTGAGAAACTAAAAGCAGAACCAGGAAAGGGGTCTGTTTCACACATCGACATCGAATTTTTAAACGAAGAAAAAAAATTCGAAGGTTTTCGCATCATCTACTGATAAATTATCTTTCCTAAAAACAAGTTAAGAAATGTATCCGACCATTTTTTGATCAACTCAGAGAATTGCATTAAAACAAAAGCTTTGATACTTTGGGAATAAGTCCTGTGACTTGGAGTGGATACATGTCAGACGATAATGAAGAAATAATAAAAACATATAAAGAGCTCTACGACGTCGTCATTCCCGATTTAGACTACTATCTTCGGCAGATCGACTGTAGAGATGGTTGTCCGGTAAATACCGACCCAAGAGGCTATATGCTAGCGTTGCATCGCGGCGATCTACTCGAAGGTTATAAAATTGCGCGCGGTCCCAACCCTTTCGCATCGATCTGTGGAATGATTTGTGGGGCCCCTTGCGAAATGGCTTGTCGCCGCGATCGCGTCGACAAAACGCTCACAATTCGCGCTCAAAAACGCTATCTAGACGAATGGTTTGGACTCAGCAAAGAGGCGCATATCAAATCGCTCGAATATAGCTATGCTCGCGGAACAACGACACCAAAACCCAATGGACTAAAAGTTGCCTGTATCGGAGCGGGATGTGCATCGATGACCTGCGCGCACGACCTTCTACGCCTTGGCTATGAAGTCGATATCTACGAAATGATGCGGATGCCCGGCGGCATGCTCACCTACGGCGTTCCCAACTACCGCCTAAAAAATGATATCGCTATCGCTGAGTGTGGCGCCATCGAACATCTCGGTGCAAAAATCTACTACAACATGAAAGTCGGGCGCGACATCACCATGGAAGAGCTCGACGAAAAATATGACGCCATCTTTATTGGAGTGGGATTATGGAAATCCCGAGACCTACCGATACCAGGGGCCGACCAGCCCGATATTATTAGAGGAATAGAATACTTACGCGTCCGTTGCGCTGAGCAGAAATGGAAAATTGGCGACAATGTTATTGTTGTCGGCGGCGGTAACGTCGCTTACGACGTCGCTCGCTCTTCTGTACGAAATGGAGCCAAAACGGTCACCATGGTCTGCTTAGAAACCCGCGATGAACAAACTGCCGATGAATTTGAAATTGAAGATGGCATGGAAGAGGGAATCAAAACGATCAATCGTCTCGCCCCCAAAGAAGTTATGCGCGATGAAAGTGGTAAAGTTGTCGGACTGAAAGTTCAAGAGATCACCTCCCTGTTTGACCACAACGGCCGATTTTCTCCGCAGATGGTTCCAAACGCCGAATACGTCATTCCTTGCGACACAATAGCTCTTGCTATCGGTCAAGGAATGGATATGAGCTTTCTCAAGGGATGGAGTAAACGCGACCAACTAGTTGTCGATCGCGGCATTATCAAAACCGAAATCGGCTCAGGTCGAACAACTGTCGATAAAGTATATGCGGGTGGCGACGCCGCTTTTGGTGCCGCCCTATTTATTACCGCAATACGTCATGGTCAAGAAGCTGCGCGCGCTATCGATTCGGACTTACAAGGGACACGTCCCTACAAAGAGTTTGTCGGAGAGTTTACTGAGTTATCTCCTCATCGAGACAAAACATACTTACGAACAAAGTGGCAACTTCCGAGTAACCAGCCAGAAAAACTACGCGTCCTCAATAATAATATGGTTGAAAACAACTATACCGACGAGGAAGCACACGAGCAATCCAACCGCTGCTTACAGTGTCACGTAAGCCCCGTCTTCAATGGAGAGCTCTGTATCAAATGCAACGGTTGTGTCGATGTATGTCCTTGTAATTGCCTAAAACTCGTTCCGATCAGCAAACTTAACTTAGACGCCGGCGAAGGGAACCTACGAAGAGCAACAGATAATTTTTATGGTGTCGATAGCTCAGAAATGACAGAAGAGCAACTCGCTGTAATGGGGTCGGCTATGCTCAAAGATGAAGACTTGTGCATCCGCTGCGGGCTATGTGCTGAAAAATGTCCTACCCAGGCAGTGACAATGGATGCGATGAACTACTCATTCCGATGGATCGGCTAGGAGGTTTTTGTAAATATGGATGTTAGAAACCAAAAATTAAAATTTTAATAGAAATAACAACGATGATCGTATATATTGCAATATCCATAGCGATGGGGTTGGCGGGAATAGCAACATACATCTACTACCTGCGACAAGGGCAGTTTGATGACAATGAAGACGTAAAATATCAACTATTCCGAGAAGAAGAAAACAAATAGGTAGACGTAGTGCCAAAACATAGAAACTCACTCAATGTTGATTCCGATGATAAGGATCCAAAAATCTCTAGACGTTCATTCCTCGCACTTATGGGCGTGGGGGCCTGCCTCGTTGGTGCTGGACAAATGTTTGGCGCTTCGATGCTTGGATTTCTTTACCCAAATGCAATGAAAGTGCCTCCAAGCTCTTTTTCTTTGGGACGCCCCGAAGAGGTTCTTGCAAAAGATGGAAAAGTTTTTGATCCAAAACAAAAAGTTTTTGTCGAAACAAAAGCTGGAAAGGTTCGCGTACAAACTGCTGTTTGTACACATCTAGGATGCACAATTAATGCAGTAGAAACAGGATACTCATGTCCTTGTCATGGATCGACCTACGACCGATGGGGAAGAGTTACAGGGGGTCCGGCCCCTCAAGACCTCAACTTTTATACGGTTTACCAAGGGGCCTCTGGCGACTTGATTGTGGACAAAGCAAAAACAACACTAGACTGGGAAGCGGCGTGGTATACGCCAACAGCATAAGATAATAGAAAACTGGAGCTCAACAATATGGCAGTCTTTCAAGGGAAGCGCCGCGAAACGTGGCCTGAATATATCGCCAACCTACCCAAACTTATCGTTAGGTCGATTTTTCGTCACAACTACCCAAATAACGATGTCGATAGATCTGAAATTGTTTTTAAGAATTTCTTTCTCCATTTTCACCCGGTAAAGTGCCATAAAAATTCTCTCGATCCATTCTACACTCTCGGCCTTGGAGCGATTACGACGAGCCTTTTTTTAATTCTTGTCTTCACAGGCATCCTTTTGATGTTCTACTACGTACCTGCTGAAGACCGCGCCTATCAGATCATGAAAGACTGGCAAGACACGACTCCTTTTGCAATGATGTATCGAAATATGCACCGTTGGAGCGCGCATATGATGGTGCTCTTTGTGTTTCTACATATGTCGCGCGTCTTCTATACCGGATCGTACAAAGGCGAACGCAGGTTTAATTGGGTAATTGGTGTTATCCTTATGGTGATGACACTGCTCCTTTCATTTACAGGCTACCTTCTTCCGTGGGACCAGCTAGCTTTTTGGGCGATCACCGTCGGATCAAACATTGCCGGATACGCTCCTAACATTCCGGGTTTTGAACATAATATCAACAGAGTCATGCTACTCGCTTCGACAGAGGTTGGACAGGATGCGCTCATTCGTTTCTACGTCCTTCATGTGGCGCTCTTACCTCTCGTTACTGGAACGCTTATCGGTGTGCACTTTTGGCGCATCCGCAAAGATGGAGGGTTATCGCGTCCTCCCGACCGCTTACGCCCTGACCCCTACCGCGTCATACAGCGATCTGATACCAAAGAATCTTTTGCCCCCGGCGTCAAACGCACCTACGGGTTAATGGAGCTTGTTCGCGGCACTTGCCCGACAGTCGATAAAGGGCCCTATAATTTTGTGTTCACTTGGCCACACCTCATCCGCGCTGAACTCGTCGCTTTTATGGCAACACTAGCCCTTGTTCTCGTATTAGCATTTATAAATGCTCCTCTTGAAGAGCCGGCAAACCCAAGTAACCCACCGAATCCATCTAAAGCTCCTTGGTACTTTTTAGGCCTTCAAGAACTGGTCGCCTACAACGCTTTTTGGGGAGGTGTTGCAATTCCTGCAATAATAGTCGTTGGATTGATGGCAATCCCCTACCTAGATCGAAATCCCAAGGGGGAAGGGGTGTGGTTTCACCGAAGCCGCTACTTAGCGATATTTTTATATACGGCATTTATGACTTTTCAAGGGCTTTTAATTATTGTAGGTACATTTTTCCGCGGTGCTAACTGGGGTTGGATATGGCCATGGACCGAAACATTTGCAAGGCATTAAATAAGTAGGTGATTGTATGCGGGGAGAACTCTACCAGATTGTTTTGATAAGTTTGGGGGTCATTTGTGCCGCTCTTTTTGGCGTGTTTTTATTTCGAGAGATTTACCCTGAATACCGCGAATACCAAAACGATTACGTCGCCCTCGAGGCGTTTCGCTCCACATACACCGGTGAAGCGCCTCCTCCTTTTGCTAAAGGTGTTAAGCAAATTGTTCTGGAAAGTAAAAATAATGGACCTGTAGAAATTGATCGCTGCACTTCTTGTCATGTCGCCTTAAAGTTTCAACATTTTTCTCCAACAAAAATCGACTATGATATTAACGGCAACATGCGCCTCGACTCGGATGGTTTTCCAATACTGATTCCCAATGAAAATTATGTATGGGGAAAACTTGATCAAGCGATCAGCAATCTCAGAGATCAACAAACCAACGAACAGCTAATTGCAGAGGGAAAACAAAGCGAAGTTAATAGCCGCCTAAAACAAGCCGATCAATATGAATCTCTAAAAACTGTTACTGTTGGCGATCAAACCTACGACGTTACGAAAGTGCTAGCAATGCACCCTCTCATAGGAAGAGAAACGCGCCCATTTGACTTACACCCCATCGAAGAATACGGATGTACCTCCTGCCACGGAGGAAACGGCCGAGGTCTTACGACCCCGAAAGCTCACGGGCCAGTATTTGATGGTCAATACCACGAAGAGTTTATGGGACCGGAGCCTCAATTTCTCGAGGAAGATCCTAAAAACGATCCTACTTTTTCAACTGTTTTTAATCATAAACCCGGACACGAACTCCTCTTTCAAACAACACCTATTCTTGTAGGATCGCTGATTGAGTCAAAGTGTGTACAGTGCCACAACACCAGCGCCGGAGCGCTACAAAGCGCGTACGATATCGCAAACATCACGGCCAACCAAAGGCTTGCAAAATTTAATGCGATCAAAAAGTCGTACACGACAGAAATTAACTCGCTACAATCTTTAATCACATTGCAAAGAGCTATTAGTGATAAGGGTTTTGCAACGACCTTCAGTGAACTACGCTCCAAAGAAAAAGACTATACGCTTCCTGAGAAAGAACTCGAAGAGATCGCAGCTCAAGTCAAGATCATGCGAAGAAACCAAGGCAACCCCAAAGAGTTTATCGACAAAATCAACAACGACATTGTTCATATCTTAGGGTCAAAACTTCTTGCTGAAAAATTGATCAAGTCGAGAGTAACTACAGACGAAGAAATAGAGAACTTTATCGCCACAAACAAAGAAAGCGAAGGTGCCACAGGCTCTCTTTTTGAAAAAGCTGAGGCCATCAATTTAGAAAAAATGATAATTCAACATGTTCAGGATACGGATCAATCCTTTCAAAAGGCCGCATCTGATCGTAAAGCAATCTCTGCGATGGTTTCTGATGTCGATCTTTTAACTAAAACGTACCAGCGGGGAAAGAAACTGTACATTTCTCAAGCCTGCTACGCATGTCATCGGATAGCTGGATTTTCTAGAGGTGGGATTGGCCCCGAACTGACAGAAGAGGGCAATAAATATCCTTGGTTTATTAAAGAATCGATGACTTGGCCCCAAGCAGACCTTAAAACTTCGACAATGCCCAACTTTCACCTCGACCACGAAGAGCTCGAAGCTTTAATGACGTTTCTGTTGGCTCAAAAAGGGCAAAGAAAGATGGAGTCCGATACAGGCCACAAAGTCGCCATTCAACAGTGGGAAGCAGGTAAGCTGATGAGCTGGGAGCAGCCCACTTCGCCCGCTCAAATGCACGATCTCGACTATGCAATGGAGGTTTTTGCTGTAGAGGGATGCGCTGCGTGTCATCGACTAAAAGGCTACACCTCTGATGTAGGTTATGCAATAGAAAAAAATACCGATGTAGACTTTGAAACGCTATATAGCGAAAGAGAGTGGTTCCAAAAGCTCTTCCCCGAAGAAATTGCTGGATCGCAAATTGTACACACGATTGAAAAGCATAAAGATGAAATCGATGCGCGCATTGTCGACGGTGTCCGTGAAAACTCTATCTTAGAAAAAATTAAAGAAAAGCACCCCGAAAGTATAGATTCCCTTTACTCCAACTTTAGATTTGCCTCAAGAGCTAAAAACACAGAGCTCGAAAACGATGAAGAAGCAAAAAAGGTGTGGAAAGAGCGAGTTCACCGCATTCTCATGATGTATGTACAAGAATACGGGCTTGGAAGGCTCATAGGCCCACGCCCCAATTGGGCAGGTGTCTACAGAACCGACGAATGGCTAATGGAACACTTTAAAAATCCTAGCTCACACGTTGCACGCTCAATTATGCCTGTACTCCCCTTTAGCAACAATAAATTCTATGCATTAACCTATATGCTCGACGTGCTTGGAGTAAGAAACCGCGACGAAGTGCGACAAATTTGGGAAAACAAAGGATTCAACCCAAAACAAGCATACGACATCCACTGCGCACAGTGCCATGGAGAATTTCTTCAAGGAAATGGTCCGGTATCAGAGTGGATTTATCCAATACCAAAGAGCCTCAGAAATGCAGACTTCCTACGCAATCTAACACGTGAAAAAGTCTACGAATCAATTGTTCATGGAGTCAAAGGAACTCCTATGCCTCCTTGGGGAGAAGTTGGTAAAGACAAACCGATGGCCGACGGTATACCAGTACTCAGCAACGATGAAACCGAACAACTTGTCGATTGGATTTACTCATCATTGCCAGGGGCAAAAGTCATCAGAACCTCTGAAGATGTACCAAAGTGGAAATACACAGCAGAAGACGTCATTAACGAAATGAAAAAAGAAGGCACCAAGCTCGAAAGTGATAGCGATAATAAAAAGTCGAAATCACCATCCCCCGAACTATCGTGCCTCAAACTAAAAGAGGACTATTTCGTCGATGTTAACCCAAAAGTATACCAAAACAGTGGGGTACAAGAGTACTTTGATATCATCCCGCACCCCGTCAACAAAACTGAAGATGGATACTATATAAAAAAACGCTTCTACACTCCAGAAAATCTAGAAAGAGGGCAGTACCTTTTTGAGTTAAACTGTGCGGTGTGCCACGGTCGAGAAGCCGATGGTACGGGAGATAGAGCCGGAGCTATGGTCGACGCCAAACCTCGAATGCTTACTAACCTAGACTGGCTCGATACGAGAGATGACTTAAGACTTCTACGTTCAATTAAATACGGCGTTCAAGGAACCTCTATGACGCCTTGGGGCGACCAAACAAGCTCCCTGCAACGGATGCAACTGGTGATGTATATACGCACATTGAGTTCAGAAGCAAAAAAACGCGGGGCGTTGTTAACATCGCTCTACAAAGCGTTCAATGAATCAGAAATTCTTATTGAAAATATCCGCATTCAGGAGTACCCCAAACTATCTAAAGTTCAAAAAGAACTTGATGAAACAAAAGAAAATCAAGTAGCCCTACACTCTCAAGTGAAAACGGGTAGTGCTGAAAGCTCTGAAGCCTTAGCAGCGTATCAAAAAGAACTCGCATTGATACTACAACTCAAAAAGCTTGAAGTTATCGACCAAACTCTTCAGGAATTGATTGAAGAAATAAAAAATGAAAAAGCGATTATGATGGATCTCGGATTAGCTGTAATTTCACAGCAAAACGCCGATGAGATCACTCAAGACTTCTATCGACTAGTTGACCTTGAAAACGAACAGTTTCAATATATCGACGGCAACCTAGGAATAAAAACACTACCCGAAGAAAAAATCGCTGAGATAAAGAACAGCATGATCGAAAACATCGACAGGAAAATAGAGTCACTTGAAAAACAAAAAACACAAGAACAGGGAAAAATACAATCCCCAGAGGTTCAAGAAAAAATAGATGAGATTAAAAGTAAAACAGACTCTCTACAAAAGTTAAAAATCAAAACGATCTCATCGATAGGCGCCTCTGTAAGATCGGAGCAGCGTCAGGCTGAACTGGTTAAAAGGTTTGAAAGCAACAAACAGTAGCGGCGCTTGAAAACAATACTAAAGATCTTACAAAAAAAGTTTCTAAACGATTGCTCGAACCGAGTTTTAATAGATAGATTTTTAATGAGATTGCGATAAATCCAAAAAACACCTTGTCTTGCATCAAGAAATATCTTAAAATTACTGTGTGACTGAGGATTGGGATATGACAACAACATACAACGACTTACCAAGTAAATTAATGATATTTCCAGCCGTACTTTTTATGGTTGTGGGCATGTCTGTGGGGGTATTCATCGCTTTTAATGGCTTTGTGTTTCCCGACTACTTTCAAGGAGAATACGTACACTTTGGGCGCGTAAGACCTACACACGTAGGTACTGTGACACTGCTGTGGCTGCTTTCTGCCGATATCGGCTTAATCTACTACTTTATACAAAGACTGTGTGGTGTGGGACTTTGGAGCCCAAAACTCGCCTATCTCAGCGCTGCCCTTTGGTGGCCGGGTCTAATATTAGGGGAATTTTCATACCCCTGGGGCACAAACTATGGATGGGAATATGCTGAGCTTCCCAACTTTGTATGGATTATTCCCGTTAAAACGATGGTAACCCTTGCCTGGCTTTTAGTCGTCGTCAACATCTTCATGACAATCGCCAACAGAAAGTACAAGCAAATGTATGTTTCCCTTTGGTACACAATGGGTACAGCAATTTGGACAACATTCACATTTGTTGCTGGTAGCTGGGCAATGTATCTTCTTCCCGGGGGAATATCTCGGGTAAACCTCAGTTTTTTCTATGTTCATAATTTAGTCGGTCTTATTTTTACACCTATGGGGCTAGCCTCTGCTTATTATTCCTTACCTAAGCTAGTAAACACTCCAATTTACAGTCATAGGCTTTCGATGATCGGGTTCTGGTCGATTGCTTTTGTCTATGCTTGGGTCGGAGCTCACCACATTATTCACGGCCCAATGACACAATGGCTTCAAACGACATCGATCGTCTTTTCTTTATGGCTATTCATTCCCGTGTTTTCAGTTATTACCAACCTCTTTTTAACGATGCGAGGAGAGTGGAGTAAATATACTCAAAGTGCCCCCGTTCGCTTTATCATGATCGGTACTGTCTTTTATCTTTTAACGTGCATACAAGGACCCGTTCAAGCTTTAAGAAACATCAACGAAATTACCTCAAAAACTGACTGGATTATTGGTCATGCACATATTGCCCTATACGGAAGTTTTACCTACTTTGCAATTGCCGGCATCTATCAAGCTCTCCCGGGTATGACAGGAAAGCCACTTTGGTCTAAGCGACTAGCCGACTGGCATTTCTCCCTAAATTTGCTGGGGAGCCTTCCGTTTATTACCGCTTTATGGGTTGGCGGGTTCTTTCAAGGAATGTTATGGGCAACCTGGGCTGATGGAACAAGTTATGCACAATTTCATAACAATTTAACGATGATGCCATTCCTAGAAACAGTTGCCGAAATGCGACCATGGTGGACTTTAAGAGCAATAGGCGGAAGCATTATTCTTATTGCTAACATCTTGTTCGTGATCAATATATTTAATACGATCGTTCTAAAACCAAGAATTGTTGAGTCCGAGGGTGAATCATGAGTGGAAAAAATGTTTTTTACAAACTAGAGTGGTCAGCAGTAGTTACAGTCATTGGCATCTTAATTCTCTTCACAATAGCTGTCAGTATCACTATAGTTGCTCCCACCTACTTAGATCCAAGCTGGATCAATCCCAGTAGCGCTTACCAAAAACAAATGTATGAAGTCGCTGACCCCAATCTCTACATTAGTAGCAATACAAGCAAAGGAGGCTCCGAGCTACAGTTTGTCTATCATATCAAAGACAAGTACACTCTTTTAGCTTTTCAAGAATCCCCTTCAGTACGTTTTGTTGCCCCCGAAAATCTACAAAAATATATTACAAAAGAAGATGATCCTACATTAAAACTTACTTCAGACTTACTCCTGCTACGCGAACCAAAAGAGGCCGACGGAGCGTTTAACGCTAAAGCTGAAGCTGAAAAACTTGTAAAAAACTTACAGTCTGAATGGGAAAAAACAGACAACAAGGACTCTCGAAAGCCTAGTTTTATCATCTGGGAATTATTCAAGCCAAGTAGTGACGAAGGGTTTTCTCTTGGTTCATCGGAAGGAGTTTTAGAAAATTGGGTCGACACAAATTACACCATTTTAGATGAAAGCACGCGTCAAGACTATCATAAAGACCCCGGCGTCATTTACGTCTTAAACCCTCTTGAGTATAGAGTCTCAAGGTATAAATTTGGGCCAGAAGAAGGATGGACATATGACCCTGAAGGCGAAATAATTGCCAATGTAGAAGAACTTAAAAGCCACGAATTAGGTTTTAGATCGCGCCACGAGCTTATTTTTGAAGGTGAACACATATATGCAATTGAAGGTTGTTGGTACTGTCACTCAGATCAAACACGAACCCTCGTTCAGGATGTCGTTTTAAACGGAAACGAAGATTATCCAGCCCCTCCCTCTTCGGCAAACGAATACATCTACCAAGAAATCACCTTTCCTGCAACGCGAAGAATTGGCCCCGACCTTTCTCGCGTAGGAATCAAAAGACCTAGCCGAGACTGGCATAAGAGCCATTTTTGGTCACCAAAAACAGCAAGTAAAGGTTCTATCATGCCAGCGTTCTATCATTTCTTCGACGATGACCCTAGAGGTACTGGTAGTTCCAAAATAGGAATCCCAAATTACCGCTTCGAAGCGATATATCAATATTTAATGACTAAGGGCACGCGAATAACCCCTCCCACACAAGCGTGGTGGCTAGGAAAAGATCCAATAAACACAAAAGAAATTATTGAAGGAAAAAGAAAACTTCCATGATGATTGCAAAGACTTTAGATGGTATAGGTGTTTATGGAGGGCTTTTACATTTTGCATTTGCCGCAGCTTTTTTTGGTGGAGCTCTATTAATCTTTATTTATCTATGGAGAAAAGGGCGGCTCGATATGGACGAAACCCCAGCCAAGCGTATGCTAGAAGATGATACAGACGATCAAGAAGGTAATAATGACAAAAAGTGAAGACCACAAAAACGAAGATTTAGATGTTTATGCTGACGGATCAATCACCTCCGCCGACGCAAAAGTGCCCACATGGCTAAAATGGGTATATATCGTTATGCCAATCTGGGGGATTATCTGGTTTTTCCTTTATTGGAATGGCAGCTCTGGTTGGCTCGACAGAGGATATTGGGGAGAGCTGCAAAAAGCAGCAAATACCACCACCCCCTATGTAAACGAAGATACAGCAAAGTAAATAGTCCCCTATCCAAAAAGAATTCTTGTGGGCTGAACGGATTAGAAATTCACCTATAGAAAAAGTGTTAAATCAGGAAAGCCCCAAGTCTCAAAACCATAGTCTGAGCTGAATATAAGGTTGATAATCGCTAATAGTCCTCAGGCGAAAGGGCGAATAAAACAATCCACCAGACCACCCCAGGACCGCTTAGCTAAGTTGATGCCTGGTTAGAGAAGATAAACCATCAACAATAATGCAAAAACGTCTTATAGGGCGTTCAACGAGCTTTTAATGAACCATTTTTACCGCGCTCATTTTAATTAAAGACCTTCTTATCTATCTTTCAAGGTGTTTCTTTATCTAAAACTATGCTTAGAACTTTTTTCTTTAATTTCATTTTTCACCTTAAAAAAATTTACAAAACCTTCTAAAACTTCGATTACCCCTCCAAAACATATCTAAAGGAAGTTTCAACTATTTTTCATATGCTACTTATTTCTTTTTCTTCGTTTACAGAATACTTTTGATTTTGAGATTTAAAACCTCTTTTGAGATGAAATTGAATATTATGATTTCCAAAAAGATCTCCAAGTTCAAAGCAATTATACACACCACCAGAAAAAAGTTTAGATCTTAACGGAACACTTAATTCCATTTCCCTTATAACGCTCAAATCACTCAGAACATACCCTGAATCCGAAATCAATTGTTTTACCATCACTAATATCATAAACCAGTGCAGGATAGTCGTTCATAATACTCTCTCGTTCTGATTCGAAAAGATATTATATAGACATATTTCCACCTTAAACGGTGTCTAAGCACATTTATTACTACCCCCTAAAAAAATTAATCAACACCTATATTAACTACCAAGGGGTTATACTTGGACCTTCATCGAACATTTAACAGAGATAAAAAGCCTCCTAGATTATTTGAGAAGCAGTTTTGAACGAGTTCCTCTTTTTGCAAAAACTCAACATTATATATTTTCTAAAAACATCTAAAACAACCTTATTGTCTTAATAGAAAATAGAAATCTTAAATATTTTCGACAAACATTTTTCCAATAATACCTATCAAAAACCCACCTACAGCACCAAGAGCGGGTATTTTTTGGTTTTGCATTTTAGATTGCGGAGCAATATCTTGAAAAACGAGGTAAAGAATCCCTCCCGAAGCAAACATCATAATCCCAGAAACAATCCCAGGATAGTCTGTCAAAAAATAATATCCCGAAAGGCCGGAAACAGGACCAACAAATGACATCATTAAAAACAGTTTCAAAATACTTTTTCCAGTATGTTTACCGCTTTTACACAACTCAAGATATGAATTAAACCCCTCAGGGATATTCTGAAGAGCGATCAGAAAAGATAAAAGTATAGCATGTGGTTTATCTAAAATGTATAAAGCGCCCACAGCAATAGCTTCGGGCACAAAATCAGCAAGCATGGCAATCAACTGTGAAGCAGATTCGTGACATAGGTCGAGCAAAACATCAACTCCCATAAAAAAAAGACCTCCGGCACCAAAACACAAAACTGCAGAAAACACAGAAAGGTTTTTCATTCCTTCTTCAACAAGAAGTAACGAAATAGCTGAAACAAGAACGCCTCCTCCAAAAGCGATTACAGTATGACGAAACTCGCTTTCTAACCAGCGATTGCTTATATGCTCTACAGAAGCTATGGCTGCACCTAAAACCATAGATAACCCCGTTGACAACATTAAAATAAAAATAGCTAACCAATCGTTCATTCTCCTGCTTCCCTATATTTTTTTTATAGCTCTTCTGTTACTCAATTCAATATTTTTCTACTGTGATCGTCGAAATAAATCTATAGTTTCTTGCACTTATCGACGATATCATCAAGTTTTCCACTGTCTCTTATAACTAATAATATATATATACTTATGTTTGTTCTTCTTATTAATGTGCTGTGGAAATGTGTATAACTGACCCATTCTTCGAGGGCAACTTCCTTGTTAATAATCTGTCTATACATCGATCATAAGTCGTCACTTGTCGACAAAATGAAGTTATCGTCAAAGCAATAAACAAAAAAACTGGGGTTTTCATAGCACTTATTGACAACTGCAAAGGTGATCATATGTTGTTAAAAGGGTGTTGATAAGGCCCGAACGAACTGCTTCATCCTCCATACAAGTAAGCCCCGCTATCGTACATCCTCCCGGTGAAGTAACCTCCCACTTCAGTTCGCCGGGGTGCTTGCCGCTTTGCTCAACGCTTGTCATGGCCCCAAAAATGACCTGTATTGCCATTTCTTTTGCTTTTTGAAGTGGGAGCCCCATGTTAACTCCCGCGTCCACTAGGGACTCTAAAATGACAAATATAAAAGCGGGGCCCGATCCAGCAAGCGCTGTTGCAGCGTTAAAAAGAGACTCCTTCACCCAGTGCACTTTTCCGAGAACGCTAAACAGCTCTTCAAATCTAACGCACTGATCTTTGGAAATACTCTTGCTTTCCCCCAAAACCACAACGCCGGCTCCATAAAAACAAGGCGTGTTTGGCATCATTCTCAAAACATGGTTTGTTCCTAAGTGGGCCACTAGAACATCTCGGGGAGTTGCAGATAGTGCGCTAACAATAACTTGGTCAGGCCCTATTTTTCCTTTGAGGTGATTAGATACATTTTTTAAATCTTTAGGTTTAACCGTCAGCAAAATAAGATCAGCGCTTTCAATAGCGTCCTCTAAAGAGGTGGCGACTTGACCGTTAATTTCCTTTGCTAACGCTTTTGCTTTATCTGAAGTTCGGTTAAAGAGTATGATTTCATTGTTTTTTGCCAAGACGCGAGCAAGCCCACTTCCCATAACGCCCGTTCCGATAACTGCAATTTTCATAACAACTCCCATTAAATTTTCAAAATTTTATAAGCTAGTTTACTGAGCGTCAATGAATCCATTTGCACTGGCGCAAGATAAAATTGTGGCGCCCTTTGCCAAGAGGGTTCCCGGATTCGTCACTGAATTGCATCCAGACTGCGAGAGATCGCCGAAAATGGCTCCAAACTTCTTGAGCTCTGTGTCGACATACCCATCGCCGCAACGAACCCGTACAGGCCTTTTATCGAAGCGCAAGTTTGCCGTCTTGGTTCCCGCTCCGAGGTTGACTTTATTACCGAGAATAGAATCGCCGATGTAGTTGTAGTGGGCAGCTTTGGCTTCGTTGAGGAAGATGGCCCCTTTGACCTCACAACCAACAACACACCCGTCTCCACAAATAAATTTCCCTCGGATGTAGGCATTTTTGCGAATTTCGCAGTTTTTACCGATGATGCAAGGGCCTACGATATAAGCGCCCGGCTCAAGAACGGTTCCTTTGCCGATGGTGATTTGGTGTTTATTTTTTAAGTGTACGCCGTTGGGAATTTCAATATCGATATGAAAGTCGTGAGACTGTAGATAAGTTTCGATTTTAGGAAGGGCTTGCCATACATATTCACAATCTTTGAACAGTTCGGCATGGTCGTAATGTTCTAATGCAAAAAAATTATTGGGGTGTAGTGCGGACATGAGATCTCCTATCTAAATCTGTTACAGCCAAGTGTCTCTAGGAAAGTAGATATTTTCAACACCTTTCTATTAGAAATAAATAATAAGTATATTTTACTTCCTACTCTTAGGGCGCTGTGGAAATGTCGATAGCCTTCTAGGGAAACCCAAGGGGAAATGGTTGTGTATCTTTTGTTAACGGGCTGTTTGTAAGTGAGGGGTTATCGACGAGTTTGAGTTATTAACAATGTTGTCGTCTATTTTTATGAACATTGCATCCCTAGGAGTGTCGACAAACTTTCAACATTTTTAGATTTTCAGATTAGAGCTTGTTTGTTAAACTTTCCACTGCCCATTAAGAGTACTATAAAGTATGTATATAATATCTCTTCTTTATAAGGCGGTGTGGAAATGTTTATAAGTGCGGGGTTTTACCTGAGAGATTGTGATGTTTATAATTTGTTGAAGGGTTGTTGGTAAGTTGCGACTTTTGAACATATGAACGAAATGTGGGTCTTTGTCGACAAAAAAAATAGCGTCGGTGAACGGGTTATAATCAACGCAAGTCTGCTTTTATAGTGTAGCCGTTTTTTGCCGAACTTTTTTACTTTTTTCGCGTGTGAGATCTTTGGTGAAATCTGGTTTTATCTAAAATATTTATACAAAAGTGTTTTTTTTTTGAAATTTAGGTTTGCACTTTGTTAAAGTGTTTTTTTTAGGTAGGTGTAAAGATGTTTAAGAAAATTTTGTGTTTATTGTCCTATATATGTGTGCTAGTCGGATCGGATGTTTACTCATCGATAGAACCTTATATAGGTCCCCAGTTTTATTATACGTCGACTCGAGAGAGCGGCTCCTCAAGTTTAGATGGCTTTATGGGGGGAGTTGTCGCTGGCGCGTCTTATTCAAAAAGGTGTATATACACCGACGTTCGGTTTTCCGGAGCGTGGAATATTACTTCAATAACAGGTTCTACCTGTCGAGAAAGCTCGCTTTCCGATTATACGCTCGATTGGAAAGTAGGCTACGCTTTTGAGAACAACTCACGCGGTAGCTTGTGTTGTTTACAAGAGGTTATCCCCTATGTTGGGGTCGGAGGTCAATATTTTGAAGACAAGCAAAGTCCGGGGCTTGCTAATTTGAAATATAAATATAAGAAGGTCTTTGTACCTGTAGGGGTTATTGTTAAAAACACCTACGGTCCTCGATACAGATATGGGCTCCAGCTGGAAGTTAAACCGGATGTTTACTCTTGCTTAGACGTCAACTCAACGGGCGTCAACATCAAGTCTAAATACGCTTTTAGAGCCGAGCTGTTAAACGAAATTTGTGTGCCGGTTTGTCAAAAAGCTGTGCGGTTACATATTAACCCTTTTTATGAAATTAATGTTTTTGGAAGAGGGAGCGATACAAATTCTCTAGGTGTACCAGTGAATATACCCCAGTATTCTCACTGGAGTGTCGGACTTCAAATTTTAGCAAGCTTTGTGTATTAGGAGAAATCAATCAATGAAACATTATATCGTAGCCTTAGCAATGGGCGTATGCCTGCTTAATCCTTATCAGAGTGAAGCTATAAGTGATAAAGCTTTTTTTAAGTTGATCCGCTCCCAAAGGCAGGTGGACTCGCATGCAGTAAAAACAGCTGTTGCACGCTTTGATCAGAAAACAAAACTTCCAAATCAAACACAAAACGGTGACGAAGCTTTATATGCCGATAAGCGCGGGAGTTTTGGAAAATCTTTACTACATAAGTCCAATGGGTTTATTGATACCGTAGCATTTAACCAGCTGGTTTTTGCCTTGCTTTCAGGAAAACCTTCCGACTTTGATAAAATCCTCATGGGTTCTACAGTAAGGAAGCTTGTAAATCCACAGGCGAGTTTAGCTTTTTCTCTTTCGGGAAACGATTCTTGGATTAATGCTATTCCCCCAGCTCCCAAGTTTTCTTCGGCACAAGCTGCCGGTGAAATGGTTGAGCTTTATTGGACTGCGCTTGCCCGCGACGTGCCCTTTAATGAGTACGACGCCAACGCGATTGTCGGAAGCGCTGTTGCGGAGCTAAACACGCTTTCTGATTTTAGAGGACCCAAAGTGGGGGGAGTGGTCACACGTGGAACCTTTTTAAGGGGATTGACTCCAGGTGACTTGGTTGGCCCCTATATTTCTCAGTTTTTATACCAAACGGTTCCTTACGGTCCAGCTACTGTTGCTCCCGAGATCTCTGTTCCCACACAAGGAACAACAAATGATTTCATGACGACATTTACGGACTGGTTTGAGGTGGTTAGTGGGGGCTCAACTGGAAAATCTACCACGGTAGATCCGGTGGCCAGGTTTCTTCGCACTGCGAGGGATTTAGCGGCTTGGGTGCATCGAGACTATCCAGGTCAGGGAGCTGTAAACGCTCTTCTTCAACTTCTCTCCTATGGTAATGATGCCTTAGACCCAAACAACCCCTATTTAAACAATCCAACTCAGCAGGGGTTTGTGACCTTTGGAACAGATCAATTTTTTGATGTGCTTGCAAAAGCTGTAAACGAAGGGTTAAAGGGGGCTTGGTATCACAAGTGGCAAGTAAACCGTAGGTTGCGTCCCGAAGAATATGGATTTTATGTCCAAAAGCAAATTGCTGACGGCGAAAGTCTGGGCATTTCTTCTGAGCTAACAAGCTCTACCGCCGTTTCTAATATCTTTTCGACTTATGGATCATATTTCCTTCCTCAAGCTTACCCGGAGGGATCGCCAACTCACCCCTCTTATCCCGCAGGGCACGCTGTTGCGATTGGCGCTGCTGTTACCGTGCTAAAAGCTTTTTTCAACGAGGACTTTGTGATTCCTAATCCTCTGCAGCCGGATGTCACCAATACCTCTTTGGAAGCTTACACAGGTGGAGATTTAACAGTCGGTGGAGAGCTTAACAAGTTAGCTTCAAATATCTGCCTCGGTAGGGATCACGCAGGCGTTCACTATCGCTGCGACGGATCAGACGGCATGCTGCTTGGTGAGCAGATAGCTATCGATGTGTTAAACAACGAGGGGTTTCTATATAACGAAGCATTTAACGGGTTCACGCTCACAAAGTTTGACGGAACAACCGTTACTGTAGGAAAAAGTAGATAAGCAGCTTTCAGTAAGGCCTGCGATCGCAGGCCTTCTGCAATTTTTATCGTAGTATTGTAGGTCAAAAAGACATCTGGGTGAGAGGGCTTGGGCTTTTGATCCCTTGCACTCCACGCTAGCTTTTTTGGGGTAAAAATGTCCTTGTTTTTTCTTAAAATAGAGTTTTATATTATTGATTCTTAGCCCTAGTTGTTTTACTTTGATGTGAGAAAGTTTGTATGGCCTTATTCAGCAGCTAGGCTGAGTCGTTATTCATATTTTAATACACACATTTCCCTCTTGATCAATAGTAAACTCATTAAGAAGGGCGTAAGGTGTATTTTTTGCGACTCCTGCAGCAAGATTAAAGTTCAAGGGGATGTCTGGGGTTATCTTGCTTTTGAAAATAGTTTGCCTATGTTTTTCTAAAACTTTTGCAAGAAATGGAAGCCCTAAAATAACAGCTTTAGAAATTCTATCCTCTCGGGTAGCTCCTAGTTCAAGGTTGTTAGAAAGGTTCACTAGAACAGCAGGCATGTATGTTGGTGTACGTTCGAGTTTGTTATCTTCTTTTATGTCTAACTGCGTGAATATATTGGTTTGTATTTTTGAGTCCAGTTCGAGAACAGCCTTCTTTAAAAGCATGCCGTCTTCAGGGGTAAATAATCGAAGCATTGCTCCCAAGCGCGTTAAGGCTCGATCAATTCTAATCTGATCATTGAGACCAAGGAAGTCAGCTCTAATTTTTAAGTAGGTGTTATAGGCGTCGATTTCTGTTTTTTCTGAATCAGCAAGAGTCTTGCACGCAGCCATAACGGCTTGCATGGCTTGATGAGAAGACTCTGTATAGACTAAAGAAGATTGATTGTTTACATGCCCTAGAGCTCCAGCAACATCACAGGTATGTACAAAAAAATCAAATCTGAACGCTATAGGAGAAGAAGAAAGAAAGGAACTTTGTTTCAGCTTAAAAAACATGTTGGGCCCACCTTCAAGGTGTGTCACATGACCATAGTGAGCAAGGTTTGCCGTTTGAGTAAGTAGCTTTTTAGTTAATGGAGTCAGTTTATCAAATGTGGGGCAAAGGTTGGGGTAGATTTCCAAAATTTTCATAGCTTCTTCATGAAAATCGTCGTGATCAGGGGCTGTAGCGCCATAAAAATTAAAGGTTTCCCTTGCTTTGGTGCTCTTGCCCATATCTCCAAGTATAAGAGAAGCTTCCATGGCTTGAATCATTTCTAGTTCAGACATGCCCATATAATTAGACTTTATTAAACAAGTGCCTTGTGCGTGTAGACTTTCAAAGCTCGTTCTTGATAGTTTTACCCCACTTTGTTGAGCGGCTGTAAATTCTTGATAAGCATTTTCGCCTCCATCAAGGATCAACTGCAAACAGCGAAGTGTCATAATCGTTCTGTCGAATTCAATGAATTTATTGTGAAAAAGTTGTTCTGAGTAAGGACTGTTTTCAGTTGCTTGCCCCTCTTGTGTTTCGCGTACTTCGGTATCAGCCAACCAGAGAATTTCAGGGTACTGTTGAGTACATATTTTTACCCATTCGATCCCCCTTAATTCAGAAAAAATAACAGGATCGTTTTTTTTAATTAAAGATAAGTGTTGGCTTGTATATGTGTTTATTGGAGGTCGATTTGTTACATTCGGGCTTGTCATAAAAAATCGTTTTGGTGTTTTTATTACGTTTATGTTCTAGATACTTTAGAGAATAAAAAAAAATGAGAATAAGTGGTTTGGTTAAAAATATCTGGGTGAGAGGATTCGAACCTCCGACCCCTTGCACCCCATGCAAGTGCGCTGGCCAAGCTGCGCTACACCCAGATATGAGATTTTTTAGAGAGCTTGTAGCCCTTCGAATTCATAATTTGTGCTTTTGACTTCTTTTGCTGCAATGCGAGCACATTCCTCGATGATTTTTTCCATTGGATCGGCGAGATCGACTTCAGCAGCGGCGATGTCAATGGCGATGGACGCGCGAATTGTCGTTCCCCCACGAACACCAGTGACAAGGAAGTTGGCAAAGACACCGTTTTTCTTTTTTTGAATATTTTTGAATCGGATCAGGTTATTTTCAGAAATATTTTTCATGATGCACTTCCGTTAAAGTAGTTTCGAGAATGATAATATACACAATCTTAGCGTTTCTCGTCAATTTTCTGTTTGTGAATTTTTTATGTTTTTCGGTAAGCTGTGTAGTAATTTATAAAATTTTTTAGAGATTAATGATGATAAATCAAGAAAAAAAAGTTAAATATCCCTTTAATTTTGAAGAGAGCTGGGCTCAGGTTTTGAAAGGAGAGCTCGAAAAGCCATATATTTGCGAGCTCGCTCGCTTTGTTGAGCAAGAGCGCTCGCTTGGAGTCCCTGTTTATCCACCTAGCGAACAAATGTTCACAGCATTGTGGAAAACTCCCTTTCCCAGTGTGAAAGTTGTCATCATGGGGCAAGACCCTTACCATGGCCCTGGTCAAGCTCACGGTCTTAGCTTCAGTGTAAATAAGGGGGTAGCTATCCCTCCGTCGCTGCGAAATATTTATAAAGAGATGAGCGACGATTTCGGTTTTGAGATCCCCAACCATGGGTGTTTGATTCCTTGGGCGGAACAGGGAGTTCTTCTTTTAAATGCAACTTTAACGGTCGTAGAGAAGAGTCCTATGGCGCACCATGGCAAAGGGTGGGAGCTCTTTACGGATGCGATTGTTCGGGCTCTTTCTTTGCGAGAAGATCCTGTCATTTTTGTGTTGTGGGGGAGCAATGCCCAAAAAAAATGCGGTCAAATTTTGAACGCCGAAGGCGGCAACAAAAAACATCCTATTCTAACAGCCCCGCACCCCTCGCCGCTCTCTTGCTACCGTGGATTTTTCGGTTGTCAACATTTTTCCAAGATTAACGCGTTGCTCGAGCAGATGGATAAAGAACCTATCGACTGGAGTTTATAGTCTCTATATGCATTTAGTCCGGCAATACCTTAGATTGCATTGACGTAGACTCTGTCGTTTTTGTCTTGTTCGTCGAGGTAAATGCGCCACTCTTCTGCTAAATGACAAAAATCGTCGAGAAGTTGGCTGAACTTGTTGTTGTTGAACGTTTCGGTGGATCCAAGGTAATTTAAAAAAATGCGATAGGTTTCTTCGTTGATATTCAGTGTCGTTTTAATTGTTTGGCTTCTATCGAAGGGGGGAGATTTTTTGATCCCCGCACGAACACTTTTTGGGATGTAGTTTCCCCCAAAATAGACGGGCGTCGTTATTGCTAGTTTGGAGGAGTCGTCAAAAACTTGCACCGAGACGTCGTAACCGTCTAGAAAAATCTGGACTGAATCGTTGGCCATAAGTTCTTGAAAAATTTTTTGTAACTCCCTTTCAACTAACATAACATACCTATAATGTGATAGTTAATGAAAAATTAATAAAAGCATTAATTATTATGAGGTTTATCCTCTATTTATTATTATATTATAAATAGAATAAAAGTTCACTTAATTAATTTATTGTGCAATTTTGTTTTAAATCCTTCGCGGATCATGGCATAGTAAATAGACAGTTCGTAAAGTAAGATAAGTGGAATAGCCAGCATGGCTTGGGTGAAAATGTCGGGTGGGGTAACGATAGCTGCTAAGATAAAGGCGCCAACGGCGAAGTGTTTTCGCTTTTCTTTCATCCCTTGTGAGCCGATGATGCGCCAGTGGACTAGGCAAAATAAGATGGCGATTCCTTCGAAAGCTAGTCCGTTTCCCAACATTAAAATAATAGAGTAGTTTACATAGTTATCTAATGACCACGTGTTTAATCCAATCTGTTCGTTGAAGTTTGCAAGGTACTCATTGGCGATGGGAAGAGTAACAGAGTGGCAAAAGAGGAGTCCCAAGCTAAATAAGAGAATAGATGAGGTAAATATAGGGAAGACGACCCGTTTTTCATCGGAGTGTAGGGCGGGCAAAATAAAAGAGAGAAGTTGGTATAGCCAAATTGGAGAGGTGGCAACGATGCCGATCCAAAGAGCCAGTTTAAAAGTTGTTATCATTCCTTCTGTCGGCGAAAGAATTTGCAGGTTTTTTTTCTGTTCTTTCCATACATCTACGGATGCGCCTGGAGGGAGTTTTTTTATTTGATTCGAGGAGATATTTACTGTTTGGGTGCTTTTGCTGTTGTTGGTGATGCGCACGCGCTCGAGTTTTATTTCTGAAAGGGGGGTGAGACTTTTTTCAAGGGAAGGATCTATGAGGCTACTGTAAATGATGGGGGAACAAATAAAAGCGACGAAAGAGCCAACAGAGATGGTGATGAGGATTTTGATAAAAGTGTCTCTTAAGGCGTCGACATGATCCCAAAATGAAGCGTGGCTAGGATGGCTCTTCATGTTCGGAAGGGGGGCGCTTGCTTTCTGGGGGTTCTGGTTCGTCGGAGACACCTTGACAGGCATGTTTGAACTCGCGAATACCTTTACCTAGGCTCCGTGCAAGTTCAGGAAGCTTTTTCCCTCCAAAAAGGAGAAGGACGATGCAGAGGATGACGAGGATTTCTGCTGTTCCTAGCATGTGAGTCTCCATGTTTAGTCTTTATCCAAGTATTGCTTAGGATGGGTAAATTGGCAACTACTTTGTTTGTTAAAACGAAGGGCGCTGCCGTAAATTTTATAGGATTATACAACGGGAGCATCTAACAGTTCTGTTAATGCGTCGTTTTTGTTAGCGTCGATAATAACGTTCACTTCGTTGTCGATAAACTCTAAAACCTGCTCGGGAGCGCGCCCAACAAACTCTTCCACTTTTAATAGGTTGTGTAACTCTTCGGGTGTGAGGTCAAAGTGAGTGTCTTTAGCGATCCGTTTGATGAGGTCGTTATCGAGTCCCTCTTCTTTAACTCTTTTGGATGCCGCGATGCTGTGTGCTCTAATTAGTTCGTGAAGGTCTTGTCTGTCGCCCCCTTTTTTGACACAAGCCATTAGAATGTTTTCTGTTGCCATAAAGGGAAGCTCTTGTTCGACGCGTTTTTCGATCACTTTTGGATAAACAACAAGGCCGTTGGTCACTCTGAGGAGCAAATTGATGACGGCATCGCAGGTTAAAAATGCTTCGGCAATGCATAAGCGTCGATTTGCAGAGTCGTCCAGTGTCCTCTCAAACCACTGCGTAGCGTGCGTGTATCCCGCGTTTTCTGATAATGCCATTAGGTATCTCGCTAGGGAGCAAATGCGTTCAGAGAGCATGGGATTGCGTTTATAGGGCATTGCGGAAGAGCCCACCTGATTTTTTTCAAACGGCTCTTCCACTTCTTTTAAGTTTGCAAGAAGGCGCAAGTCGGTTGCAAATTTATGTGCGGATTCGCCGATGCCTGCAAGAGCGTTGATAACCATCGTGTCTTGCTTTCGCGTGTATGTTTGCCCTGAAATGGAGAGCTTGTCGGAGAAGTCCATTTTTTCGGAAACGAGCGCGTCTAGGTGTTTGACTTTTTCGTGATTTCCTTCAAACAGGGCGAGAAATGACGCTTGGGTACCTGTTGTTCCTTTAACTCCGAGGAAACGGAGTTTTTCTGCGCGTAGCCTTATTTCTTGGAGATCGATAATGAGGTCTTGAATCCACAAGCACGCGCGCTTTCCAACTGTCGTCAGCTGAGCGGGTTGGAAGTGTGTGAAACCGAGCGTTGCTTGTGCGGCATACTTGCTAGCAAATGTGGAAAGTTGTTCGATAACTAGGCTAAGTTTTTTGTCTATCAGATATAAGCCGTCGCGGATTTGCAGGAGGTCGCCGTTGTCTGTAACGTAGCATGAGGTTGCTCCCAAGTGAATAATAGGGCGCGCTGATGGGCAGAGGTCGCCGTAGGCGTGAATATGTGCCATGACATCGTGGCGGAGATCTTTTTCATAATCAGCAATTTTTTCAAAGTCGATAGAGTCGCTATGTTTTTTTAGCTCAGCAATTTGCTGGTCGGTGATGGGGAGTCCTAGCTGCTTTTCAGCTTCGGCGAGAGCGATCCAAAGTTTTCGCCAGAGGGTTGACTTGTGCTGCGCGGAGAAAAGTTTTGACATTGCTTTACTGGAGTAGCGAGCAGTGAGTGGGCTTTGGTATTGTTCATGGTTGTTCATAAAACCCCTTTTTATGTTTTTAGCATTTCATAGATGTTGTCTAGAAGTTCGGCAATTTCACCTTTTTGCTTCTTGTTTAGCTTGCCAGTGCGTTTTGTGAGTGTTGTTGACAATCGTTTTAGTGTCGTAATTGTCGTTTCACCAAAATTTTGTCTTCGTTTGTCGTCTTCCGATAGTGGAAATAGGTCGCGAATGATTGTGAGTAATTCGGACTTTGTTTCGCCGCTGTAATTTTCGATCAGTTGCTGTTTTTTTGTGAGCTCGCCTTCCCTGCTTGCAAGAGTGTAGATCGCTTGCCGCGGCATTTTTTCTAGTTGGGGACGCAGCGTTTGGGGGATGGCGTTAAAAAATTCAAAGTACTGAAGGAAGTTGTAGGGAGTTTGCCTGTTACCATAAGTGGTTATTAACCACGCGGTAAAGGCCCCTTCTTGATAGTTTTTGAGGATTGTTTGCGCTTTTTTGATGCGTTCACCGTGAAGGAGAATTGCTTGGTTGGTGATTGCTTTAACTTCAGATGTTATTGATATTAAGGTGTTTAAGTCTGTGGAGATGCTTTCAGTTTCCCTGCTGTACTCTAAAAGAATGTTCTGTAGAGCGTCTTTTTCGTGAGAACTGAGCTCTGCAATATTGAAAACTCCTGAAAAACTTGTCAAATTACCACTTGCGGACTGCTTTGACATTTTTTCCATTTTGTTAGACTTATCTTTTTTCTTTAAGCGTTCAGTCAATAGGTTTTGTATTTTTCCCATAGATCTCCCCTGATGTAAACCAGCTTTACACCTGCAATAGTTTTAGTCTTTTTATGATTTGTTTTGTCACACTTTTGTAGTCTTCGGCAGCGCGTGTTTTCGGCGAGGTGTCGAAGACGGGTTTTCCGTAAATGGAGGCTTCAGCAACTTTGCTGTCTCTGCGAACATTTGTGTCGAAAGCTTTTTTTGGAAAGCTTGATTCGATAACCTCTAAAAAAGCCGAGTTGTTTTTCCCGCGAGCATTCCAAAAAGAGAGGAGCACTCCGAGTATGTTTAAGGGGTGACGCTGATCGATACTGTCGATAAACTGCGATAGGCGCTCTAGTCCTTTGACGCTATAAAATTCGGGTGTAGCACAAACAAGAGTGTGGTGAGCGGCAATAAGCGCAGACTCTGTCAGCCAGCAGAGGGATGGAGGAGTGTCGATGATAATAAAGTCGTAGGCGGTGTCTTTGATGATATCACGCAGGCGCTCGTGGGAGTAACGGTCGCTTGCAAGGTTTTCGGAAACCTCTACGCGTTCGAGCCACGTGTCTGCTGGGACGAGGTCTAAATTTTTGTATTCGGTCTTGATGATGACGTCGTCGAGTTTTTTTTTGTTTTGTAAAACCGGCGCCATACTGTCGTTTTCATCCGGGTCGAATCCGAGTCCGGTTGTTAAATTTGCTTGTGCATCGAAGTCGATGAGCAGTACTTTTTTCTTATGAAATCGAGCTAGAGCGGCACCTAAGTGGATCACTGACGAAGTTTTTGCTGTCCCGCCCTTAAAGCTGCTGATAGAAATGATTTGTGTTTTTCCCATTTATTCCTCAAAAAACAGTGTGAGTAAAATGCATTTGGATACCCAAATGCATTACAAATTTACTCTATTCACACTATTATTTGGAAGAATAAGGTGACCTTTCTAGTCGTTGTTTCCGTTCGTCGTTGATATTCTGTAGGAAATCGACAAAATTTAATTCTCCATGAACCACGTTGTCGCGTGTCCTTAGGTTGATCGTTTTGTTCTCAACTTCTTTATCACCAAGGGTGATCATGTAGTTGACTTGATCTAATTGCGCTGTACGCACTTTTTTACCAACTGACTCGCTACTGTCATCAACAGTAACATGGAATCCTTCATCTTTTAGTTGCTTTGCGATCTCTTGACCGTAAGGAAGGTGTCTGTCGGCAACGGTGAGTATGCGGATTTGTCGTGGGCTGATCCATAGCGGGAATTTTCCGCCGTAATGTTCGATGACGATACCGAAAAATCTTTCTATGGATCCAAAAATAGCGCGGTGTAGCATGACCGGACGTTTGCGAGTCCCATCGTCGGCAGTGTATTCTAGTTCGAAACGTTCAGGTAAAGCCATGTCGAGCTGTACTGTTCCGCATTGCCATGTTCTTTTGAGGGCATCTTGGATGTGGAAGTCAATTTTCGGGCCATAGAAAGCGCCATCGCCTTCGTTGATACGGTATTCCTTGCCGTACTCGTCAAGTGCGCTTTGAAGTCCTTTTGTTGCGACTTCCCAGTCTTCATCGGTACCGATCGTATCTTTTTCCGGGCGGGTTGACAGTTCTAGGCGGTAGGTTAACCCAAAGGTTGTGTATATTTCGTCGGCAAGTTCGAGGATGCCGATAATTTCACTTTTGATATCTTTGGGCTGCATAAAAATGTGGGCATCGTCTTGGTGAAAGCTTCTGCAGCGGAACAGACCGGAAAGGGCTCCTGAGGGTTCGTTTCTGTGTACATTACCAATTTCTCCTACGCGAAGAGGGAGCTCTCGATAGCTGTGAACACTCGATTTAAAGAATAGCATGCCTCCTGGGCAGTTCATCGGTTTAATGGCGTAATCGCGTTTTTCAATTTCGGAAGTGAACATGTTTTCGCGATAGTTTTGCCAGTGTCCCGACTTTTCCCACAGCTCGCGCGCCATCATGGCTGGCGTTTTGATTTCGTGGTAGTTGTGTTTGACAAGGAGAGAGGTGATATATCTTGTCAGTTCTGTCCAAATCATCATTCCGTGCGGATGAATGAAGGGCATACCTGGCGCTTCTTCTTTGAGAGAAAAAAGATCGAGTTTTGGACCTAGTATTTTGTGGTCGCGCTTTTTTGATTCTTCCAAGAAGAATAGATAGTCTTTTAATAGTTTTTTGTCTGGGTAGGTGATTGCGTAGATTCTAGTGAGCATTTCATTTTCAGAGTCTCCACGCCAGTAGGCTCCCGATGTTTTGAGAACCTTAAGGGCTTTTATTTTTCCGAGATTGGGAAGGTGTGGCCCACGGCAGAGATCGAAAAATTCTCCTTGGCGATAGCCACTGAGTTCAGAATCGTCTTCGAAACTGTTGATAAGCTCTATTTTGTACTCATTATCTTTGAAAGCTTCGATAGCTTCTTCTTTTGAGCAAAAGGTTTCGCGTTTCGATTTGTGGTTTTCTTTGACGATTTTTTGCATTTCTTTTTCTATGCGAGGAAAGTCGTCTTCAGAGACTTGTAAGTTAGCAAAGTCGTAGTAAAATCCACTTTCAATAGGTGGACCAATTGTTGGTTTAGCATCGGGCCATATGCGAAGAATTGCTTGAGCGAGAACGTGAGCGGAAGTGTGCCAAAAAATTTCTTGACCTTCTTTGTCGTCAAAATTCCAAATGATGACTTCGTCGCCGTCACTGAGGGGGGTTGCGAGGTCGCGCGTTGTGCCGTTGATGCATGCAGCGAGGGCTTGTTCTGGACCCTTGAGATTTAATTGATTAGCGAGGTCTTGAGCTGTACTACCATCGGGTAGCTCTATGGATGATCCATCTTTTAGTTTAATGAACATGGAAAATTGCCTTCCTTGAGATACTAGTGATTTTAATTTATGCTGGTATTATACATTAATTTTGGGATTTGTCACTACTTTTCAAAAAGAATAAATGAAGGATGTTTCAATAAATTTTTTTTTGGAAAGACGGGGGTAATAGAAATTTCATTCAGTATATTGGAGATTTTGCGCTTTTCGACACATTTCTGTTAAAGAATAAAATATTGCGCATGGAAAGCTATATCTTAACTGAAAATATAAGTTAGTAATATCTAGGGTTTTCCTTTATAGCGAATTTCTTTAAAATAAAGTAGGAACCCTATAGAGATAATAAGGAAATTTTGTGCTAATCGATGCAATTAATAAAATAAAGTCTTTTATCAAGTGTACTGTTGAAGCTCCGGAGTTTTATTCAAAAATATATTCCTATGTGGTAAGGCAACGGAAAATAGAGCAGAAGCTCGACTCAGATAACCTGAAACGTGTTTGTTCTGAAGAGTACGATGGCCTCAGTGTACGTATTGATAGTAATAGCTTGCAAGATAGTTCTGCTGTACGAAATAATCAGCGAACTAGAAGGATTGCTAACCTCGTTATTAACGAAAACGGGAGTGTTGATAAAAACACACTAGAGATCCTTATTGAAAGGCTTAAAGAACACCTTTACTTTTTAGGGCCCGATCGCCAGCACGATACTCGTCGCCAAGAACATATTTTGAAAGTGTTAGAAATGCTTGCGGAGAGTAAAGAGTTAAATCATGCATTACAGGCTATCCAAAAACCTTATATGCATCCTGTTGCCGATGAAATTATTAGAGAAACTTTAGATTTACCTCCAAAACATGCCGTTAATAATGCTCATGCACGTCGAGCTGCCCTTTGTGCGCTCATGTGCTATCTGAGGCAAGCTCTCGGGTCGTGCTTTGCAACAGCACCGGCTATCATTGTTCACGACGAGCAACCCCTGCAATTTTTGTCAGATATTAGTCAGCTGTTTAGTTCAGGGCAATTAAAGAGAGTGTTTGGAGGGGTAGAATATTCAGTTCCTTTTAGTGCGAGTACCGGTGCGGGGGATTTAAAACGCCCTTTTATTATGTCGACAGATCCAGTTAAAGGATCCCTAGAGATTTGTAGTCAACCCGGTTTAATTACAGCTTTGGAAAATGAAGGGGTTATATCTCCTGAAGCACCCATAAAAAATAAAATATTACAACTTCAAGCTCTGATTAAAGAATTTTTAATAGAAAAACGTCCAATAGGGACCCAGTTTATTATCACTGCAGAAGAGATTTTTAAGGGAATTTTATTAAATCACTTTTCTCTTACGGCAGATGATATCTTAGAGTACGACAGTCGCATACCGGGGATGTCTCACGGTAACTTGATGATGCAAGCTCCCAAAGCAGGAAAGCGCCCTACGGGTAAAGGGTTATTGGTCCCTCAGTATAAAGAGGCTTATAAATCTGTTAAGGAATCATATAAAAAATTTAGTGACAATGCTTTGCTTCGTTGTTGGGAGTACACTCTGGCATCTTTTGCAGAAACTAAAGGTGAGTTTTCGAAGTGGAACTTATATTCTAGCCTTGGACTTCGGCATGACGATGTCGGAGGAATAGGTTCTTGCCTTTTTGAAATACTCAAAAAAAAATTAGAAGAGTTTAATTCGAAAGTCGAAGATTATCAATTTCAATATGAGCAAATGTTCGCTCAAGTGAAAATACTCGAGCGGCGCCTTAAAAATGCATCTTCGGAGGATGAGGCGCGTTGGTTGAAGATTGACTACAGAGCAAAAGCTACGGAGCTTGGAATCCTTCAAGGGTTGCGCGATGATGCTCACGCAAATGCCCAAAGGATTGCCAATTTTTTTGACGTGTTAATAGATTTTTATATAAACCTGTTTCCCGAATTTTTTCAGGAGGTTTATGATCCTGAACTTGTCGATGTCGAAGTAGGTCCTTATGATGACACGCCAGCCGGTTTTAGGCTTTTATGTAAGCATGGCCGATCAAACACATCCCAATGGACAGTTATTAATTCTCCTCAAGAATTTATTGAAGCTCTCGTAAGTTTTTTTATTGCAGCCGAAAGGCAAATGGATGGAAAGGAAAGGTTTAAAGGGTTAGACAAAGCTCTGACTGAGATAACGACTGAAATTGTAAGTCATATACGTACAGAGGAATTTTTGGAGTCAACCTTTCATCGGATGGCAGCAGCGCATAACCAGCCAAAAGTGGAAAATCCGTTACAAAATTTAGAGAAGGTGACAAAAAAACCGTGGATTTATACTTCTGGAGGAAATCTCAACACCCTCGTTAGTGTCTATTTCCACAGAGAACATCAGCCAAAATCAATTTCGCGTTGGGTGGAAAACCCTCAGGAGCTACTTGTGTTTTTGGTCGATACACTAAAAGAAGTTCCCTATACTCTTGCTGATGAGTACAAAGAAAACCCTAAAAAATCGATGCTTATGCATTCACCTACACATGCATTTTTACTAAAACCTGGAGACAGCCCTTTTCTTGAAGCGTGGGATAACGACGAATACTCTTATACGTTTATTCGCGATAAGATGATTTTTCCTATGGAACGTTTTATCGACGATCAAATTTTGAATGCGGATGCTATGCAGTATATTGTCAAACGTTTGCTTCCCAAAGTGCCTATTGATTATCAACACTACTTTCATCAAAGTTTTGGGGGTTTAAAAGGGTCTATGTCGCCTCAAGTTTTTCGCGACTACTTGGTGTATGGAATGGAGTCTAATCCTGGTTTACAATATCGAAGAAATCCGGTCCTCTCTAGTCATGTTATCGACAGCGAACTTTACGCTTGTTTACCCATCATTCCTGTTTATAAAGTAAAAGAGCGAATGGAAATTGTACTCAAGCAGCTTCCGGATCTCTCAGAGAAGAGTATTAACGAGGCTACTCAATGTTTTGATGAGTTTACAGCTAAAGTTTTAGGGGAAACTGTTATGGGGGCTAAACAGTTTCAAGAAGTTTGTAAGGCTTTTATTTGCTTGGTAACAGAACAAACGTCTTTTCCACATGACTATCATGCTTTGGTAAAACAAATTTGTGAAAAAGAAAAATTTTCAATGCCTCGACCTATTGTTTTTGCCGATACCAATTGGGTGAAAGATGATTTTGCTTTCGTCGTCAATCCAGGAACGGGAGCTGTAGAATTTTGGCGAGTTGACCCTCTAGGTGTCGATGGCGTGCCAATGGTTTCTTGGAAACATTGGCTTGATGGCTCGAGAAAGAAACCAGACTGGGGAGTTTTTACACAGCCTCGGGAGTATGTAGGTAAATAAAAAGGTTGATGGTAAAAGTTGTATAATTTAAAGTTTTAGTTTTTACGTCTATTGGAATGGTAGCTATGAATCATTACTTTAAATACATCTTCTTTTTTGTCACAACAGTGATATCAACGAATAGTTCTCTTTCAGCAGCGGGGTGTTGTGACACCTTTTTTGCAAACGCTGATTTTCGAGTGGGATATACGTATCGGTGTGACAAAATTGATTATGAGCTTGAACAAACCTGTTGGGCTATTAAAGAAGATATTCAAGACTGTTTTGATAAGATGACAATTCATCAAATTTCAGCTTTTGGTAATTTTATTACTTTCGACAATATGCTGGTCAAGGGGCGGTTTAATTACGGTTGGCTTGTAGATGGTGATTCAAAGACAACTACAAATATCGATGACCTCACTATAACAAGAAAGGGGTGTATTGATGGATGTAATGTTTGGGACGCTACTCTCGGCTTTGGCGCGATATCTTCTGTGGATTATTGTGGGTATAGAATCACTCCTTTGGTCGGGTATTCTTGGCATTATCAAGATATTGTCTCTCAAAATCAACATATCAAAATTGATACTTTTACTGACTTGACAAGTGGTCTTTGTATTACCGGACTTGAAGAGGAGTATTGTGGTTGGTGGTATGGTCCATGGATAGGTTTCGATACGTATTTTGACTACTATAGAGGGTGGGATTTATTTTTCGGTGTCGAACTTCATTGGTCTGGTTATGAAGGCGAGTTTAAAAGCAAAGGAATCACTATCAATAACGTTACTTTCGATGAGAGGAAAAGGAATGATTGTGGATGGGGATATGGACTTGTTTTTAATGCTGGTATGGATGTAGAGCTATGCCGTGGATGGAATGGATTTATTCATGGAACCTACCAAATGTGGGAGCTAGAGTGTGGTAGAGGTAAAAACATCGATAACGAAATCTTCGATATTGATGACTTTAAATGGAACTCTCTTCAGCTAACCATAGGTCTTAGATTGGATTTCTAAACCTAAAAAAACATGCTTTTTTTAGGTTCTTATATTTCTTAAGTTACTCCTGTGTCTAGTTTTTCGTTGACTTTTTTCAAAATTTGATGTACAAAAGATTTCATGTTTACGACAAAAAAACTCATTAACTGAAAAAATGATTTTTCAATGAGTAAAAAATATAAAATCGGAGAAAACAATGAAATTATTGAAATTTATTCTGCCCTTAGTAGCGATAATGAATTTTGCGCAGCCTGTAGTACATGCAGACGATGTTCGATGCGATGCTAGTGATATCTCACAATACGATCAAGACCTTAATGAAAGAGATTGGGATGCTTTATACGACTATATCAATACGAAAAGAACAATTAACGTTAACGAAAAATCATGCAATTTGACTCTAAGTGGTGACGTTCGTGTTGACTGGCGTCATAGATGTGAAAAAGATAACGGTAGAAGACTTCGCGGTGGTAATGCTGTCAATGCAGCGGGCAAAGCTGTTGGCCGTAATGATTTTGATGCAGAGTTTAACTTGCGTTTTGACTATGTTTGCGATAGAGCATGGTCTGTAGCACATCTAGCATTTGACAATGGTGCTGGTGTTGCTAATGATCATAGCTGTAAAAATGATCCTGAAGGTCTTCATGGTAGTGGTTCAGGGTGCGATGTAGATTTAAAGAAAGCATACTTAGGTTATAATCTACTTTGTGATGGATGTACTCGTTTTGATCTCGAAGTTGGCCGTAGACGTCTTTACCAAGTATTTTATTCCGAAGTTCAGTTCCTAAGTCGCTTTGATGGTGCTTTACTGAAGTATGATAGCTGTTTTGACTGTGTAGGTGATTACTATGTACGTCTTGGTGGATTTATTGTTGACTACACTTGTAACCACTACGCTTGGGTTATTGAAGGTGGCCTTAACGATGTAATGGATACATCTATTGATGTTAAATATAGTTTCATTGACTGGAGAAAAAATGGAACAAATCGTTGTGGAGTAAAAAATCCTGTTGGCGCAGATTTCATGAACTCACAGGTTTCTCTCGTTTATAATTTTGAACCTGACTACCTTTGCGTACCAGCAAACGTTTTTGGAGCATTCCTTATTAATCACGACGCTTCAAAAGAGACCGTGAGTTCTGAAGGAAATATAGACTCAAAAGCTAATTGTGCATGGTTTGCTGGATTTACTGTGGGTGAAGTTGTTCGCCGTGGTGACTATGCATTTAAAGCTCAGTACCAGTGGGTAGAAGCTAAGTCTATTCCAGATGATGATGTTTCTGGTATCGGTAACGGAAATGTTCAGCACAATAGTTTCACAAATGGTGGAAAAGGCAATACAAACTTCAAAGGATTTAGACTTGAAGCTCTGTATGCTTTCACAGATAATATTACAATGGATGTAAAAGCTGCCTGGTCACGTCAGATCGATAAAGATTTCGGTGGCAAGCACTCTTTTTCACAAGTTAAGTGCGAAGTTATCTACGCATTCTAATTTATTATATTTATACCTCTCACAAACTCTTGTGAGAGGTTTTTTTTATCCTATAATTTTGACTATTTAATTTTTTTACTTCTGTATATCTTAAAAATCTTTCATAGACAATCGACCATGCTTTTCTTTAATATGCAAGATAAAGTACGTAATTTTAGATTTAATCGACTATAAAAAAAGTTCATGTAAATAGATGGTAATTTCAACTCCACAAGTGTGAGTTTTTCAATGGTAAAAAGGCTGTGGAGTTTTTAGAAAATGAGTATCGTTTAAATGTTTAGGCACTGAGATATTATTCCGGCACCCTCTTCGCGGGCATACTTTTACCCATAACTTTTTTAACAGAAATCATGAGAAAATGAAACGCAAAGACGCAAAGAAATAAATCAAGCCTAACTCGTGACCAATAATAAGTTATGCTTTCTGACTAACTCACCTTACGTAGCTAAAGTTCTGATGTGGTTGTGATAGCTTGTCTACAAAGGATATTTATTTTTAATAAAAATGTACTTGAGTGTAATGGCAAACTTAAATAGTTCTCAACGATATAACGATATAACGATATAACGATATAACGATAAGGAGAATTATTCCTTTCGTAAGAGTATGAGACATAATTGAGTAGAGTGATCACTGATTATAAAATTTCTTTGCGTCTTTGCGTTTCATTTTCTCATATTTTCTGTCAAAAAAATTATGGCTAAGAGTATTTTCGCGGGTGCATGTTTTTTGTGTGTGGGGACCGAAGATTACCTTACTGCTCGATTTGGATACTGACAGCGTTCAAAAGGCGCTACTCGCCAAAATTGATCGCTGCCGGTACGCGAATTTTCTGCATGAGTTTCGTGAAGAAACGAGATTGTTTATCTTTTGTTCCTTTTTCAATCGTGACAGGAACCATTTCTGTATTTGTTTCTTCGAGAATCTCTCTAAAATGGTAAGATTTTTCGAGCTTTGCTATTTCATCGGCAATATCTTCATTTTCAAAAAAGATGCAGACTGAAATCCCTTTGTTGAGGGTTTTTTTGATAGCTTTTAGAGTTGACTCGTTGTTTTCAAGAGGTTCGATAGATGGCAGCATATAAACTCTAAGAAGCTTGTAAAGTCGACTAAAGAACTTATGGTGATGTTGCTCTTGTTCGATAAAGAAACGGACGCGACGATTTTGCGCGCCGAGCATCAACAGGGTGTCGTTCCATGCTGTATGTTGACATACATAGACAGCAGATTTTGCAGGAATATTTTCGAGCCCCGTAATTGTCGATTGAAAGTGTAGTTTTGAAAGTATCATGCATATATAGCGTGTCAGATAATCAAAAAACTGAAACATAAATACAACGCTGACACAAAGTGATATGCTTCCAACGAGAGAAAACCCTTTGTCAGCGTGTAGTCCAAACACTTCAGTAACCATGTATACAATTACCGATGCGGCCAATACTCCTAAGAAGCTAAATACGTTGGTAACAGCAACGATTTGTCCTCTGTGTTTATTGGGACTTGCAACTTGAATGTATGAATCTAATGGCACCTGGTAGATACCTCCTAAAAGGCCCACGATGACTACCATTGGAATGATTACGATTAAGGTATCAGAGAAAAAATCGAGCAGATAAAGAGAGATGGTAATTCCAATAGTTGCTAAAGGAACAAGTCCTAATTCGACATTGTGACCAGAAAGTTTTCCTGCAATCATCGATCCCGTACCTATACCTACTGCTGTGAGAAGAAAGAGGTATCCTCCTTGAATGTCTGTGAGGTGCAGCGATTGTACTGCGAAGGGAATCATATTTAGCTGAGTAAATGCTCCGAGGAAAAGGAAAAATGCCGAGCCGGCAATCGCTAATAAAAGTGAGGGTTCTTGCCGTGCAATGTTTAGCGACTCCCCAATTTCTTTAATAAACAGCAAAGTAAGTTTTTTTGAAGAACCTGAAGGGGGTGTGTATTCGATGCAAAGGCTTGTTACTAGGCCAATTAAGGAAAAAAATGAGCACATCGATGCAGCGAGAATGAAGTTTTTATCTGTAATATCTAGAATAAAAGAAGCTAAAAATGTTCCAAGAATAATCGCAAGAAATGTGAATGAAGTCATTAAGCCATTTGCTTTGGAGATTTTATTTTCCTGGACAATTTCAGGGATGATTCCATATTTAGAGGGTCCAAAAATAGCACTTTGAGTAGCAAGTAGAAACAATATTGAAAAGGATCCCAGCTTACTTTGGTAGTAGAAAGCAGCAACCCCCAATATCATAATGATAAGTTCCATGACTTTAGTAAGAATAATGATATTACGCTTGCTAAATCTGTCGGCAAGTATTCCGGATGATGTCGAGAATAATAAAAAGGGGGCTACAAAAGTAGCTCCTGAAGCAGCTAATATTTTATGACTGTTTTCTATTCCTTCAATTTGTATAAAATAGAAGACAAGCAGAAGCTTGAAAATATTGTCATTGAGCGCTCCAAGAAATTGGGTGACGTTCAGATACGTAAATGAGGAAAGTTTTTTATATCCTCTTGCGTGTATGCGTTTTTCGGGGGTATTTAATATCAAAGCTTCTCTTATTATTATTTATTGTTGTTATTAATTATGTTTTACTTATGTCATACTATATCTAACTCATACGCCCCTAATTATGAAGAAAAATTAACTTTGAGACAAGGTATTTTATCTATTTACGCACTATGTTATATGTTTTTTTGGAGAACTGTGAAAATTATGACTGAAAAAATATTTATTTTACATAGACATAACTATTGGACGGAGTATTTCGATTTTTTAATTGACGATGACGAACAATTTGGTATCGTTGCTTCTTAATTTGCCAAAAATAAAATATACAAGGGAACAGTGCTAGAGAAGTTCGATCCTAATAAACATAAAAACATTTTAACTCCGGGAATTATTGACGATAAAACAAGTAAAAATTTTATTAATTTTCGCACTCAGCATTCCCCTGGATTTTATATCATTTCTTATTTAATTGGTTATCAAGGGTTTTGTCAATATCATAAAGATAGTGACATTCGAATTTCGATGTTATACACCCACTATCGAGCATTGGTGACACGTGAAATTAACCATCCCGCTATTGATGCTATTAGGTATCAATTAATGACAGATCCAAGAGTTAATCAGGTGAAAGTGGATTTGAATATGCACCAATTTATCGATACCCCTAAAAAGTGTGAACGCAGAATGGGAACGGGGCTTATTTGTATGAGTACACCTATGAAGAGGCAAGACAAATTGTGAGAGAAGAGGTTTTATCAGTTTTTACTGAGAGTTAAGTAAGCGTTTGTATAACTTTTACTTTTTCTTTAGTGATTATTGTTTTTGTTATTTGAGAAATTGAGGGGGTTAAGCTAAATCTCTTCAATGTTATTGGGCTGGGGAGTGTCGAGTCTTTGAGTTTTTGAAAATCCGTATAAATACGACTGATAGAGGTATCGGTATTGAATTCAATTTTTTCGTGATGTTCACCAGAAAAATAGGTTTCTGAGCTCACAGTAACTTTTGAGTTTAGTGGATATTTCCTTTGAATTAGTAGTTGTTTTTCCAATGCAAATTGCTTTTCAGCTTCTTTAGGAGTTAGAGGCCAATTTAATAGCTCAGCGAACTGTTCTTGAACGAACTCATACTGATTTGTCCCTCGTAGACGTAGGTTATATTTTATGGTCTTATCCTTTTTTATCCATGAGATACATTTAGTTTTGTAGTCGGGATTGTGCTGACTCATAAAAAAACAGTCGTAGAGTTTTCGTTCTTGTTTTTTTTCGATCGATGTTAGCGTATTTGAATCCCAGTTTTCGAGAAAGGATAAAACGGTGGGGAATAATTCATTGTCGGGACATGGTAATATAGAATATTTATCAGCAAGTTTATCCCAAAGACAATCTTCGTTTGTTTCAGCTTTGTTTTTGAAGGTTTCAGTACAAAAAGAGTAAAACTCTTCATTAAAATCGGTTTCTTTAGACAAAATGACAATTAAGGGAAAGTTTTCTGATTTTGTGGCGTCGACATTCATTAGATTATCCTATTCAGAGGTTTAAAGTTCTAATGAGAATACCGAAAAACTACAATCTTAACAAACAATAATACCAATCCCAATAAATTTTAGAGAGAAAAGTTAAAACTTGTGATCTCGATGAAAATTTCCTATTTATGCAAGAGCCTGCCGGGTATAAAATCTACCTAAGAACGCGAGAGAGCGCAGGCAAATCCTCCATCGTAACCGTCGCTACTTGGTAGAATCATCTTTGATGTACGTATGTTGAATTGGTTTTCCTTTGCAAAAGTTTCGATGAGTTTTTCATTTTCTTCGGGAAGGATACTACAGGTCATAAACCATATTTCACCTTTTTCGCTAAGGAGGTCTTTGGCTTTGTTGAGAAGTTTTACTTGTGTTGTATTGAGATCTTTTAAGCTTTCTGTACTTAGTCGCCACCGCGCTTCAGGACGTTTATTGAGAACGCCAGAGTTTGAACAGGGGACATCAAGAATGATTAAATCAAATTTTTCATGAGTCGAGTAGTCTTGTCCAGGCCCTTCTGTGACTGTTGCTTTTATCGAATATGTGTGTAGATTTTTTTTGAGTATTTCGAGTTTATGTGGGGATATATCATTCGCAAACAGCTTACTATTTGGGTATAGATCGTGGCAGGCAATAAGTTTGCCTCCGGGTGACGAACAGAGGTCTAGGATTGAAGAGGGGGGATTTAAGTTTTGTGCTAGAGTATTAAGGAGTAAAACAGGAGTGATATTTTGAATATAATAGTCTGGAGTATTGGCTATTTTGTGGAGGTCTATAGAATTTTCAACATGAACCATATTAACTTGGTTATTTTCAAATTTTTCGAGGGTTGGTTCTTTGCAGCGTACTCTTGCTAAAACTTTTCCAGGAAGGTTACCTGAGTGTAATATATCTTTTGCTTGTTCTAACCCATAGCTTTTGATAAGTTGTTCCACAAAAAACGTAGGGTAAGAATTTCTGATTGCTAAAGAGTTTATGGAATCGTTAGAAGGGAGCGTTAATTTAGTAGAAGGAAGTTTACGAAGAACAGCATTTAAAAATTTAGTGAAAGTGTTATGACAGTATTTTTTTGAGATTGAGATGCTTTCATTTGTAATGGCATATAGAGGTATTTTATCTAAGAAAAAAAATTGATATAGTGCTGTGTGGAGAAGACAGCGCTCTTTTCTTTTAAGAGTTAATTTTTTATCGGTAAGTTGTTTTGCATAAAATTCTAATGCAGCAGCCATTCTGCAGGTTCCAAATGCAATTTCTTGTGCGAGACGATAATCTTTTTCAAGGACTTCCGTAGAATTTTTCCACTGTATTAGAGAGTCGCTAATAAAAGATTCAGCTCTTTGAGAGTTGAGGTATGCTAGATAAGCTGCTTCTCGGCAGGATATTTTTTTATTTTGTTTTTTCATTTTTTATTCCGAGCCAACCGCATGTTGTCCATTTTTGAAACCAGTCTTTCAAATTGTGGGTAGCGGTTTTTTTTGTTTCTAGATCCCTTGTTTCTATCCAATGGCATGCCTCCTCAATAGTGAGGCCTTTAGTAAATTGGGAGAGAAGGGAATATTCATAATTATCAATTTGTAACCAGCCTACATTATACTCATGGTTGCGATAAATTACAAAGCTGTATTTGTTTTTACACTCTAACGGAGGAATATCATGAGTAGACCAATATTCAGGATTTTTTTGGAGAATTTTTTCTCTAAAAGGAAGCAGGTTGTGGTGTAATGTGAATAATTGTAAGTGTGGTTGAAGGTGTAGTTTTGTAAAAGAAACATCACCATCTTCAGTAATTTGTAACGTAGGCAATTGACTCGCATAAAAACTGTAGACATAAGCCCAGTCAATAGAGATTGTTTCTAGTATTAGCAATCGGTCTTCTTTACGATAATTTTCCTGTACCCACAACGGTAGTTTGGCTCCGAGCAAGCTTAGTGACCAATTGTCTGGTGGGTTATCTTTTAAGAAGGGGACAGCAATCCAATCGTTAAAATTATGATAACCAAGAAGGCTAGTTGCGGTCGGAAAATTTTCGTGTAAGGTTGCGAGAAGCCTCCACCAATATTGCTGGTTGTAGAGTTGAATTCTTTTTTCGGGTGTTAATGTGGGGCTAGGGGTGATGTATTTGGCAGCTTCGTTTGTCATTGGGGTTCCAAAAGGAGATATAGCGTTCATTTGACTGTCGTCATCAATAGGCATAGTTATGATACTAGCAAACCAGTCTTGAAGATTTTTTAGAGATTGTGGAACTTTTTCGTCGTATTTGTTCATTGACTCACAGTTTTTTTTGGTTTGTTGAGATGAATCTTCTTATCAATTTTAGATTCAATATTTTCCTGAAATTGTTTTGCTTTCAGGGCTTCTTTCCACGTGTCTTCGAAGCTAATAAAATTGTCGTCCCATTCGAGCAAAGTCGACACTCCCCCGGTTTTTGGATAAATTTCAGCGTAGAGCTGCCATACTTCGTCGCAGACATGGTTATCGTGGGTATCAAGAACATATTTACCATAATCACTATGACCGGCTAGGTGGATTTGAATAACGCGGTTAATGGGAATATTGGTGATATAGTCATTTGGGTCGAATCCATGATTTCTACTTGAAACATAGATGTTGTTGATATCGAGCATCATTGAAATGTTAGCTTCTTCGACTATTGTTCCATAGAATTCCCATTCGGGCATTTCATCGGCTTTAAAACCGACATATGAGGATAAATTTTCGAGTGCAAAAGGGAGTTCTAAATAATCTTGTACGATACGCGCCCTTTCGACGACATATTTGATGACTTCTTTCGTGTAGGGAAGAGGTAAAAGGTCGTGGTAGTGGGATCCAGGACGGTGGCCCCAGCATAAATGATCTGATACCCAAGGAGTTTTGGTTATTTTAGTAAGGGCTTTTAATTTCTTTAAATAGTCAAAATCGAGAGGATCGGGGCTACCAATAGCTAGAGAAACGCCATGTTGAACGACCGGATATCTTTCGAGGATTTTATTTAGGTTGTATAGTGGCTTTCCTCCATCTACCATAAAATTTTCGCTGATGATTTCAAACCAGTCGATATCAGGTTCATTATTAAAAATGGCTTCATAATGAATGGGGCGTAGCCCTATGCCGATGCCTAAATTAGGTAGGTTTTTTTCTGTCATATGCCCTCAATTTGGTGATTAATTCTAATGTTTCAAAAAGAGTCTCGAGTGTCAAGTTAATTTAAATTCGGTTTGTGTCCAAATCCAGCAGCAAGGTTTTCGTTAAATAATCAGTATAGTTCTTTGCTGTTCGTTAGGAAGGAAAGATAAATGATAGGTCAACAGAGTCCTTTCGGACTCTGTTGAAAAATATTAACGATAGTAACGATTTCTCGTAGTATTATTATACGATGAGTTGTTCATCGCTTTACTAGGGTTATCGTTGTGTTTGATTGTGCGTGGTGAGAAGTGTTCTGAACGAGATTGGCTAGAGTAAGATTCTGGATAAGAAGGTCTTGGAAGAGACTGGGAATCCATTTTTTGATCCTGATCATTCATATGATCAGTATCATTCATAGAGTCTTTGTCATCCATGTTTCCTTTTTTTCCACCGCAACTGCTTTTTCCACCACAGTGACTTCCGCTGTTGCTGTTGTCTTTATTTTCGTAGTAGTTTGTGCCATTAGCGCTGTCGTTGGTTCTACTTCCATTATTATAGTCGTATGAACCATTACCATTGCCATTAGCTCTGTTGTTCATATCACTTCCGTGACTTTTTCCACCACAGCCACTGGATCCTCCGCAACCTTGACCTCCTGCGAGGTAAGTGCCTTGGCCTGATGACTGAGTGTAATTTACTGCTTCTCCTGACTGAGATGCGAGAAGCGCACCGCTTGCAATACCCATCACAGCCAGTTTTTTAAGATCAATTTTTTTCATAGCTTACTCCTTTCCCTGGATTAAGTTCTTTCTTCCTTGAAAGTGCTACTGAAATTATTGTATCTGTGTTAGTAACCCTCTCTTCGTTTACATGTATCAGATCAATGAAGATAATGCAATAAAATTTGCTTTTTTTTTCTTTTAAATTCTTTACTATCTTTTGATGGTTTAGTTTATTGAAATTTACGAATTTTTATTTTTATAAGAGTTTAATCTATTAAACCAACCTTTTAGCCAGCGTTTTTCTCCACGTTCTTGTGGCGAGTTAGCAACCCGACGTGCTAGAACGGTTTTTGCTGAATTAATAAAATCCTCTATGGCACTACTTTTTGAATGAATAGGCATCTGTTCCAATACTTGAAGAAGCCCCCAACCTTGATTATTGTAGCGTTCTTTTTCAGAAGCCCCTTCTCCTTTGAAGTTTATGTAATCTAAAAGAGCGTATAATCCATTGGGATTTTCTGATACGCGGTAAAATTGTCTCTTGATATGAGTTTTTTTTTCTTCAGAAACAGACTTGAGCATTTTTGGAAGTGCTTGCTCAAGCCTTTGTGTCATAAATACAACCTGTAAATCTACCGTAGAGACAAGGAGAGTGCGCAGTTCTACAAGTTTTTCTCTTTCTGTATCTTGTAAAAAATCCTCTCTGTTTTTCCATGGGCACTCTTTATTCGTATTTAGCCATTTAGGTAGCGTAACTTGATTATCTTCTAGAAACTTAAGGAGGCTTGGAAATTGTTCTTTATAAAGACCGGCTTTTCCTTTGGGGTACCAAATAAAATGACCTATTCCCATTGAAGCAAATTCTTCGCCATCGTTCCATGTGCTTAAACCTGAAAGAGTCCCAGCACATTCGTTGTACCATATTTTTAGCCCAATCTTTTTTGCTGTTTCTTGTGGGATGGTGATTGAGTGAGCTTCTTGTAAAAGAAAAATCCCAGAAAGTGTAAGTAATAAAAATTTAAAAAGCATTTGTTACTCCAGTTAGTATATCGATGGCTGATTGTATGGAATATGAATCGGGACTTAAAGTAGAAATCACAAAATTTACATCATTTTGTAAAACTTTACCGTCTTGTGGATCGCGCAATGCAATGATCGTTATAGGTTTGTTTAGTGTTTTAAGCGATTTAATAAATTGTACTTGCCGATCATTTTTCCATGCATTGTAGGTGCAGACGATAATTGTTTCTGCCCAATTAACAAGTTTATGTGCTATAGCGCACTCTATTTCAGTTGGGTTAAGTTGTTCAAAGAACATAGTTTTTGTTTCTTTACCGATTCTAGAGATATTTGTGTGATTAATTTCGTATTCTGTGAGTTTCGGAGCAAAGACGGCTACGCGCATTTCATTAAATTTTTGAGGGTGAGTGCAGTTGTTTGCATCGTTGTTTAGGGAAAGATTTGCAATTTCTCTTGCGAGTTTTTTGTGTGAATCCGTGTTTATGTTACTTTCAATATCTTGGCTTTTTGAAGGAGAGTAATTAAATAGGTTATATTTTTGTTTCATAGATAATATTCTATTTACTGAGGCATTGAGTCTTTGTTCTGAAATGCGTCCTGAGTATACAGCTTCTAAAAGATGATGGTATATACGAAGCGTATCTTTTGTAGTCAGTTCAAATCGATCTTCATCGAGAAGTTGTTTTCCCCCTAAAATTAATAGATCACTTCCAGCTTCAAATGCTCTGATGGCAGCCTCTTCTATATTTGGACAGTTAGTCAAAAATCCTTTCATTACCAAAGAGTCTGTGATAACAACTCCATTGTAATTGAAATTTTTTCGAAGAATATTTTCAATAATGTATTTTGAAAGGGTTGCACAGCGAAAAGGATCGAGCGCAGGAACTAATAAATGTGCTGTCATTATGGCATTAGCATATTTAGATAAAGAAGCAAATGGATAAAGTTCTGTTTCATTGAGTTTTTTTAAGGATTTGTCAACAATCGGAAGATCTGCATGAGAGTCAAGAGTTACATCTCCATGGCCAGGAAAGTGTTTGAGGACAGATATTATACGTGCTCTTTCATAACCTTTTAAGGCTTCTTTTGCAAAGATAGTGACTGTTTCTGGTGAGTTACTAAATGAACGAACGCCTATTATAGGATTAAGAGGGTTGACATTCACATCGACAACTGGTCCAAGAATCATATTTATTCCAACAGCTTTTAATTCAATTGATGTAGCATAGGCACATTTTTCAGCAAAAGAAGGGATATTTGTCCTTGCAATTGCACTATTACCAGGAAATACAGTGAAACCTTGTTTGAGGCGAGCTACTACACCTCCTTCTTGGTCGACAGCGATAAGAAGAGGGATAGGATTTAAATTTCGATTGGCGATTTCTTGCAATTCATTACTGAGATTCTGCACTTGTTGAGGAGTGTTTAATCCGTTAGACCAGTTAAAGTAGATAAAACCACCGACATGAGCTTGTGAGATAAGTATTTTTGCGTCGTTATTTGCTTGTTCCCCGTGGAAATGTACCATAAGGATTTGACCAACCTTTTCCTCTATAGTCATCGACTCTAGCAAAGAGGTTGATCCGAAGCATCTAAAGCCGTTAGTAATAAACAAAAAAAAATAAAAAAATAAATTTTTACTTAACAATGGGGCGCTCTAATTACAGATGTGCAGTAGGAAATTTATTTATATATTCTCTCTTTGTTACATTTTATAGCAAATTATCGATAGATCGACAACATTTTTTCAAAAAGGTTTAGCTTCAGTTTGGGGTCTAAGGGAAAGAAGATGGACAGAATCATTTAACTTCAGTTAAAATCTTTATTGATAATAATAATTGAAGGTTTAAGATTTCTGTATGAAGTCATTAACATTGATGTCTTTTTTCATCTTCATCGTTTTTAGTTCGTCAGCTAGTTGTCGGCCATCAAAAGATTTACCTAGCATTAGAGATTTAATAAAATTAAATTCTCGGCAAGGAGATTGGGAACTCACAGTTTCTGAAGAATATGCTAGTGGTGCCCCTAAAGTTGTTATTTTCTATAAATCAGAACGTGCAAATGATCAAAAAATTCCCGTAAAAAAAATGGAATATGACTGCAGTGGCGCGTTGACATACGAAACAGACCTTATCTTGTTGGACGAAAATGATCCTATTGTTAAAGAAACGGGGGAGCGTATTCAGCCACATGGCCCTTGCATATCGTTTACCTCTTCAGGATCTATTGATTGCATTTATATGTATGACAAAGGGCTTTTACGAGGCCCAACTAAACAATACTATTCCGATGGCGTACTTCGTTCGAGGATACATTATGAAAATGGATTAAAGCAGGGGCTTGCTGAACAGTTTTACCAAAATGGGAGGTTAAAGGAACGAGCTACCTATGTTTTAAATCACCCTTTTGGCATACAAGAAGAGTGGAATGAAGATGGGACGTTAAAAGCTAAATATAACTATGTTAACGGCTTGTTGCACGACGATAATGATAGTCCAGCTTCAATCCAATATTATTCTAATAAAACAGTTCAAGAAGAGAAACATTACCTCAATGGTCTTGCTCATGGTTTACATAGGAAATTTTATGACGATGGGACTGTGAGTTATTGTGTCACATATTTTTTCGGAAATAAAAATGGCGTAGAATCGTTTTATTTTCAAAATGAGATCATTGAAGGCGAGGGACGATATATTAAGGGAACCCCAGTGGGAAGACATTATCGTAAGCATGAAAATGGCGGAGATGCTCTCGTTGCAAATTATGATTCGTTAGGTAAATTGAAAGAACCAATTGTAGAATTTGATAGTGAAGGAAATAAAAGAGCGGAATACAATCTTGTTGAAGGAGAGTACCAAGGTGAATTATTGGAGTGGTATCCTGGTGAAGTGTTAAAGAAAGAGTACCATTACGATAATGACGAGTTTGAGGGAGAACAAGTTGATTACTTCCCTTCTAGTAATGTAAAAATGAAAATCACCTATCATCATAGAGTTCTCCATGGAAAAAATGAAATGGGATGCTGATGGTGATTTAATTTATGAAATGGACTATTATTACGGTGAAGAAGCTGATATCAAAGTAAATTAAAAATTGCGATAATAATGAAATGTTGGAAATGTGGGGCTAACCTGCTAGAGAAAAAAGTAGGATTTAGGGCTGTATGTCAAGAGTGCGATAGTTATCTCCACTGTTGCGTCGGGTGTCGTTTTTATAAACCAGGATTACCTAACAGTTGCATGGTTCCTAATACAGATCCCATACGAGATAGAGAAAATTTTAACTACTGCGAAGAGTTTTTACCTACCGAAGAAATTAAAGAGAAAAATATAAATGCTACTGACGTTGCGAAAAAATTATTTGGTGAAACAGAAGAAGATAGTGTAAAAGATAAAAAAGGACCTGAAGATCGTTTTAATTCACTTTTTGGTGACTAACATAATCCGAGGAAACAAATGAAATTGGTACCTAAATTATTTTTTTTGGGATCTATCTTGCTTTGTTGCAAATGTGGATTTACAGAAGAAAATAACACTAACAACTTTGTCACTTTCGATATTAGAAATATTCCTAGCTTTTCTAAGGTTACTTTAAAGGGAATTGGAGAGCTTATTTTTAGCGATATCAATCAGGAGATTATCAAAATTCAAGCAGAAAAGTCAGTCATACCTCAAATCGAGACTACGGTGACCGATGGAGAGCTGCTCATTCAAACGAAGGGAGTTATTCGTTCCGCAAAGCCTATAAAGTACTACCTCGCAGTCGAAGATGTTAATGCTATATCTGTCAGCGGTTCTGCAAAGGTTTCAAACGTAAATCTTTTAAAAGTTGATTCTCTAGATATTAAAGCTTCAGGGGCAAGTCGCGTAAATATTCATCAGCTTTTTGGAAATGAAGTGACATTAAAAATTCAAGGGTCAGCCACGGTAAATGTTAAAGGGGCGATAGAAAGGCAGACAATCGATGTTGCTGGTGCAGGTCAATATCAAGGTTTGGAGCTTATAAGTAACGTTGCCACTGTCAACGCTAAAGGAGCTGCTAGAGTCATTGTCAATACTAAAGACAAGCTGACGGTTAATGCCTCGGGGGCAAGCTCTATCAAATATAAGGGATCTCCTACGATTGAAAAGAAACTAACGGGGGTAGCTTCTTTAAGTCCAGTAGGGCAAAAAATTATTGAAAAATGAGTGTTAAAAAAGCAACAGGGAGAATGAACTTTGGAATAGCTAAAGCTATCCCAAAGTTTGAAGTGTGCTCGTTTAGACCGTTCTCTATTGATTAGGCTCTGTTTAGCGCTTCCTATTGCGCATCATTATTTGCATACCAAAATACGCAGAAACTCCGAGCTCTAACCCTTTGATGGATGTGGATATGCCGTAGCCAATTGGACAGCCAACTTCTAAAGCCACTTCGTGAGTTAAATATAACCAGGGTAAAGAGGAGCTGACGATTGCTGGCATTTTTTCATAGGCTGTATTGATCATACTTTGAATTTTATCGTTAATAGGCTCTGCTTTTTTAGGAAAAACAGCGGCTAGTCCAGCCCCGGCACTTGCAGCATAGGTATTAATCGTTTTGCTAGACATGCGTCCTAGAGCGATCGTGTTTGCTGCTGCCGTAATTCTATCGCCGAAAGTTCTCACTGCCTTATTTTCATTAGAGATGTTGTCGCTGTTTTCCTCTGTTTTCTTACTAAGCCTCATGCTTCTATTAATGGCTTGAAAGGCAAGTTTAGCTGTTAAGATCTGCTCTCCTCTATTTATTGTAGAAGTAATTAGGAAAATTTCAGCTCCAGCGAGATTATATAGGGTATGTCCTTTGTAAAGTTCCTTTATATTTTTCTTTAGTAAATCGGGCATTTTGTCAAAAGCATTTGCGATTTGCTCATCCGAGTAATTTTCGATAAATTGTGCCCATTCTTCTGGAATCAGCGCAGCTACGGTAGCGGAAATCATAAAAAGTTGAGAATTTTGGTGAACGAGTTTTATTCCAAGAGCGGTACGTAGGCTTGCATCGCGATTGTACGTTGGTTGTCTAAGCTGAACCATATCTTGATTTGGAATGGCACTTACTTCATTTGTCATATTTTACATCCTTGTTTTTTAATTTGTTTAATTTTTAATAAATATTATAATTTTTTTATGTTAAATTTGTATAAAGATTTTGTTTGTTTTTAATAATTGTTATATATGATGATATATGTTGAATAAAATCAATAATGGATTTACCAAAGATGTCACCGAGACCATGAGTGAAATTTAGATATACTGAATTACCGTAGGGGCTATTGGGTAGTAATCGGGTTCGCAGCAGGAGTATCAAGGGCTCAAAAATTATCTCGAATATTCTGGAAAATTATTCCTAAAAGAGATCATAGCGCAAGAGAATGTTAACAAATGAGTTAACTTATTCAGTATATTCTCTTTATTGAGTATTCTGTTTCAGTTAATTACTTGCATTTTCTAGGGTAGTATATTCATGAAGAAAGGAGCGGCCAGACTTTTTTGTTCTTTTGAATTTAAGGTTTTTTAAGTTAAGAACCTCATTCTCTATCTTTGTTCCTTCTTCGATAAATAAAATTCCACTAGGGGTAAGGAGGTTGCCGGTATCGACTAGTTGAAGGATTAGTAGGCTGAGCATCACGCGATGCCCTCTGTATAAAATGTTTTTTTCGTAAGGTGGGTCGACGTAAATAATGTCGAATTGTTGATTTGATCGGGCCAGTTTTTCTATATAATGGAGGACATCTTCGCTGAAAGTACTTACTTGATTGTTTACTCCGATAGCATTGGCATTTTTTTTTATCGATGTCGCGCTATTTCTATCGCTATCGACAAATGATGCGCGAGCAGCTCCTCTTGAAAGAGCTTCAAATCCCATAGCACCCGATCCAGCAAAAAGGTCGAGAAAAGATGCGCCTTCGATTCGATTTTGCACGATATTGAAGACGGTTTCACGAAGCCGGCTCGACGTAGGACGAGTGTTGTGTCCTTGAGGGGTGAAAAGACGTTTTCCTTTATATTTTCCGCCAATAATAATCATAGGAAAGCTTTAAGTTTAAAATAATTAAAACGTTATAGAGTAGAGGTGATCATATCCTTTCGATTAATTAAAAGCTACAGGGATATCGTACTTTTCAAGTAATTCTCTTGCAGCGTGTATATGGCCAATATCACCGTCGACCATATATTGATCGTATAGTCGATATGCCTCTTGCATAGACCACAATTTTTCGATTTCGGTGTTAGTCACTTTGCGTCCTTGATCGAAGGATACGAGGCTTTTGATATTAATGCGCTTATCATAGTAGCGTCCTTGGAAGAAGATATAAAAATCTTCTAAAGAAGATGTAGATCCATATAAAGTGTAATTTTTATTTTCATATAAATTTGGAGATCTTCGTTGCGGTGGACCTATTTGTACGTCAGCATTTTTATCTTTTGAAATGGCGGTTGTGAGAATATTTTTACCTATCGGATGTTTAATATCTCTCATTAACTCAGTAATAGCCTTTACGAGGTGCTGGTTGTTATTAGCCACATAAAGAGAGCCTTTGTTAAAGACGCTAATGACATCTAGCATGGGGAAATTGTTGTTTGTGCCGGTAGCTAAACAATAGAGTGATACCTTGCCTTTATTGTCGTTCGTCCATTTTTTTATTGCCGACCTTTGTCTATTTGCCGCTAAGTAGGTATCTCCATCAGATAGGAGTATTGCTGTATTGACCTCATTTTCAGCGACGACTTTGGGAACGATCGTTCCAAGAGAAGTGTATAGCTCTGTAGAAGCAAACATGCCGCCATGCTTTTCATTTTCAAGGAATTCATTCGCTAATGCAATGTTTTCGGGTTTATAGGGAAGGTTAAAGGGCGATAATTGTGTAATATTTTTATCGAAAATCAATATATTAAAAGTATCTTCGGGAGAAAGCTCCTCTAAGGCTTTTGCGACTGCTATTTTACTTGCCTCAAAACGTGCCTTGGTAATTGAGTGTGACCTGTCAATGAGAAAGATCACATTTTGTTTGATTTTTCTAAATTCGATGCCTTCTTTAGAACTAAGAATAACTCTAAATAAGTAGCCATCCTCATTTTTTCGTGGGGTGTACTCTAAGCTAATGTTGAAATCTTCACTACTTGCAATGTGACCTGCGCTGTTATTGTTGTCTTTCAGGGACATGGGATTGTTAGGGGAGTATGTCCGTGTGCTTGTCGATTCTATGGGGGCCATTCTCCTTGCGCGGCTGACATTCTCACTGGTATAAGCGATAAGATCAGCATCATCGTACTGTTCATTAAGATCTGGGGGTAGCATATCCGATTCATTGCAAAGGTATTTATCAAAGCCTCCCTCATCCAGTATTCCTGATCGAGTGTCGATACTAGTTCCCTCTGAATCGTCTCCTTCGACTGTACCGATTGTTAGGCAAGGGGCTTCCGTGATGGAGTCAATATTTTCCGAGATAACTTCTCCATGAAGGCCTTCGGTTGCTTGCAAGAGTTCTGTCGTTACTAAGTCATCTTCAACAGCAACTAATTGGGAGATTTCGGCGGGTAAATTAACTGCGTAGGTATCTGTGTCATTTTCGCCCGATTCATCTTCTTCATTTGCAGCATAGTCTTGACTGTTTTCGAAAGCCTCGTTGAGTACATCACCATCATTTAGGTTATTTTCTTCAATAAAAGTTAGGTCTGTTGGATCTTCGCTAGAAATTTCTGTGCAAAGGAAGTCTTCGGTTCTTGTGGGAAGATTGAATTCAGGTGTGTCTATATCGTACTTTTCTTTTGTTAGCTCAACAAACACTTCGCTCAATTGGATATTTCGCTCTTTGATGAGTTTGCTTTCGTTGTCTGAAGGTCTATCTTGATTTTTCGCTAAGTGATTTTCCATGTAGGCATGATTGGCTGTTTCGAAGCTCATTTTCATACCTTGAAGGGAAAATAGGGCAACAAAATGGAGTGCTAAGGTGCTAATGACTGCAATAAGCAGAAATTTTTGGTCTATAGACTGGCTGTTTCTCATCTTAGATCCCTCATTCGTTATTTAAGGATTGTAACGCTTCATTTACATGTTTTGTGATGTAGGAGGTATTTCCATCATCAGATTTAATAATATTTTCGAAAATACTTTTCGCAGCTTCTTTTTTCCATTTAACTTCTTTTCGTGATGTCGCGAGTTTAGATTCCAAGTGAGAAATATAGCCGTCAAGAAACATCATATATGTTTGGTAAATTTTTGCTTTTTTTGGAATTTTTTTTCTACTTGTGTGGTAATCCTTGGCACTAATATTGTCCATGCCGATAAAGTCTTTTTTTGTCTCTTTAAGAAGTTTAAGTAGAGTTATTTGTTGTTTTTCATCTGTGCTGAATCGCGATTCAAATAACGAGCGTTCGATGGCTGCTTCTAGATGAATAGGTTCGGTTTTAATGTTTTTATGGACCTGTAATCTTTTAAGATCATTGAGGAGTCCTGCAGCCGCTTTATTGTCTGCAGTTCTTTGAGAGATGGGGATATCTTGTAGTTGGATCTTCGCTTGGTGTAGTTTAGCTGCAAACTCCAGCTTTGGTGAGATTTTTTTGACAGAAAGAAGCTCTTGGTAATTAGAAAGAGCTTTTTCATGATTATTGTTTTGTTCGTAGACCTGACCTAAAATGTATAGCGTTTCGGCATATTTGGCGTCATTTTTTCTGTTAGACATATTTAATTTATAATGATTTAATGCTCTTATTGTTTTGTCAGATTGACCAATCCAACCATATAATTTTCCCATTAGAAAATAGTCGTTAATAGTGGGTTTGTATTTATTAACATATTTAGGTTTTAGCTCAGGAAGGTAGTTAAATTCATATAACGTCTCAAAAGCAGCAATAGCGATTGAAACCGCTTCGATTTCTTCTTTTTTTGTTAAAGAAACAAATTCATAATCGATCTGTTCTCTTTCCAAATTGTTGATGAGTTGATTTGCCAGCCAAAGTCTATTTTCTATAGAGATACCTTCGGGATATATTTGAAAAGCCTGTTTTAAATGATCAGTTGCCCGTGTTAATTTAGCAAGTTTTTGCTCTATTTCTATAGAAGGATTTTTTTGAAGTTCTCGAATATAGGCATTAAATAGTTTTAAATGGAGAGCCCCATTATTGGCAGCTTTGTTATTAAGGCCTATGGCAACTTCAGCATGGAAAATAAATTTACTATTATCCTTCAAACCTTCTAAAAAGCATTGAGCGAGCATTAGGTGGGCTCGGTAGACTTCGGGATGTTTTGAAAAGGCTTTTGTAAATAGTGTTAATTTAGGCAATGCTTTGCGGTGCATCCCTAGTTCACAAAGAGCTTCGCATTCAGCAAGTACAAGTAAAGGTTTACTTTTTTTTGTGACAACTTTTGAATCGTCAGATATCAATTTCAAATCATCAAGTAGGAGGCGGTATAGATCTTTTGTTTCTTCCCCGTGATTTTTCGCTTTTTGAATCATTTTTTGTGTGCAATAGGGGATTTTTTTTGTGACAATTGGTGTAAATTGACTTTCCGGATATGTTTTCGTGTAGGATATAAAATTTGAGCGGGCAACCTCCCACTGTTCTAGGGATAATTGAATCATATTGCGTTGGTGTTTTACTCTATCGATAAGTGAAAAATTAGGATATTTCCATACAATTTTTTCCAATACCGTAAGAGCTTCTTCGGATTGATCATGTTTAACTAGGCTGTGAGCTTTATGGTAAAGAGCCTTAGCAAATTGATTGTCGTTAGGATAGCGTTCTTCATACTGAATTAACCAGTAGTCGCCTCTTGTTATATCGTCGAGTTGATAACTGCAAGCGATGATATGAGTATAAACATCTTGCCTTGTTTGATCTTCAGATAAATACAAAAAATTATTTCTTGCGAGAGGCTCTAAAGTTGCTAAGGACTTTTGATACTGTTTTTGTTGGTAGAGACTTTTTCCAACGTAATAGGTGAGTAAAGGGAGATGTTTAGCTGAAAGGGCTTCACGCATATCGATAAATTCTTCAATGACGTGAGAATAATAGCCTAAGTTATACATTAGTTGCGCTTTATGAAGAGTTAGCTCACTTTGATGAGGGCCCTTTAGCTTTTGTGCTTCTGAAAGCGTTAATAACGCTTCTTCAGGATCGACCTTTGCTAACATTTTTGCTCCTTTATAAAGGAGCACTTGTTTCTGGTCTGGATATTTTTTTGCTAATTCGTAATAAATTTCGCTTGCTTTGGCTGCATCCCCTCTGTATGCCGCTAATGCTGCAGTTCCTTCTCTGGCATTAATGTCATAGGTACCATTAAATAAACTAATAAATCGATTTTCTGCAGCTTCAAACATTTCTACACGTTTTTTAGCGGTAGGGTGATTTTTCGCTGTCTGCATGAGCGCTTCTGCATAATAATATGTGTAAATTTCCTCTTTCTCTGTTGAGGGGGCTATCCCTTCAGGCGGAACATGCCTGGTAAGTTCATTAATTGCTTGGGAATAGTTCCCGGTATTAATGAGGGCATCTAGCTTGTTCTTGAGGATGCGTTCTTGAAATTCAGGACTCTGGATTTGATTGTAAACAACTAGTGCTTCTTGATAATTTTTATTTACCCAATGACTGTTTCCAAGAATCACGAGCAAACTTTCTTTGAAAACACTGTTGGGATAATTCTTGATAAGTGATTCGATTTGTGAAATGACAAGGTCTGTTTCTTGCTCTTTCCATAGCTCTGTGATTCTTTTTGCGTGTTGGATTTCCTCTTCACAAGGACTCATTGCTACAACTTGCAATGGAGTTGCTGTAATGCTGGCAAAAGTGCAAAAAGAAATGAGTAAGGATGGAGGTAAGAAAGTGTTTAAAAATTCTTTTGGAGTTGCAGTTAATCTGCGAGAATCTGCGTTCTTATTCATATGTAACATATGTCGTTTAGTTTAACCCAGGTAGTTCCTAGTGTTAATAACACTCTATCATATGAATATAAAACATTAATAAGAATTACTCGCAATCAAATTTTTTTTTCAATCGAATGGGGTATTACAAAAAGTGAACTTGCAAGATGGGGGAAGATTGTGAAAGGTATAGCGAAGCTATGGCTGAAGCAGCAGAATGCTGTTTTACGAAAGCCTTGCTACTGGATTTGGACGCAAACCGGGTTTTAAGTGGTGCATAGGTAAGAGATTGGGAGACAAACCGAGTTATAAGGAAAAGGTATGATATTTGCTCACAGACTTGCTTTAAAAGCACTACCATCAGTTCGTCTAAAAATAGAACTTTCAATTTTACTCAAAAAAAAGTATAATTGGAAATTCATAAAAAAACTATTTAATCAAAAAAGTAAATAGTTTAAAAATTAATTTGACACGGTTTGTGTGTGGTTAAAATTATAATCAAAGAATGATGTATGGCACTCGTATTTGTCCTTTTTGCTTTATTTGCAAGCGTATTTACTGTTGGGAAAACAGCGCTTGAGTTTACTCAACCTTTTTTTCTTGTTGGATCTCGCATGCTCCTTGCCGGATCAATATTGCTAACTTACGAATATTTTAAGAACCCTGGAAACCTTAAGATTCAAAAAAAACATTTCAAGTTAATTTTGCTACTAGCAACGTTTAATATTTACCTCACCAATACATTTGAGTTTTGGGGATTACAATATTTAAGTTCTTTTAAAGCGTGCTTTATTTATAGCCTTTCTCCCTTTGCCGCTGCGATCATTTCCTATTTTGTATTTTCTGAAAAACTTTCGCGAAAAAAATGGTTAGGATTAAGTGTAGGATGTGTTGGGTTTCTTCCTATTCTTATTGCTCAAGACTCATCAGAAACTGGATTAAACCATGTTTTTTTCTTTTCCTTAGCTGAAATTGCTGTGCTCGCTGCTTGTATATCAAGTGTTTACGGGTGGATCATTCTTCGTCAGGTTGTACGCGATGGTGGATATTCCGCTTTGACAGCAAACGGGTATAGTATGTTAATTGGGGGAAGTTTTGCTCTCTTTCATTCGGCGATAACAGAGAGCTGGGATCCCATTCCCACGTCAAATTTTACTATTTTTGTCGAAACAGGCTTAGCTTTAATTATTATTTCAAATTTTTTAGCCTATAATTTATATGGTTACTTACTTAAACGATATTCGGCAACATTTATTTCTTTTGCTGGATTTACCACACCCATGTTTACGGCCCTGTTTGGTTGGATGTTTCTTGGAGAAGTGGTTACGTGGCAATTTTACGTATCAAGTGTGATTGTTTTTAGTGGGCTTTATTTATTTAATCAAGAAGAGCTTAAGGTCACAGTGGAAACACAGAACGCGTAGTTTTTAGAGGAAGGATGTATAAATCTCCAATCTCTTAGACATCGATTGCTCTCACCTACACAGCCCAACCTTTTTAGAATGTTCTCGAAGATCATTTGGTTTTCCCTCACGATTATTTTTTTGAGAGGTGCGATAAATTTGCTCTGTATTATGTTTAAATTATTTGTTATAAATGGATTAAGTAATCGCGATAAGCCACTTGAGTTTCACACACTCCATTCAAGTATGATTGATAAAAGTTAAAGTGCTCTTTCGAAAAAAAATGGATAATTAACAAAATTTACAATTTTTTTTTAGAATTCATAAAAATAACTTGGATACAATTCATAAAAAAAGTATAAGCAACTAATTGTAAGGGATTGGGCATGTTGGGCCCCAGTGGAGAGTTTGAATGGTAGCTTCTAGAGTAGAAGGGGAATCCTACTTTCACATTGATAATGAGTGTTTTAACGACGAATTAAATAGAATCATTTATTCTATCGTTCCCCTCTACGAAAATATTATAAAACGGCATGTCTATTTTAATATTTTCTTTGGAGTTCTTATTTCATTAGAAATTTTGGGGCTTTCGCTATTTTTTTCTTTCTTATTTGAGCTGTCGATTTTTTCCTTTGGACTTGCGGCTCTCTTTTTGACCATATTTTCTTATTTTATTTTACGTGTCTATTATCAAGCTCAAAAAGCTGAACAGTTTAATGAGTTTATTCACCGCTATACACGTGGGTGTAAAACGATTTCTAAGTATCGAGAGGGCATCCCCGAGCACCATATAGCCCTTGGTAATGCCTATACAAAACTTGCGTTGCAGCTTGTCGGTAAAGAGTCTCAGTTCTTTACACCTCCAAGTTGGATAGTTTCATTGAGTTCAACAATGGAAAATTTTAGTTGCTGGTGTTTTTGGGATGATGTTTATCGTATGCGTGAAGCCCTTCTTCAAAAAGCCATCGAGGAGCATATTCTACTCGTCAAATGTGAACCTACAAGTTTAGATATTCATGCAGCATTAGCAAACGCTTACGTAATGCTTTCAGGTCTTTATCTTGAGGCTACAAATCAAGAAGAAAATCAAATAAGCTTTCTTCAAGAGGATGAAGGGGGTATAGAGGTCAAGTTCAGGGAAAATGCAGAAAAAGCTATCGAAGAATTTAAGATACTCAATGATTATGCTCCCAACGATCCCTGGGTTCACACCCAGCTAGCATACAGCTATCGCGATCTCAAAATGCCGGAAGAGGAAATTCGAGAGTATGAAATTATTCTTAAACTTCGACCAGACGATACGGAAACCATGTTCAAGCTAGGTTGTCTTTATTTTCAGCAAGGAAGAAACTCTCAAGGACTTCGCGTATACGAAAGACTTAAGTTGGCTAACTTTAAAAAAGCTGAGCAACTGATTGTTCATTATGGTGCTGAATCATAAGGTCTGAGTCGTCTAGGCTATAGTAATGATTTTTTTATTGATATTTTAATGCACCCCATCCATTTTCCATTATAGTCACCCTAATTAGAGTTTAGGATATAATCTATGTATTGTACAAATTGTGGATCTAAAGTTGAAGAAGATCAGAAATTCTGTAACACATGTGGTCACTCATTTGAAAGTTGGGATGAATTATCACATCCCGCCCTTCAAAAGAGCTCCAGCTCAAAAAGATATAGTCCAGTGTGGATATACTTAATTTTTATTACGACTCTCGGTTTGATGGTCTGGGGGTTTTATTCGGCAATTAATGGGTCAAATGGTCTAGAACAGATCGGTGAAAATCAACTTCAAGAAATTAAGAAAAATCAAATAACAAAAGCGTACTATGAATTTTCATCGACAAAGTTTAAAGAAAAAACATCACTTTCAGCATTTAGAAAATTTGTAGACGAGAATCCTAGTTTAAGTGAATTTCAAAGTGTTAATTTTGAAGAGACCCAAAAGGAGAACAACTACGGAGTCGCTTACGGTGAATTACATATATTAGATGATGTTTCTATACCGATAAAATATGAATTTATTAAAGAAGATGGCGAGTGGCGCGTTCTACATTTAGAGCTCGATGCTCCACAAATTGTTACAAAAAGCGAAGATCCTGTTACGAACGAAGTTATTAGCGCAGTGAAAGCACAGCTTAGATTTATCAAAGAAGGTAATATCAAAAAGGCTTACGAAGAATATAGTTCAGCGGATTTCAAAGATTCTGCAGATTTAGAATTGTTTAACAAATTTGTTCAACATTATCCTTATTTTTCTAATTACGAGAATATAGACTTATTAACTACAGATCATGAAGAAGGTATGGCGAAAGTTACTGCGGTGCTTTATGCCGATGGATCAGCTCTTCCTTTAGAGTATACCCTTAAAAATGAAGGAGGCTCTTGGAAGGTTTGGAGTATGCAAATTTTAAAATCACCATTGAGTCAATCGGAATCTACAATACATGATAAAATCCTCCACGAACCTATACAAGAATTTCTAGAGTCAATTAGGAAGGGTGATTTAAAAAAAGCCTATGATTTAACATCTTCAAAATTCCAAAAAACGACCACCTTAAAATCTTTTGAGAATTTTGTTTCTAGATTTCCTATTTTTAGAGATTCACAGGAAACATTCATTCAGAATTCATTAGAGAAAAATGTTGGGCAAGTACGTGTTGAACTTGAAGATGCAAAATTTTCGTCTACAATGGATTATACCCTCATTAAAGAACAAAATGGTTGGAAAATATTGGGGATTGAAATCCTCGAAAATGCTGTTCCAAAGCCCGTGAAAGAGCAAAAAATAGAAAAATTTAATGGTGAATTTTTAAATCAAGTTGTGAGCAACCAGTTAGATAATATCAAAGCCAAAGATTTATTTTCAGCATACGACGAGTATTCATCTTCAGATTTTAAGAAAGCAACGCCATTTGAAAATTTTGCTCGTTTCATTGATCAACATAAAGTGTTTTCGGAGAACTCTTCTATAGAATTTAAAGACCTTAATTTCGATAACAATATCGCTTCGTTAACAAGTATACTAACAGCAAAAGATGGCGATAAAGCAGTCGTTGAGTATGATCTCGTTAAAGAAGAGGGTGCCTGGAAAATTTTAGGTGTTAAAATCATATCGCATGAAAAAGTCATCCAAGAAGAAGATAAAGACAATGTAAGCTTTCAACCTATGCAGTTTGAAAAGCTTGAATTAGGGACAAAACTAACTTCTGAGGGTAATGTATCAAATCCTTCAAAACATATTCAGACTGACCATAGCGATATTTTTGCTACTCTTTATATAAACAGAGCTGTAGCAGGTGCTGAGTTACAAATTATTTTAGAGCACATTAATTCAGGATCAGTCCTTCCTCCAGTGCAGTCTATTTTAGATAAAGATGGGGATGTAAGGTTGAATTTAAAGTTTAATGCGCCCAAAGATGGATGGCCTCAGGGTGAATACATTATTAGAGTTCATTCACTTCCAGGGAATGAAGATCAGCTGTTTCCTTTTACAGTAATTCCTGAAAGGGATTAAGGCTAAAGCTCTGATGAGGCTGTGATAGCTTGTCTACAAAGGATATTTAAATTTTAATAAAAATGTACTTGAGTGTAATAGCAAATTTAAATAGTTCTCAACGATATAACGATATAACGATATAACGATA
>JAYZJO010000064.1:0-9919 GCA_036164375.1 Chlamydiota bacterium | reverse complement strand
GAATTATTTAGAAGTATCGGCTATCTTATTATTTTGTATTTGAGTTATCACTGTCATGATTCAAATTCAATGTGTCGTTTTTACTTGGTAAAAAATAATGCTTTCAGAAAATTTTGTGAGACCCCTTTATGGTTAAAAGACACGCATTTTTTAATTGCATCGATGAATGACGCATTTAATACAGAGCTGATGATTGTAGACAAGCTATCTAGAAAAAATTTATTTACCTTGGATGCGCTAACCTTAAATGTCTTGAGTTTAATTTGTAGTAACTTAGATGTCCGCCTCAAAACAAATTTAGATTCTTTATGGACTCCCATAGTTCATAAAATATTAATGATTATTGATGCCGAAGATATTGGTAGTATTAATGAGATGGGATTCCTCATGTATATATCGTATGTTTCTCGTGGATATGTGTGTCTCAAAGAGGAAGTCGAGTCTCAGCTAGTAACAAATTTTAAGAAACATTTTCCTTTGTCGAATCCAAATTACTGTCACAAACTCAATAAATTAATTGGCAAATTAGTTGAAAATCATCATCAGTCTAGCAAGAATAATACTGTAGTTTACTGCTTTAATTTTTTAATGCATTTGAGCAAAACTTTTAATAATGAAGAGTTTTGTGAAATCCGCAGTGCTATTGCGTCGCTTTTAAAAAGTTATTACCCAGAAACACCTTCTGAGCTTAGCATTTATACGAACTTAGTTTCGTTGATTTGTGATAAGAGAATTCCTTTTAATTTAATTATCTCCTTAATCGGATTGATAGGGTATATGAACTATGAAGAAACTGATGAAGAGAATATATCTGAAACGACCTGTAAGACGATACTCAGAGAACACTGTAACAGTAAAGTTCTGAAGTATAAACCTTTTAGGCAGTCTCCAAATATTTACTTTAGTTGTGAAACAAATATCGTTTCCCTGCTAGATGTTTTATTAAACATTCCCGAGCTAGACCCAGAAATTGAAAAAAATCTAAATGATACATTTGACAGTTTTCCTATTGATAGTAACGTTAAATATTTAGCAAAAATGAATTCTCTGCTTGATGTTGAGGTTTCTCAGATCTATTCTCAAGCTCAAAAACTATTTTTTAGTAAAAGCTCCTACCTTTCGAAGCTAGGGGAAAAGCTGTTGCAGACAGTTTTTATGCAGGAAGAGGGACGTTTACATTTTACAAACTTTATCCGAGAAGCCCCCAAAAAATGTAATTTGGAAAAGCTTTTTGCTATTTTTGACCTAGTTCTTCCTTATTTTGAACTACACTTTTTCAGTTGTACCGAGAAAGAAATTTTAAAGTTCAAAAAGCAAATGATCTTTACATGTAGCAGCAAGGGTAAAGTTTACGAGTATTGGGGGCTTTTTCTTGCAAACTTGAGTGAGCCATCTCTTTGTGAAACGGCTTATAACTATTACCTTCGAAGTAATCCTGTAAATATAGAGCCAATTATTAAAATTATCTCATCATATGACATTAATTTTGCCTTTGATCGATTGTACTCTTTTTTTAAGCGTAAAGAAGTTAGTTTCTCAGACGTTTCGCCTTCTTTATTACAAATAAAAAGTAACTTGGGTAGTCTTAGAAACGTTCATTTTTTGCATCAGGAGGCTTTTAATGAGCTTGCTTTATTAGGTTTTGACTGTAAAAATTTCAATGAAATAACCTCAAATTTTAAATGTGTAGTTGAAGATGCCCTCGCCGCTTTAAGTGTCTATTTGAATAAAAGTAACTTGGCGGCAACTGAGAAATACTTGAAAAACATATACAGTTTTTGTGAATCTCAAAAAATTGAAAGCCCTGTTCAAGGGCATGAAATATGGGAAAGACTCCTAAAGAAATACTTAACTTCCAAGCCTTCGAAGGCCCTATTTTTATGGACCGCAGGTATGAAGCTAAAGGTTTGGGATTACCTTAAGGATTCACCTGCCATACACAGTATTGTACAGGGCTTGATTCATAAAACGAGAACAATTATCCCCTTTAACACCACCTACTTATTATTGCGATATGTTGACATTAACAAACTCAACTATGAGGAGCAGCTGGAGTATAAAGCGGACTACACAGCATTTATGAGGTCTATATTTTCTAGGGGAAAAGCTGAAGATGTCGTTAAGTATACTTCCGGTATAAGGCCTGATTTTACTGATACTTCAGTTAGCGACTGCTTCGATATTGTAAAGTATAAACACAAAATTGATAGTGATCTACTCATCTCTAGAAGCTTGGTCGTTGAATTTATAAATTTGAGAAATCGCCAGGTGAATACTTTGACTAAGCCTTTCATTAAGGATTGCTATGTCTTATTACTCGAAAAAATAGCATCACACTATAACACTTTAGAGCAGATCGATTTCGACTCCATGATAGTAGACTCTCAGGGATATACGGAATTGTTTCCACTAAACGAAGAATCTAATTTTAAGACCTATAGTGGTTTATTTCTGAGGTACATTTCATGTAATGATTCAAAAAGTATAAAATTTTGTGAACACATCTTATCGCAGGTTTTGACTCGAGTATTTGAGAAACAACATACCTTAGATGAAATTGCAGTTGTTGAAATGATTTCATTATTTTGTAGCAATTTTGATCAGGTAAATGATTATACAGTTTCTTTTCTTCACTTCCTTCAATCTATTGAAGGCAAGATTACGATCCTTATTCACTCAAAAGGTGATGTTGATACACTCATGGCGTTTTACTTAGTATTGCAGAAACTGGGTGTAACGCCAAGCGAGGAGGAAATTGCTGTTGAAGTTCTTGTAAAGAAAATCAATGGGAAAGATTCAGCTCTTGATACCTTGGCGGTAGAAAAACTTGTACATAATTTATGTCATAAAAATAGCTTGGTTAGCGATAAAAAATTATTCATTTTAATTAATGCTCTTATTTTTAGATTATCGAAAGAACAACAGTCAATACAGAGTTCCTCGAATTTATTGAAGAGAGTATTTTCTTTTGAAGTTCGTAATTCAACTTCAAGACAAGAAAATAAATACATAAAAATCACTAATCTATTTATTAGCCATGATGAATTAGATGTAGCTATACTGTGTTTGAAAAATCTTCAATTTCCGGATAATACAAAACATAGCTTGTGGATGCAGGTTCTTGAAAAATTAAAAGAGACCAATCTTACAAAAGCTTATAAGGCCTTTCTTGAAGTACCAGAGCCAATTTTTCAGTCTGAATTTAAAAGCGCCATTAAACGCATTCAGCTGGAAATATTTACGCATTTTTTAGATAACGATACAGATCTTGATAAATGTATAGATGTATTAAAGGTTCACTGTGAATCATCAGAAAGAGGAGAGGTTGTAAAATTATATAAAAATATTGTTAGCACGAAAAAGAAACAAACGAAAGCAAGAGCGTGGGATTTTTTACATGAATTTATTGAATCTCAACGTGTTTTTGATGGAGACGCTCGATTAAGAGCAGATTGCTTCTATTATGCTCTACTTTCGATAATTGATATCGATTATAGGAAGTCTTGTGAGGTAATTGAGTCAGAAGACTCACTTACTAGTAAAGCTTTAAAAGGACACTTAACTCAAAAGCAAAAAGAAGAGCAGTATTTCAGAAGTTTTTTGGCATTAATGGATTCTATGAGTTTACCCTTAAAGATAGAGAATGAGAAAAAAATTCTGGCAGAGCTAAGGAAAAGAGAGAAAACAGAAAAAAAAATAAGTGTTGATAGAAAAAAAATAGACCTTCTTGACAGTACATTTATTAAGAAATTCGCCAACTGTAAAAATTTAGAAATTTTCAATGAAGTAGTATCTCTTTTTTACAAACAGATTCATGTCGATGAAAGTACAGAGAATAAAAATGTTCTTGCTAACTTATTTGAGTTGGTTGTTGTAAATTATTGTAAATATTCAGATAACGACATTAAAAAAATCGATATTTCCCTCAAAGATGTAATATTCTCTTCTTTTGCTATAGGGCTTCATATCACCCCTCAAAAATTTTTAGACATTATAGAAGTTGATCAATCTCAAGTTCTTACTCATTCTTTAGTTGATGTTGTCAATAATTGTCTCGGAGAATTTTCGAGTCAGAAAAGCCATGTTTCCAAACTTAAACGATTAGTTGAATATTCTGTTAAAAAGCTCATATTACAAGATGAGTTTGCAGATGTAGAACAAATTTTGAATACAAAAGAATGCTCTGAAGTGTTAGGTGCGGACTGTTTTAGTAAATATTGGTTTGATTTAATGAAGGCAATGTTGATTTTTGCAGATAAAGATGAGAGTGAGGATTCGTCAATATTATTCGACTGCTTATTTACTACAAAAATTCTTACAAATTATTGCTCTGTTTTTGCCTCTAAGTACCAATACGAAATATCTTCTTTATTGATAGAATCAATTTTGAAAAACACTACAAAGGAAAATTATCGTACTCGATTTGCTATAGGGATAAAGTTATTCATTTGTACGCTTTTGAAAAATTGCATGAGTGATAATGATATTACAAAGTATGGTTTTCAATGGGAGCAAGAGGACAGTTCCTCACCCGCTTTATATGTTTTACCAAAGTATTTTCCTGACTCTACTGAAGATGAACATCTTCAAAATGTAAAAATAATTTATGTTAAATACATGTTTTTATTGCTTGAAAAAGTCGTGAATTTTAATTCCACTGACGAAAAATTTGTAGATTTACTTGATCAACTGTCTTCAGCAATATTTATTCAATTAGCTCAAAAATTTCCGGATCACTGTCGTACGGCACTTTTCCAAAATCTTCTCAATAATTATACTCGTTCAAGTAAATTTTTTGTCTCAGAAAAAGTATATAATCAGCATGAATCCTACTCTAATCGTATTTTTAAGTCGATTAGTAGAATAAAAAATTATTTATATAACCAGGAGGTTAGCTGGGGTTGTGGAGCTTATATTTTTCCTGAAACCCTCGATCAGTTTTCTGAGTATAAAGACTACGAAAAAGTGATCACAAATATTTTGTTTGATTTAGTGAATCTAAATACAAATGCTTCAATATTACACGCTTTAAAAATTCTAGCATCAAATACAGAGCACTATCTCGGTAAAGACCCTGTTCTGAAAGAAAGTATAGTTAATCGATTTATAGTTTTATGCGTACAGAGACCTTTTATTACAGAGCAAGGAGAGTATCCCTATAAATATATAGTGTCCTCTCTTTTTCCGAATAGAAAACTGTTGAGCGCTGAAAGAGATGTTAAAAATGTACATAAAACACATAGTTTGATTAAAGGCGCATTAGACAGTTTTACTAAAACTTGTGAGTATTATTTGCAAAATAATATTCAACATCTTGAGCTAGTACTTCCTGTGATAAAAGAACTGTTGATGAGGGCTTATATGTGTGATGTGGTTATTGATTCTGAATTTGAGACAGGTATTGATAGCTGGATAAATAGTTTGAAGGAATACTGTAAAATTAAGAAAAATATTTCCCTGTTATCTAACCATTTTAAAACAGTGGCAAGTATTGCAGATATGACGTTGAAGGGTAAAGACGAGAATTACGATCATCGTCGGGTTGTCGTAATTAACGCTATCGGCAAAGTTATTGTTTTTTTAACAAAGGAAAAGTTCGACGGAGCTGATGATCTCGTTGTTGAGTTAACAAAAATTATGAGTAAACTTACGCCGAAAAATCCTGATCAAGGGGTATGAGAACAATTGCTAAAAATTAGAAAATTTACCATGCTGTGATTTAGGGAATATCCTATGGAGGAGCCCAATATTGACTATTTCAATCATTGTCACTTTTTTTGTTACCATGTTTGTGATTTTTTGGGTCTGGATGTCTGTTGTCGTCTGGTCTCTAAAAAATGGGATTTCACCGATGCCAACCTCAGATAAAGTTAGAAGAAAGGTGCTTGCATCAATACCTCCTAATACTCAGGGAAAAATCGTCGATTTAGGGTCAGGCTGGGGAAATATGGCTATTCAATTAGCAAAGCACCTTCCTCATTGTCAGGTGATAGGGTATGAGACTTCTCCCATTCCCTACTACTTTTCCAAGCTCTGGTTGTACTTCGATAAGCTTCAAAATTTAGCGATCGAAAAAAATGACTTTTCAAATATTTCTCTTAAAGATAAATCACTGATATACACCTATTTGTATCCTGGAGCCATGAAAGTTCTTAAAAAAAAATTCGATGATGAGCTTACTCCTGGAACAATTGTTATCAGCAACACTTTTGCAGTTCCAGGATGGGATCCAATACAAGTCCTTGAGGTTAAAGACATGTACAATACAAGAATCTACATGTATATTAAAAGTAACAGTAATATCGAAGCGCATAATGCTAAACCCACAGATTATTTGAAAAATAAAGGTGAAAATTTAATACATAACCCATAATGATAGTTTTAAAGGGTAAAGTTTTTTGAGGGATATCTTTTTCAGATTAATTTAATAAGAGGATATATGATGGCCGCTTCAGAAAAAGTTATTAATTTTTTAAAGAATAATAATGTTGATTTTGAATTAATGGAGCACTCAGCAGCGTACACTGCGCAGGAAATCGCGGGTAAACAACACATCCCGGGTCGTTTAGTTATAAAATCTGTAATCATTAAGCTTGATGGTAAACTCGTTATGTGTGTTTTACCAGCGATACATCTAGTGGATTTTGAAGTAATGAGAAATCTTTCAGGAGCAACAGACGTAAGGCTAGCGACAGAGGAAGAAATAGCAGAAACTTTTCCTGATTATGAAGTTGGTGCAGAACCTCCTTTCGGTCATCTTTACGGGTTAGAGACATATGCAGACAAATTTCTAGAGCAAGATGAATACGTAGCTTTTAACGCCGGTACACATACTGATATGATCAAAATCAAACGCGAAGAATTTATGAAATTATCAAAGCCAACAGTTGCCGAATTCGGGGTGCATATATAGCTCTTAGTTGAACACTTGTAAATTGGGAAAGTGGTAAATCATGTCCTGGAAGACGTCGCTCACATCTCACGAACTCCTTGAGCGCCTTCAGTTTAGAATGGCAGTAAAGGCTGGTATTGCTGCAACTTTAGGTCTTTTTTTAGGGGTTGGTTTTAGTCAGATTTTTGACCGCCCCGATAGTCTTGTGAGTGGAGTATGGACGGTAATAACCGCTATTGTCGTTGTCCAAGCCTATTTAGGAGGGACATACCATGCGGCTTGGATCCGTTTTCTTGGGACTTTTATTGGTTCTTTTATCGGAAGCTTATGCACAGTTTTGTGGGGGTCTAATGCTTTAACCTTAGGTATTAGTGTATTTGGTACAGTCATTGTTTGTTCTTTGTTTAATCTCAAGGAAAGCGTTCGGATTGCTTCAATATCCGTAGCAGTCTTGAATTTACTTTGGGGATTAAGGCCAGAAATTAGCCCTTGGACATTTGGAGTTTTTCGATTTGTCGATTCATGTATTGGGATTTTAATTGCAGTATTTGTTGCACATACGGTTTGGCCAACGCAGGCGACAAGAAAGGTTCGTTTGAATATGGTGTTGATACTTGAGAAGTTAAATCGATTGATGCGCAGTTCGGCAAGTTTAGAGGGAAAGTCATTGATGCAGGTGCGTTCAACTGATAATTTGATGAGAGAGATTGTAGAATTGCTGAGGCAGTCGAGAGAACACTTAGAGGAGTCAAGGATTGAAATTAGAACAAAAACATCATTACAAGACTGGCTTTTTCTTATCGAGCATTTAGAAGATGCTTTTGAGATAGTTACTAATATGAATAGTGTTGCAAAAGATCGCCTTAAAGATATTTTTGATCAAGAGTTATCGACTATAACAACCCGCTTTGTTAAGAATTTAGGAAAAGCAGTCGATGAAATAGCTAGATCTTTACGTTTAAGAAAGGTTGTAGAGCATCCTGTAGATGTTCTTGCTGGTATAGATCAGTTGAGTGATGATCTTGAACGTTTTAGAGAGGTGCAGATGTCGACAAAGCTACCTATCAAAGATGCTGAGGCTTTTTTTGTTTATTTTTATAGTCTAAAGGCCTTAGGAGAGGTCGTTGTAAAAATGGATGCCAAAACCTATGGGCTCTATAAATGACTTGGACCCCGTTTACGATCTCAAACTTGTCGTAGTAATCGGGGTCTTGGGGGCAATTAAGGCCCTTATAGTTCTCTCATCTCTTCAATATTTTTGAAGTGTTTATATTCCTTTACTCTATGCACTTGTTGTAAGCATATTTTATGTAACTCTTTTATAGCTTCGGAGGGTATTTTAACAAACGAATCTTTGATATGTAGGAATAAATTTTTAAGAAGTATTACATCATCTATTTTCGTTGTTTTCTTACATAGTTTACATATGTATTGAGTGAATCGAGCTGCTATATATTGAATGTCAGATTCGGTCTCTGCACTCATTATGATGCCGTCAGATAGGCCTTTAGCAATATGAAGGTAGAGCAAATAATGGTTGAGAGATTTTTTTGATGATGAAAGGTTTAGTAAATTACACATGTTTTTTCTGAAAGTTTTTGCATTGTCGTCGATGATATTAAATTGATTGACGGTTGTAATGAAATTTTTCAAATATTCAATGTTAGTAATCCAAGTCAGATAACTACCATTAATGCTTTTTCTTATAGCATACATGTACTTCTCGACAATTAAGTTGTTGACTTTAGCTAACGCTTTAGGACAGCTGTCAGTTTTGTATTTCTCTCGGTACCCTAAATTACTGCAAAATTCCGTGGCGATTTCTCGAAGTGAAAGTGTAGAAATTTGAGCCGTTTCTTGAGATAGGTCTATTAATGCGTCATCTTTAACATAGTTAATTAACATTTTATAAGATGGGAGTAAGTCTATTGAATTTTTTAAAAAGCTATCAACTTCAATAGAGATGAGAAAAATTACCGCAAAATGTTTGGCAGCATTTGAGGGGTTTTCAAGAATTTTCTCGATGATAGTATAGACGGTAGCGGCAGGATCCTTTACAATAAGTTGTAGTTGATATTTTCCTTTACTAATCTCAGAACTTACTTTTTCCATAAGAAAAGTGAATATTAACCCCAGTTGAATGCGATCATTTTCATCGAAATCAGAATTAAATAGCGTAAAGATCCGTGTGAATATGGCTAGACAGAATTGCTTGTGTTCATGTATGGCGCGATCACTTTCTGAAGGTAGTAAAAAGGCGAATTTCATAAATAACTCTACTTTTACCTTAAGGCTCTCTTCTGTCTTTAGCAAGAATGTGATTAATTGATAAATAAAAATGGGGTGAGAAGGGTATTGTTCATAGTTATCTTTAATATGCTCTAAAAAAATGTTACATAAATCAGCAGAAAGAAGTTTATTTTCAAAAAGAAATTCAATATTTTTGTCCGTTAATTTAGCAATGATAAACTTTTGAAGCTTTGCTTTTGAAGCCTTTTCTAGTCGTAGAGCTACATTGAGTGCATTGTTTAGAGTGCGTGTTGCTTCAACACCTTGCAATGTTTTTTTAGGTAGGCTGTCAGTTAATGAGATGAAATGTTCGATGTGGTTAGCAGCGAGTTCCCGATCATTATCAATCTTGTCGACGATAAGATCTAAAGTTTTCATCTGGATAGCAGTATGTTGTAATTGGTACTCTTGGCAAGAGTTTTCCTTAAAATCAATTTTAGTTATGGAATTTAAATAATTAAGCATTGCGATAGTTAAATCTAATGTGCGGCTATTAGAAAGTAAGTAGGTCGTCATTAAGTTGATCACATCCTTCAAGAGTTTATTACGCTTTTTTGCTTGTTGACTTTTTGAGAACCAGATGTGAGAAAGCAGTTTTGCAGTGATGACTAGTAAGTTTGGGTTTTTTGTGGCAATAATTTTTTCTAATGAGATAAAGATCGCATTTTTAATCGGTTTAATTAAATTTCCGTGACTTTTATTAGTACTTATTATTTTTTCGATGGTCGTTATGCACGT
>JAYZJO010000063.1:0-13774 GCA_036164375.1 Chlamydiota bacterium | reverse complement strand
CCTATGACTATCAAGCGTACTTTCCAATTTCATTCAGTACAAGTAGCTGTATATCTCTTTATTTACGAACAAATCTGTAATACCAACCTCAATAAATAGAGCTAGAAATACAGTAAACTTATTATGACTTCTTAAGTTCTTCAAGAAGACCTTCACACGCATCGTGAAGCATGTCTAAGGCTAGATCAAAATCTTTTGTAGATCCATAATAAGGATCAGGAATTTCTTGATTGGGATAGCTACCACTATAGGCGGTTACTAAACGAACTTTTGATTTATGATGCGCACTTTTTGCCTCTTGATACAGTTCATTCAATACATCCTTGTCAGCAGCAAGGATGATATCAAATTCGTCGAAAAACTCATACCTGAACTGTTGGGCGCGACTAGCTAAAACGATATCCCTATCTAAAGCTGCTTTTCGCATACGAGAGTCTGGTAATTGCCCTACGTGCCACCCACCTAGTCCACAACTTTCAATGCGCATTTCAGCAAAAGACGCATCTTCTTTTGTAAGACGCTTTAAAATCCCTTCCCCAGCAGGTGAACGACATATATTACCTAAACATACAAAAAGAACTGCAACCATCACCCCTCCTACTGCACATCTGCTGCGCAGCGAAATCCATAGGTCCCATTGACCGTTCCAGGGTTATTGCGATGTCTGCGGGAGCATAATAAATCATCTTTCAGACTCTTCCAACATCCACCTCGAAGTACGCGATAGACCCCTTGAAGTGGTCCCTTAGGGTTATCAGGTTCCTGCACAGAAACTTCGTAGTAATTATAGCCATACCAGTCGTGACACCACTCGTAAACGTTACCTGCCATATCATAAAGTCCGTAACCGTTAGGGGCATAGCTCATTACTGCTGTTGTATCCGAGCTAAAAAAGTTGGCACGTGATTTTTCAATATCGTCACCAGTCGGATAAGTCACTTTTTCACTTCCCCCTTTTGAGGCAACTTCCCACTCTGCTTCTGTAGGCAAACGCTTACCGATCCATTTTGCATAGGCGCATGCACCATACCAAGTAACTCCTACTACGGGGTGTTTTGAGTAGCCGGACTCAATACTCGTTTTTCCTGCACTTCGTTTAATGCGCGATTCTTTAAGGCGGATAACATCGTGGTGGTTACTATCTTTTTCACCCCCTAGAGCTTCAAGAAACCTAACAAACTGTTCATTTGTTACTGGATGTACATCAATAGCAAAGCTATCTACAAAAATTTTATGGTAGGGCATACTATCTCGATTCCCGCCATTATTCCCTCTGTAAAACTCGCCGCCTTTAATTACCGTCATCTCAGTTAAAATAGGTTGAGTCTCTTTAACCTCTTTTTCCTCTGGAACATAATGCGTAACAGTACTTTCAAGTGAAAATATCGCGCCGGGATCGGGATCAGTTACAGGTCTTTCTAGCTTGCGATCATGTATAACGGGCTGTAGGTTTTCTTTTTCTAAACTTTTCGTTTGTGAGGCAGACTGCGTTTGCGGTTCTGCCGGAGGCGCCTCTCTTACACCTGCAATAACTGGCTGAAGTTCATGTTGTTGATTAGGCACGACTTGCGGACTATGAGTCATAATCTCTTCTGCAACGGGATTTGGTGTCTCTGCTTGCGCAGGAGCACGTACCTGACTTGATACACTCACTTCTTGCCGAATTTGCGGTTCAACAGGCATAGGTTCTTCAGGCGGAGCTTTTGTATCTTTCACACTATTAAGTGCAGGCAAAAGTAATTCAGCACGTGTTTTTGCATCAAACTGAAGACAGTTTTTTACTAAAGTATCCCAATTCCACTCATAATCCGGCACCTCTTTTGATGGGAGATTAAAATATCCTTCAGGAAACTTTCCAGTGATGAGATAGTAGGTTAGAACACCAAAAGCGTATACATCGATTTTTACATCCTGGCATGCGTGATCGTCGACATGTTTTTGTTCGGGAGCTAAAAAGGCAAAGGTCTGTAAAAATGAAGCTTGTAGAGGTAGCATTTTATGATCTGAAATTGGTGGGTTAGGATATTGTCCGTGTGTTCCTAACATGGGGGTAATACTTTCACCTATTTCAAGGGCTTCGGCAACAGCTTTGAATGTACGATTAAGGATTGCACCTGCTCCAACAATGCTTGTAAGACCAAAATCTGAAATATAAAGTTGAACTGATGACTGTTTTTTACTAACAAGAATATTGTTAAGTTTTAAACCGCCGTGGGTAACTCCTCGGTCACCTATTTTCATGGAATGTGCATAGTCGAGAGCATCTGCAATTTGACTAAGAAGCCCCATGAGTTCGTCTTCGGAAAGACGTTCTCTTCTAGAGAGGATATACTGCGCTAAATTTGTCGTTTCTCCCATTTCATCGACGACACAGTCCGTAACGAGAAAGTAAATTCCATTAGCATAAGAAATATTGTGAACTTTTACGATATGAGGGTGTTCAAGTTTTGAAAGTATCCCTATTTTTTCTTCGAAGCGTTGAATAAACAAGCGATCAGTGGCAAGTTCTTCAGGGAGTACTTTTAAAGCAAAATGTTTTTTCATAAAACGATGTTCTGCTAAAAAAACTGTCCCTAACGGCCCTTGACCGATCTGTTTGATGATATTATAATCACCGAGTATTTTCGCATTCTGCATCGTTATTTCCTCCCCAGACGAGTTACCGTGTATTATTATTTGCTTCTTCCCTTCAGCTGCCAGGATACTTTAACTGACGGAAAAACTACTGTATTACCAGGATATTAGCGTCAATGATTTTCTGCAAGACGCTTTGTTAGATTACAGCTACTAGTAGGACATTTTATGCTCTTACAAAGACTTAAAATAAATTAGCAAACACAATAACTCACAGTCACCCTCTCAAAATCGTAGAGAATCACACACTAAAACTCCTTAATGACACCCAGAACAAGTCTCTTGTGTCTTAATATAGTAGTTTGTTATCATGTTTTAAAATAAACACCATTTCTCATTTAACTTTAACGAGCAAATTACTATGGATAAACGCACCTTAATTTTTGTCATTTCATTGAGCTTATCGCTCTTTCTTATCAATACGTTTTTTGAATATCAAAACCAAGAAACAAGAAAGCAGTGGACCGAACAGCAAGTTGTAAAAAAACGCCAAAAAATCAAGCAGCTTGAGTCATATATTGAAGAGAAATCAGCAAAACCCGAGTCTTTACCTCTAATAAAAATATACAGCGATGCCAACACTAATACTTTATTAAATACAGGCATTTCTGTTGAAAACAATATTTTAACTCTTGGATGGAGCGACAACCTACCACAAACCATCTACGCCAACCAAAATGGCAAGACTGAAAAGTATGAATTAGTTTCTCAAGCTAAAGGCAATAACACCCCTGCGATCTACAGCAAAGACCCTTCTTCTCCACTAGAAATTGGATACCTAGCAGACTTTGGACAGTATGACTTGCAAGCTATAACCCTATTCCCTGAATCAGAAACCCAGCCTTACTCAATCACCCCTGCTGAATACACAGATGGCCATTTTACCTTACCCGCTGAAGAAATCTACGAATTAAAATCTGAAATTGCAAAACAGGGAGAAGAGCCTCAAGAGATACCTCACGAGAACTCACTCATCCTTATGAAAACAAACGGCAAATACCTCCCTATCGGTGCCTACATAGAAAAGGATAAAAGACTCCTTTATCTCAAAGAAGTTCCTTCAATAAACACCACGACGGTAAAACCATCAAGAAAGAAACTGGTCAACAACGGCGAAAAGTCACCTGAAACTTTTTATGTCCTCGAAAACGAATATCAACAGCTCGTTTTTTCTAGCTACGGAGGCGCCATCGCTGAAATAAACCTACCTTTTCAGTCTGAATCGAACGAAAAAAGCGTTGTCAAAGAAATACAATTCGACCGCGAAATGGTAAAAAACCACCCCTATAACGCAGAATTCCCCGCTCACCCCTACTTCACCCCAGGAAATACTCCTGAAGGTCCATTTAACGAACATGAAGAAGGCACTCTTGGCGGATACTACCCTTTAATTCGAAGAGATCTTATCGAAACCGGCAACAGAAAATCCGTCAAAATCCCACCAAAATACTACAGCTTGAATGTCGTCTCTGAGTACCCAGAACTTGCTGAGGTTGAATTTGAGGTTAAATATTTTGACAAAAACAAAATCGTTTTCGAATCGACACAAGAACACCGACGTATCACGAAAACATACTCACTAGATACAGACATTGCCCCCTACGCAATCAACCTAACAATAAAAGTTGAAGGTGACAGTCGCGGCTTATGGCTAACAAGTGGCGTTCCTGAAGCTGAGCTAATCTCTGGCAGCTCTGCTCCAGCATTAAAATACCGCATCACCCGCGGAGATACTAATGAAGTCAAGCTCATCGACCTACCAACTGACACTACTACCATAACATCAAGCACTCCTGACTGGATATGCGACTCCAACGGTTTTTTTGGGATCATTATGGACTCGTTATCGGGAGTCGATGCTGGCTATCGCGCTGAATATGTTTCTGGATCTACTGTTCCGACTCGCCTAATTGAGATCGATCAAGACCACGAACGTTTTCCTGAATCAAAATTCCCTGGATACCAAATGCTATTACCTCTTTGGTCAAAAGGGGGAACGATGAACTTCCGCATTTTTGCCGGTCCTTTTTCGACAGAAATCCTTAAAAAAGTCGACGCTGCTTACTCTGACAGTGCGACAGGCTACAATCCTGACTACATAGCGTGCCAATCTTTTCACGGATGGTTCTCTTTTATCTCTGAGCCTTTTGCAAAGTTTCTAATGCTTTTGATGAACTTTTTTCATTCAATAACAGGATCATGGGGTTTCTCTATCATTCTTTTAACTGTAGCTCTTAGACTGATGCTCTACCCTTTAAACGCTTGGTCAACAAAGTCGATGCTACGTACTCAGCAGATGATGCCTAAAATTCAGGCTATTCAAAACAAGTACAAAAACGATCCTAAGCGTGCTCAACTTGAAGTGCTCAACTTCTATAGAGAACAAGGTGTAAACCCTCTTTCTGGATTAACAGGTGGATGCTTTCCCCTATTGATACAGATGCCATTCTTGATTGGTATGTTTGACCTGTTAAAATCGTCATTCCAACTAAGAGGTGCAGCTTTTGTACCTGGATGGATTAACGACTTGGCTTCCCCTGACGTATTATTCAGCTGGAACACCCCTATTCCACTAATTGGCAACGAGTTTCACCTGTTACCTATCCTCTTAGGAATGATCATGTTCTTCCAGCCAAGATTCATGTCACCCCTACCGAAAGATAAAAACGAATGGTCTGAGCAACAACGTCAGCAAAGAACGATGGGCAACATGATGGCTGTCATGTTCACATGGTTGTTCTACAGCTTTCCTTCAGGTCTTAACATCTACTGGGCATCATCCATGCTCCTTGGAATGTTACAACAATGGTGGAACAAGAGGAATATTACAGCTCCAGCGGAAGCTGTTCTAATTGACCCTAAAAAAGGCAAGTCATCTTCACGGACGAAGAAAAAGAACACAAGGTCTTAAGAGGACCTGCCTTTTTATTGTAAGAGCCTAAAAAGAGAGAAATTTTCGTTATGCCTAAAAATTAATTGCATTTAATTGTTTTATCAACTAATTTTGTCGTCTAGGATAGAATTAATAACCACAAAAAAATCGACATGAAAGCCTGGGAAAATTTTCTTACACTCCAAGAGATCGAATTAGGCATGGAAACTGTCAGGAAATGGCTCCGTCCTTTAAAAATTGTACATTTTGATGCTTGCAACCTATATTTAGAAGCAAAAGATTCATTTCAAATTCTCTGGTTTGAAGAACACATTCGCCCAAAGGTTAAAGTTCGCCTACTCAACAACAACAATAAACAAATAAAAGTCCACCTTAGCGTATCAAACTCCAACCTAGAAAAACGCAAAACCAAGGAAGGCGACAAGAGCAAGCAAGACTCCGCTCTCCCTCCTTTTCGCATGACCTTTGACTCGATTGATCCGCAATGTCGATTTGAAAATATTATTATCACCCAAAACAACGAACTTGCAGTAAAAGTTCTTGCTGAATCTGTTGGATACAACCCCAACAACCAATCGTACGATCAAACTCCCACTGACGACCCTGTATTTAATCCAATATACATCTTTGGGCAAGCTGGAGCAGGAAAGACACACCTCTTAATGGCAACATCTCACGCACTCCGTCGACAAGGATGCAACGTCATCTATGCGCGCGCCGAAACCTTCACTGCTCATGTAGTGACGGCCATTCGAGCTGGGGAAATGAGCACTTTCCGTCAAGCATACCGCAATATTGACGCACTCATCCTCGATGACGTACATATTTTCTCACGAAAAGGTGCCACACAAGAAGAGCTCTTTCACACATTCAACACTCTACACCTTGCACGCAAGCCAATTATTTTAAGTGCGAATTGCCCACCTAGCGATCTTCAACACATAGAACCACGACTTGTAAGCAGATTTGAATGGGGTATCTCCCTAGAAATCCCATCCTATACAAAGGGGCAGGTTCTTGAGATCATCAAACATAAAGCAGAATCTTTAAGCTTCCATCTACGACCCGATATCGCTGAATACTTGGTAGAAACATTTGTTGATACAGCAACAACAATCAAAGCCCTAGAGGCTCTAATTCTCAGAACACACCTCAACAGCAAAACCCCTCACTTTAGCCCAACAACACTTACCGTACCACTCGTAAAGAATTCGCTTAAAGATCTCATCGTAGAAAAAGATCAAAAAGCTATAACCCCTCAAAAAATCATCAAGTCCGTAGCAGAACACTACGGCATCATGAGCGATGACATCTTAGGAAAATCGCAGTCTAGAGAGTGTGCGCGTGCGCGCAAGCTAGCGATGTATATTATTCGAGAAGAACTAAATTTATCCTATGTAAAGATTGGCGATGTATTTGAGCGTGACCACTCTACCGTTATCAGCAGCGTTAGAGGGATCAACAAATCTCTTGAAGAGGGTGACGAAGAGGTTAAATCGTCGGTACGCTCAGTTCAAAAAATGCTAAAAGACCTAGCTTAAAATTTCTATATTTTCACTAATTTCAATCACAATAAATAAAGTTATTAACAAGGACAAAGCAAGTCACTTTATACTGAATAAAACTGGAAATTATACTTGATAATCAGAATTTCCAATTTCATTCAGTATACCATTCGTATCGTCAATAATTCTTCACATTCTCACTTCATTTGGACACAAACCGGGTTTTAAGTGCATCAAGTAAGTGATCAATAACGATAATGCTCATTTTTATAAGGGCCATTTACATTGACACCTATATATGATGCTTGATCCGAAGAAAGTTTTGTAAGCTTTACACCTAAGTTCCCGAGGTGCAAGCGAGCGACTTTTTCATCTAATATTTTAGGCAACCTATACACTCCTAGCGGATACCGCTCTGGATGATTCCATAACTCCATTTGCGCTAAAACCTGATTTGTGAAAGAGTTCGACATTACAAAAGAAGGGTGTCCTGTAGCGCAACCTAAGTTAACAAGACGCCCACGCGCCAATACGATGAGACTTTTGTTATTATCTTTCCAAAAAAACCTGTCTACTTGAGGCTTAACATTTCTTTCAAAGATATTTGGATTACTTTCTAGCCAGGCGATATCAATTTCATGATCGAAGTGTCCGATATTACAAACTATAGCCTGATCTTTCATAACATCCATATGATCGCCGGTAATGACATTTTTACAACCGGTCGCAGTCACAAAGATATTCCCTTGAGGTGCCGCTTCTTCCATGGTAACAACTTCAAATCCGTTCATCGATGCTTGGTAGCCACAAATAGGATCTATTTCTGTAACTAAAACGCGAGCTCCAAAGCTTTTCATAGCAGCTGCACACCCTTTACCAACATCACCGTAACCAGCGATAACAGCTACTTTCCCCGCGATCATCACATCAGTCGCTCGTTTGATGCCATCGATAAGCGATTCATGACATCCGTAAGTGTTATCAAACTTAGACTTCGTAACCGAATCATTGACATTAATTGCAGAGGCTCCAAGAGTCCCCTCCCGCATCATTTTTTCAAGATTAAGTACCCCTGTTGTTGTTTCTTCTGAAATCCCTTTAATATCCTTAAGCAGTTCTGGCCGCTTATCGTGAATATAATTAGTGAGGTCCCCACCATCATCGAGAATCATATTAAGAGACTCATCTCCAAAATCAACAGTTTGAGCGATACACCATTCATACTCTTCTTCAGTCAATCCTTTCCAAGCAAACACCGGAACGCCAGCCTGTGCCATAGCTGCAGCAGCATGATCCTGTGTTGAAAAAATATTACATGAGGACCAACGTACCTTAGCGCCTAAGTGAATAAGCGTTTCAATTAGTACAGCTGTTTGAATAGTCATATGCAAACACCCAGTAATACGAGCTCCTTTTAAAGGCTGACTATCGCCAAACTCCTCTCTAAGGGCCATTAATCCAGGCATCTCTTTTTCTGCCATTTCAATTTCTTGCCTTCCCCACTCGGCTAGTTTTTGCCCTTCTTCAGAATTCACATCTAGATCGTTTACAATTTTGTAATCTTTAGTTTTCATTTTCATAGTGACCTCAACTCAATTTTTACCTTTCATAACTCTGCCTGTTTCACAGATAACCTTCAAGAATTACATTAAAATAATTTTTTATCTTGGAGAAAATTCCCGCTATTTGCTATATTCTCACTTTGAAGGTAATCGGAGTATAGCGCAGCTTGGCTAGCGCGGCTGCTTTGGGAGCAGTAGGTCGGGGGTTCGAATCCCTCTACTCCGAACCTATTTCGCTTCTACTCGAAAGGGTAGAAGCGTTTTTTTTATCAATTGATGAAGGAGGCATGACCTTACCATCATGATTTTCTCTTGGCTTTATTGGAACCCAAATCGCTTTATCTTTACTTTCCCCTATCTTGACAGGCCTATTGCTTGGTATGGCTTCTTTTTTGTCATCGGATTCGTCATTGGCTATTTCATGATGATTCGCATGCTTACCACTTCTTTACGCCACTCTCAATACGTAACTGATCGTGACATTATCAATTGGAAGGAACTCATCAAGGGACTACACACTACAAATTTTGCAACGTTTCTTTCTAGCAAAGCTAAAAAAATCCAAGAAAACGACCAATTATCTTCTAAAGAAAAAAATCTACTGATCGAATCCTTAAACGACACCCTCTCTGATCCAAACACCCCTTACACCCGTGAAAATATAAACGAACACCTCCCCTCCGCCATCTCATCTTTGCGCGATTTAGCGACATCTTTGACTGATCGCCTGACCTGGTATATCATTGCTGGCACCCTAATTGGCTCTCGCCTCGGACACGTCTTTCTCTACGACTGGCCTCGCTACAAAAACAACCCAATCGACATCATTAAAATTTGGGAAGGGGGCCTAGCAAGCCACGGAGGAACTGTAGGCGTATTTATCGCTCTTTATCTCTATTGGAGACACATTCGAAGGGACTACCCAGAAATCCCATTCCTTTCACTCTTAGATAAAGTCTGTGTCCCTACCGCTCTTGTTGCTTTTTTCATTAGAATTGGCAATTTTATCAACCAAGAGATTCTAGGAACAAAAACAACCGTTCCTTGGGCCATTATTTTTGGTAATCCTGCTGACGGCAGTGGCGTCTATCCTCGACACCCTGTTCAGCTATATGAAGCGTTTGCTTACTTAGGCACTTTTTTTATCATGCTATGGCTATGGTCCAAAAAGCGTGAAGAACTTAAACATGGGTTCATCACCGGACTATTTTTTGTACTTATTTTCACTTCTCGCTTCTTCCTTGAGTACTTTAAAATGCCCCAAGGGATGATGATCGATGAGTCTATGATTCAAACGGGACAATTACTCAGTATACCCTTCATTATTTTCGGAATTTGGTTGATGGCTAGAAAAGAAAAAATTTAACACTCTCCCCCCTTTAATACCGAACATTTTCGTGTTGATTCTAATCAAAAAATTATAGATAATAATGTTGTTTACATTACGAAAATACTTATAAAAGGATAGCATGTTATGGCTAAATTAATATTTGAACATAACGACGAAGAAATTGAACTAGAAGATGGTGCCCCTATTGCAGAGCCGTGCGAAGATGAGGGAGTCCCCTTTGCTTGCACAGAAGGTGTGTGTGGAACATGCGTTATCGAAATCGTCGAAGGTGAAGACAACCTAACAGAACCTACTCAAGAAGAAGAAGATTTTCTCGGTGAAGGTTGCTCTGAGGAGCGATTAGCATGCCAGTGCAAAATCAAATGCGGAAATGTAAAAATTAGATTTTAAACCATAAATCAAAAGGATAAAACCATGAGCTGTTGCAAAGGTCCCAGTCCAAGTAAAGAAAAACCAAAAAATGAAATTCACCGTCACATGACGATTGAAGAAATCCTTTCAGGCTTCCCATTCAAAGCCCAACTGATTGCTCAAGAGTTAACCAATGCTGGACTTCACTGCGTCGGTTGCCAGGCAGCTACATGGGAAACGCTAGAAGCTGGAATGAAAGGACACGGAATGAGTGATGATGCTGTTGAAGACCTCGTCATCAGACTCAACGCTATCCTCGCTGTTGAAGTCAACTTAACAACGATTACGATCACTCCACGTGCTGCTAAAAAATACCTATCTATTCTCGAAGAAGAAGAAAAACAAGGCTGGGGACTACGACTAGCAGAAAAAATGGCTGGATGCAGTGGCTTTGAATACGCGCTTGATTACTCTGAAAAAGCCAATGCTGACGACGAAGTTTTTGAGTCACAAGGGATAGAAATTCACGTAAACAAAGGCACTGTCGATCGCATGATTGGCTCTGAAATAGATTACGTAGATGGCCTGCAAGGTTCTGGCTTCAAGATATCCAACCCCAATGTTCGTTCATCATGTGGGTGTGGATCATCACACGGTTACTAAACCTAACTAGTAACCATTTATGGGGAGCACTCAAGGCGTAGCTCCCCCTTTTTACCACCATTTATTAGGATCCCTATAAATCTTGATTATTCCCCAGATTTCAAGCCGGGTTTGAACGATTGACTTAAGATTTTTAAAAAAATTAAGGACTTATCTAAACCTGCATTTTCCAGCTTCCCTCCCTATCGTCGTAGAAAAAGAAGGATTGTTTTGCCGAATTTGCGTAACAGCTATTTCACTAAGAACGTAAATTTTACTACAAAACAACCCACCATTACCCAATAATTTTAAAAAACAATTGAAAAATACAACAAAAATAAGTATAATAATATAAATTATTAATTTTTTTAAAAAAAAGGGAAACTATAAACAATGAATCCAACTCATAAATTACATTTATTTACAAACACACGAACCCCAGAAGAGCAAAGAAATCAAACCTCTCTCAATCAAGTTCCCTTACAGTTAGAAAAAAAAGAACTTACCCAATCGAATCAAACATCCGCGAAAATAACAGCGATTCAAGACAATGCCATTATTCGTCTCAACGAGTCGACAATCAGTCAACTAGAAAACACCTATACCCTACCAAAAGTCTTTCAAGGAGTAATTAAACAAAGTTGCAATCCAAAGGTTGACTTAATACAGGGCTTATTTATCGACACCTTAAATATTACCTATGACATTAAAGACAACTTATCAAAAGGGCCTAAAGACCCTGAAAACATGAAGCTCCTAGAAATCTTGTCCAAAACGTTAATATTATGCATCAGCATGCTAGACAAACTGGTGTTAAAACCTGTTCCCGAGGAAGGAAAAAAAAATAAACTATTCGCCCTTTTTAATCGTTTAATTCCTGATCTAACCAATTGTATCAACGTAAACCGTACTCACTTCAACGACACTAATAATCATGAGCTGAATAAATTCAAGGTAATTGCCGAACAGTTGTTATTAACTGTCAAAAACGAAGGAGTCCCCCATGAAATATACCGTAGGAAGCTGACTGATTGCGTGACTTCTAAACAAATCATTACTCAAGAGACTATAGAGGAAAACTTCGATAAAACAATGACATCTATACTCTCAATGAAAAAAAGTTTCTCTTGCTTCTTTGAGTTTTACTACAGTAAAGCTCTTGAGAATATGTTTACAAATCTGTATGCCACCTCACAAAAAGCACCTAAAACCAGCGTTCAAAAAGAGCTTACTGGAATTATCGAAAATATTCTTAAAATGGCTAAAGCACAAATCGTACAATCAAAAAATAAGAACTATGATCATAGACCTATTCAAAACTTATTGAATTTCATAATTGCCTACCATAACCCTTTAATTCAATTCATGATTATTAAAATAAGCAATTCAAATAGGAGTGAATTGCTTCGTACAGTGAAAAGCACGGAACGTGAGGGCGCTCCACAGCTACTTCGTATGATAAACCTTCCCTTTTATACTAAAAATTACATTTACGATCCTGTAGAAAATACCCTACAAAACTGTTTCAACTCATATCTCGATCAAGTAGCTCACACCTTTTCACTAACTACTGAATTTAATGGTAAAGTTTTAAATATCGAAGCTGCCAAAAATCTCACCCAATCTCTTTCAGTATTAAAAAAAGAACTCGATATATATTACACTCTAACTATTGAAAAACTTCCAGAAGCTTTATCGGGTATTTTTAAATACACCGAAGTACTAAAAAAATATATTGAAGACTATGAAGAAAACCAAGTACCTACAGGTAAATTCTTTCTAGCCGCTCGCCAGTTAACTTTTCTTTTAGAGACGGTTGAAAAGAAAGGATTGAATGAGACACTTAAAAATCCAAAACTCCTAAGAAAAATTTTCTACAACACTACAAGTGAAAAAAAGAGAAACCACATCTCCCAAAAGAGAATTCAGGGTCTGATGAACCTTCTTCAACTATTTGAAGATTACGCGCGACCAATCATTAAAAATGTTCAGAATTTTGACGAGAATTTTTTAATCGTTAAAGAAAAAGTCTCTCCCGAAGCTGTTGAGTTAATCGAAGAAAGCATTGAAGACACAACAGTTCCCAAAGAGCCTATTAATGAAAAGGATATCGATACGAAGCGAGAAGCCCCTGAAACTCATGTTGTAAACACAGTAACGTATAGCGACCTACAGCTAGACGACTCCGAGATGAACGAAATTAACGAAAATTTAAGTAATAAAGAACGTCTCAAAAAAATTGAGGAAAAAATAACTGAAATTGGAACCTGTTCTATAAACCAAACTGATTCCAAAAGAAACATGAAACTGAGAACACTTCTCCAAATTATCCGTGAGCATGGATATAAAGTCGATAAAAGAAGGGGTAAAGGTAGTCATATTCAAGCTACCAAGCCTGGCTGCCCTACTCTCACATTAACTGGACATAAAATGGTGAGTCCTGGTGTAACAGAACAAAATTTAAAAGCACTCGAAGAAGCAGAGTCTACTCAAGACAAACCTACTAACGATGTTAAACAAGTTGACTCATCTAAAGAACTACGCACCAAAAACCAGCAGAAAAAAAAGAAGACTAAAAAAAACCGACCTAAAAGACGCTAAAACAAAACTCAGATAGTATCCAAATCCAGCTGCAAATAAGGATAAAAACCTGTTTGCAGCTTATTGTACCAGCTACCTTTAAAACTCTAGACTTCATTTTACATGACTTTGTTACGCTGCCCGCACCGCAACATGGGTAACAACGCTCATTTTTATATACCCACCTATTGAAATAGAAGATAAACCGCAATTAAAACTCAATACCCCAAATAAAACAATAAAATTTTAAAACAAA
>JAYZJO010000062.1:0-39828 GCA_036164375.1 Chlamydiota bacterium | reverse complement strand
TGGTTTTGACTTAATTAAAAATATTCGAAAGTTACCCGGGCATCAATTAACTCCTTTGGTACTTATTTCTGCATATGATCAGGACCCTAAGAAAATAGCGAAGGCTTATACAGAACATGGTCTTTTTGATTTTATCTCGAAACCTATTTTGCCTGATTTATTGATCACTAAAATTAGATCATATGTTGACGTATACCACATGAGGCAGAAAAATGATTTTTATGACTCATTAATAGATTTAAACACAGATGGATATATAGATTGGAAATTAGATCAAAAAGAAAGCAATTTAGTTATTAGCAAAAATCTTAAATTAAATTTGGGCTATGAAGAAAGTGATCTAGAGAATTCGTTGGATTCTTTAGTGAGCTGTATAGAAGAAAATAGTCGTCCAATTTTTTTGGAGGCAATCAATGAGTTTCTTCAAAATTTGTCGAATAAAGCAAAGACTTTAGAACTGCAGTTTAGAAATAAAAATAGAGGTTCAGTTTGGATGATCAGTAAATTGAAACTTCTTAGGAATGAGCTTGGCGAACCGTTGCGTATAGTTGGTTTTATGACGAATATTACAAAAGAAAAGAGCGCCACTCATGATTTACAGAAGTCTAATGATGATTTAGATGAATTTGCTTATCTCATTGCACATGACTTAAGAGAGCCTTTAAGAGGTATAAAAAGTTATGTAGACATGCTTATGATGGACAATTCAGATTCTTTAGGGATAGAGGTAAAAGAAAAATTAATAAAAATTCAGAATTTAGCTTTACATAGTAATGATCTTTTAGAAAAGCTGTTGTTTTTTTCACGGGTAGATAAACGCCAGTTGTCCTTTGCGACAGTTAATCTCAATCAGCAACTTGACAATGTTGTAGTATCACTTGAAAATTTAATAAATGAAAAAAGTGCAGTGATTGATATAAAGAAACTGCCTCCTTGTTATTGTGACTCAGTTAGAGTTCCCGAAGTTTTTAGAAATTTAATTGAGAATGCATTGAGGTATAACGATTCTATACAACCGGTTGTTGAGATAGGTGTTTGTAAAAAAAGTGATGTAAGGGCTGAATGTTTAGAGGGTATTGACCTTTGTAAAGATGATGTTGTCTATTACGTAAAAGATAATGGGATAGGTATTCCTCTTAAACACTTCAAAAATATATTTAAAATGTTTAAATCCATTCATGGTCGTAATAGTAAGTATGGACTTAGTACGGGTTTTGGGCTCAGTTTTGCAAAAAAAATTGTCGAAAATCACCACGGACAGATATGGGTTGATTCTGATTTGGGGCATGGAAGTTGTTTTTATTTTACTATGCCTAATACACAGATACCAATAAATACCTCAAATTTGTCGTAAGCGAATCTTTTGTCCCGTAATGAAAAAAGAGGCGATTAATAAACGAAAGGTTATTTTGCGTTCGCGACGCTTATCTTTCTAAAAATTGGTGATTTGGTTCAAACCCGGTTTTCAATATGTCGTATTTATGCAAAAGCGTCTCGGTTGGGTTTAGATAAATTTCAGCAACTGTCTTTGGAGAGTATTATAAAAAAGTTGATGTCACAAATTGTGTCATAGATTGAATTGAAAAATAAGTGGGCTTAGTTCTTTTTTTTTCTTGTAAAATAAAATATCTCTTAATACTTTTGCGGTATGTTCAGTTAAGAAGCTCATTATATATTCTTTGAAATTAAGAGCTTATTACCAGGTGGAGAAGAATAATTGTCCAAGATAAATATTGAAAATGATCATGAAAGTGAAACGAACCAAAAGCTATATAAAAAAACTTTTGCGGCCTCGGTTGATCCCATTTTTGTGATTAACGCAGATGGGTCTGTAAGGTCATTTAATCCAGCAGCAGAAAATTTAACAGAGTACTCCTCAGTTGAAGCCATAGGGAAAAAAATACACGAGCTTCTATTTGATGCATATGGCGAAAATTATGATAAATTTTTAGAGGATTTCCTGGAAAAAGAGCAAAAAAGTTCTGCTAGTGTTAGTCAAGAAATTGCACTTAAAACAAAGTCTGGAAAGGAAATTTTTATTTATTTATCGCTTAGTGACGCGCATATAAATGGAATACAATATTATATTGGAGTGCTTCGTGACATTAGTAATGTTAAAACTGTACAAGATGAATTACGAAAGTCAGAGAAAATAAGCCAAGCTGTTTTAAATACTGCGATTGATGGAATCATTACGATTAGTTCAAAGGGGATTATTCAGTCAATTAACCCAGCAGCATTACGTTTATTTGGTTATTCTTTGGAAGATTTACTAGGTCAAAATGTCAGTAAATTAATGCCAAATCCCCATTCAAGTCAACATGATGGGTATTTGGCAAATTATGCTAAAACAGGTGTGAAAAAAATTATAGGTATAGGGAGAGAGGTAACTTGTTTACGTAAGGATGGGTCGACCTTTCCAGGTCATTTATCCATAAGTGAGTTCCAGATTGATGGTAACACTAATTTTACAGGGATCATCCGTGATATTACGCAAGTCAAGGATGCTGAGGAGCAAATTAAAAAGACTAACCTTGAACTGTCAAAAGAAACATGGATAAGACAAGGGCAAGTGAATCTACTAGAGGCGCTAAGAGGAAATCTAAACCTCAAGAAACTTTCCTCTTTAGCCGTTAAAGAGTTGGCGTTTTATACCGATGGGATCTCTGGCGTAATGTACATTATGGATCAGGGGACTTTAAGGTTACAATCCTCTGTGAATGATTCTAATCATAACAAAGATTCGATTGAACTGAATGAGGGGATAATCGGACGTGCTGCTAGTCTAAAAAAAATGATAAAAATTAGTGGAGAGGCTGCAGAAAAGAAAGTGTTAAGTATTCGTAATGAATGCATTACCCCTAAAGAGATTATTGCTTTTCCTTTACTACATGACTCAAAAACTATGGGTGTAATAGAGCTGGTATATCAAAGGACTATTGAGAGTAAAGTTGAGGCTTTACTTAGCTTTGTTATGGAATCCTTAGGGTTGTTACTGAACTCCGCGATAAATAGAGAAAAAGTTAACTTCTTGCTCACTGAGGCTCAGCTGCAAGAAGAAAAATTGATAAAATCCAACAAAGCACTTGAACAAAAGTCTGTTGAATTACTATCCCAACAAAAAGAGCTAGAAGAGGCTAATTCGGAATTAACAAAGCAAGGTATAGCTCTTGAAAAACAAAAAGAGGATTTAGAAGTCGCCAATAGGAATTTAATTGGGTTAAAAAACGAGCTGGAAAAGAAAGCTAGAGATCTTCAGGTTGCAGACAAGTATAAATCAGATTTTCTTGCAAATATGAGTCACGAGCTGCGAACTCCTCTTAATTGCATTATGATTCTTTCTAAACTCTTAGGTGAAAATTTAGAGAAAAACATGACGGAGGATCAAAAAGAAAATGCGCAAATAATTTTTTCTTCGGCAGAAGATTTGAATAAATTGATCGATGATATCTTAGATTTGTCTAAAATTGAAGCTGGAAAATTAGACATCATTTCGGAGGAAATTTTCACAGAAGATCTAGTGAAAAATTTACAGCGGGGTTTTATTGCACAGGCGACAAATAAGGGGCTCAATTATCGTGTAATTATTTCTGAAGATGCTCCTAGAAAGTTTTTTTCAGATTTCTTTAGAGTTGAGCAGGTGATAAAGAATTTTATATCTAATGCGATAAAATTTACAGCAAAAGGTTTTGTAGAAGTTTTGATCGACAAAGTTGGGGAGAGGACTCAACATTTGAAAGGTCACTATGATCCAATCAATGATCTGGCTATTGTTGTTACGGACTCCGGGATAGGGATTCCTAATGATAAATTGGAGCTTATTTTTCAAGCCTTTCAGCAGGTTGATGGGACAATTACTCGTAAATTTGGAGGCACAGGATTAGGTCTTTCTATTACAAAAAAACTCTCTGAAATGTTGGGGGGAGAAATAATTGTTGAAACTGAAACAGAGAAAGGAAGTGCATTTACTTTTTGCATACCGGCAAAGTTAACGATGCATTCAGAAAAATCACCCTTATCAGTCAGAAAAGAAAGCGAGGGTGATGGTGAGCATAAGAAGATTCAGCCTTGTTGTCTACCCGGCACCACCTCTTGCTTAAGTGATCTTGAAGGAGTTGTAAGTCGTTTAAGCAAAGCAAAAGTTGAAAAAAGAAAAACTGTATTAGTAGTAGATGATCAAGAGGCTCAAAAACAAGCGATTGCTAATTTAATGACAACTTCTAGTGCAAAAGTGGTATATGCATCTACAGCAGTCGATGCAATTGACTTACTAAAAAAGCATAAAATAGATTGTATGCTTCTTAACTTGGAACTTTCTGAAATGGGGGCAATTCATATGTTTAAAGAGTTAAACGTTGTAAACGATGAAATAGCTTTACCATCTACGATAGTATATCCAGGAGAGGAGTTAAGCGACGCGGAAGCAAATCTATTAAATGCGTACCCAAAGCTAGTAATTAATACCGGCAGTAGATTGCTAGGACAACTCCTCGAAAAAATTGAGCAGGTACTAAATAAAGAAATAAAAGAAACAGATAAAAGATCTTTTCTCAATGATGACATCTTTAGAGGTAAAAAAGTTTTAATTGTTGATGACGATCATAGAAATTCGTATTCTATGAAGCAAATCTTACAAGGAAAAGGATTTGAAATCTATCTAGCATCAAATGGATTAGAGGCATTAGATCTCATTAAAAATAATTCAGATATCGATCTCGTGTTGATGGATATAATGATGCCAGAAATGGATGGTTACGAAGCTATGGCAGAAATCCGAAAAATGCACGGTAAAGATCAACTATGTATTATTGCTGTTACTGCGAAAGCAATGAAAGGGGATAGAGAAAAATGCATTCAAGCAGGGGCTAGTGACTACGTGGTTAAACCCATTAATCCAGAAAAATTACTCTTAGTAATGCGAGACTGGCTCAGTTCAGGTACTTGTTCTTATTTATAGCACGGTTTGTCTTCAAACCGGGTTTAATATAATCTAAAATAAATTTGTGAAAACATTTTGATTTTAGAGTCTTCCGTTTGATAAATAACGATGATGATCTGTCTCTTCGAGATGCAGCTGTTACCATTCCAAAAACGGTAACACATGTTGTTGTTGATGCAGGAGTTGTTGTCGGTGTCGTTCTGGGTGGTACAGTAGCTGCTCTTGGCGCTACCGTTGTTGTTGCAGGCTACACCTTTATGTGGGGATTTACTTCGGCAAAAGACGCTGCTGTTTCTGGTTTTTACAAAACTGCTGAAAGAATAGCAAAAGTTTACAATAGTTAGAAGTTATGTATTTATAGCTCTCAATTTTTTTTGAGAGCTTATTTTAAATCCGATTTGCGTCATATCGATGAAGGGGGATCACTACATTCTTCTATAATTTTCTTGAAATAATGGCCCAGATTTTCTAAGCTTTGGACAAGCAAAACAAGTTAGCGGGAAAACAATGGTTCGTTCATTTACAGGTCGAGATATCATCTCTATTGAAGAATTTAGTAAAGACGAGATCGAGCACGTCCTGGATGTAGCCCATGATCATGAGATTGGCAATGTCTCTTCAACAGCCCTTAGTGGCACTTTACTAGGGAATTTATTTTTCGAGCCATCAACGCGTACGCGTCTGTCTTTTGAGTCTGCGATGCACCGCTTGGGTGGAAAAGTTACAGGATTTACAGACTCTACCATGACATCGTCAAAGAAAGGTGAGACACTTTACGATACGATGAAAATGCTGGAGCACTATGTCGATGTCGCAGTTATTCGGCATCCGTTAGAGGGTTCAGCGAGATGGGCAGCTGATACAGTAAATATTCCAGTGATCAATGCTGGAGATGGCGCTAACGAGCATCCTACTCAGACCTTATTGGATTTGTATACAATCAAACAATCACAAGGTAAGCTCGATGGTTTGTCTATTGTACTGGCAGGAGACCTCAAATATGGCCGGACGACACATTCTTTAGCGCGTGCATGTGTGCATTTTGGTGCGCGTCTGTATTTTGTGGCTCCAGGAGCCCTTGAGATGCCACGTGAAGTGTGTAATTTTTTGAGAGAGAAGGGAGTTAAGTTTTCTTTTCATCGAGATGTTAAAGAGGTTGTCTCTAAAGCTGATATTATGTATTTCACACGGATTCAAGAAGAACGTTTTGCTGACAAAATGGAATATCAATCACTTCGTAATAATTATCGAATGAAGGCTTCAGATTTTGACCGTGCCAAAAGTAATATGAAAATACTGCATCCTCTACCCCGCAACGACGAACTAGATAAGAGTATTGACGATTTGCCTTATGCTGAGTATTTTAAGCAGGCAAAAAATGGGCTTTTTGTGAGACAGGCATTATTACGATTGGTACTAGGAAAGTAAGGAGCTTTAAAAGTATGTTAATGACAAAAACACTTGCTGTTTCAGCCATCAAAAATGGGGTTGTAATCGACCATATCCCTGCAGGGCAAGCGCTTTATCTTGTGCGACTTTTAAAGCTTTCAGATCGAAACAAACAAGTGACTTTAGCGATCAATTTAAAAAGTGGATCTAAAGGTTACAAAGATATTGTTAAACTCGAAGAGTATCGCTTAACTGCCGATGAATGTGCAAAGATTGCCGTGATATGTCCGAATGCGACTTTAAATACTATTGAGAATTATGAAGTCACTGACAAGAGCAAAGTGGTGCTACCCGATAGAATTGATGATATTTTTCCTTGTCCCAATGATAAGTGTATTTCCAATCACGAACCAATGTCGGCATCATTTTTGATTCAGGAATATCGGCAAGGTATACGTTTACGCTGTCATTATTGTAATAAGTGCTTTTCACAAGAAGATGCTTTACCCCTTAGGTAATTACTTCTTGACTTAGCTGTTAGATCTCCTTATTTTGTTTCGATAGATATCACTATTATGTTTTTTAAGTTTGTGAGGGATTGTGCTTAAAATAAGAAATGTAAAAAATTTAGACGGAACGATTTCTGATCTTAATATTGAAAACGGTGAAGCGCAAACCATTGATGCTGAAGGGCGGTTGATGAGGTTGCCAGGGTTGATTGACCCACATGTTCACGTGCGCACTCCAGGATCAGAATATAAAGAAGACTGGAAGACCTTTTCTCAGGCCGCTATTCGTGGGGGGGTGACTCGTGTTTTTGATATGCCCAATAACAATCCTCCATGTGTTAATCTTAAAAATTTAAAGCTCAAGAAAGAAATTATCGATGCACAACTTAGCGAAGTAGGAATACCCTTAAGGTATGATCTGTATTTCGGGGCAAATTCAGATAGTTTAGAGGATATTGGAAAAGTCAAGGATGAGGTTATTGGCTTAAAAATTTATATGGGGTCGAGCACAGGTGGTCTTGTCATGGATGCTGACGAAGCTTTGAATCGAGCTTTTCAGCTAGCTGGGCAAGAGAATATACTTGTTGCTGTTCACGCTGAAGATGAGTCTATTCTCCAAGCGAACATGAAAAAATATGGTAATACTACGGATCCTTCTGTTCATTCGATTATTCGTAGCAGAGAGGCAGCTATAAGTGCTACCAAGCAAGCGATAGCCCTTGCGGAAAAATATGGAACACGTCTGTTGATTTGTCATACGACTACGAAAGAAGAAATTGAGATTATAAAAAAAGCTAAAAAAAATGGGGTATTAGTTTACTGTGAGGTTTCTACGCATCATTTATTCTTGAATATAGATGATTACGAACATCTTAAGACGTTAGCACTTGTTAACCCTCCTCTACGTGATAAATCCGACTGTGAAGCTCTTTGGAAAGGAATTGAGAGCGGTGTGGTAGATTTTATTGGCACTGATCATGCTCCTCATACGTTAGAAGAAAAAATGAGACCATACGGAAAAGCCCCTTCAGGTATGCCTGGGGTAGAGACATTGTTGCCTCTACTACTTAATGCCTATCATGAAAATAAAATCACTCTTGAGAAGATAGTAAATCTCACGCGAATTAATATTGAGCAAATTTTTGGCTTACAGCGTACTCAAGACTATGTTCTTGTTGACTTGGAAATGAGTAAAGAGGTACAAATATCAGAGTTAAAAACAAAGTGTGGTTGGTCTCCTTTTAGTGGAAGAGTCCTCAAAGGATGGCCTGTTTATACAATACTTCAAGGAAAGGTATATCGTTGTTAGAAACGAAAGATCAATCAAAAACACAGGTGCTCTCTTGGTGGCCAGAAAATCCACCAATCTATGACATTACGAAAAGTTATATTGAAAACGCTGAAGAAGGCCCTTTTTTTGAAAAAGAAATTCCTGATAGGATTTTACCTCCTGAGTCTGAATGGTTAGAATTTTTAGGACACAAAATTGTTGCACCTCTTGGCGTTCCTGCGGGACCGTTATTAAACTCAAAATGGATAGGGCTTGCTTCTCGATTAGGATTTGATGTTTTATGTTATAAAACTATTCGAAGTGCAGAAAATTCAGGGCACTCTTTGCCAAATATGATTTATATTGATTGCGATAATCAGTTAGTACCAGGAAAACTTCCTCGAGAGCTTGTAACTAGAAGCTGTCTTCCTAAAGAAATGGATCAAATTGCAGTAACGAACTCTTTTGGAATGCCATCGAGGTCAGCAGAGTATTTATCTAAGGATATATCTCAAGCAAATAGTATGTTAGCTCCAGGTCAAGTTATGATTGTATCTGTTGTGGGAAGTTTTTGTGATGGCACACACCAAGCTTTTGTTCAGGACTTTGTTACAGTTGCTATTCAAGCGAAAGAGTATGGAGCGAAAGTCATAGAAGTTAATTATTCTTGCCCTAATGTTAGCTCTGGAGAAGGAGAAATTTATACTTGTCCGGAAACTGTTTATGACATTACTCGAAGGGTTGTAAAAGCTATTAACGATACACCCCTTATTATTAAAGTTGGGACGTTTACAGACCCTTACCTTATGGAAAAGGTATTAATTGCAGCAGCCAAAGCTGGAGCAAGAGGGGTTTGTGGGATTAATACGATCAGTATGAAAGTCGTAGATAAAAATGGTCGTCCTGCTTTAGGAGAAAATCGGTTAAAAAGTGGGATATGTGGGTATCCGATTCGTGAAGCAGCAATAAACTTTACTCGTAATGCTCATGAAATTAACCAAAAAAATCAATTAGGCTTAACTATTTTAGGGACAGGTGGCGCTGTACTTTCCGAACATTTTACTGATTTCCTCGATGCAGGTGCTGATATTGCGATGGCGGCAACAGGAATGCTTTGGAATCCTTATCTTGCTTATAACTATCATCAAAAGGATCAGTATGAATATTCGTGATATTATTTTACGTTTGTATGACATTGAAGCTGTTAAATTTGGGAATTTTACATTAAAAAGTGGTATAGAATCCCCTTTTTATATTGATTTAAGGCTGATTCCATCTTATCCATTACTTTTAAAAGCTGTTTCAGAAGCAATGTGGAGTAAAATTCAATTTACTGATTTTGAATTAATTTGTGGGGTTCCCTATACAGCTATGCCTATAGCAACGGTCATTTCTATGGAGCACAACGTTCCCATGATTATGCGTCGAAAGGAAGTTAAAAATTATGGCACGAAAAAAGCTGTTGAAGGAGCCTATAAAACGGGACAGCGTTGTGCTTTAATTGAAGATCTTATTACTAGTGGTGCAAGTATTATCGAGACGATTGAGCCTTTAAAGTCAGAAGGTGTTATCGTTAAAGACGTAGTCGTTCTTATTGATAGGCAGCAGGGGGGGACGGAAAACCTTCAAGCTAGAAAAGTTTCGGTTCATTCAGTCATGACAATTAGTGATATTTTAGCAACACTTCTTGCAGCTGAACGTATTGAGCCGTATGATGTTCTTAGAGTTCAAGAATTTCTAAATCAAAACCAAAAGGTGTCTGTTGTATGAGTTATAGTCCATCGTTTACTTATATTCAAAGGGCGACAATGTCTGCCAACCCGACTGCAAGAGAATTGTTTCTAGTGATGGAAGAGAAACGGTCAAACCTATGTGTTGCTTTAGATGTTAATAATAAAGATGATTTTTTGCGAATTGCTAGAGATGTCGCTCCACATATTTGTGTTCTTAAAACACATATTGATATTATTAATGATTTTGATATACACCTTCTTTTAGAATTACAAGAGCTATCGAAAAAGAAAAGATTTCTTGTATTTGAAGATAGAAAATTCGCTGATATCGGTAAAACTGTAGTTGAGCAGTATGAAAATGGCATGTATAAAATTGCAAATTGGTCTGATATGGTAACTGTACACTCGGTTGCTGGTCCAGGTACCGTCGAAGGTCTTCGAAAAAGTGGTTTACAAAAAGGTAAAGGAGCTTTACTTCTTGCTGAAATGAGCTCTGAGGGCTCTCTTGCTACAGGGAATTATACTGAAGAAACTGTGAAGATGGCAAAGCAGTATTCAGACTTTGTGATAGGATTTATTACACAAAAAAAACTTGTATCTGAGCCGCACTTTATCAACATGACACCAGGTGTAAACCTCGATGATGATTCAGGTGCTTTTAGGCAGCAATATCGCTCACCTAAAGAGGTTATAGTCGATTGTGGTTCTGATGTCATTATTGTGGGTAGTGGTATTGTCAAAGCTGAGAATCCAGCAAAAGCAGCACAACGTTACCAAGAAGCCGGTTGGAGTGCTTATGAAGAGCGTGTCGGATTAGTTACTTGTAAATAGTGATTATTTTATTCTAAAAGAGAGTGTTGGTATGTTGTGTCAGTCTTGGACAATTGCGCGCTTTTTGAATTTTTTCAAACATTTAAACGACTAATTTTAAGAGATACAATGGTCAATTCTATTATTAAATATCCAGTACGTTGGAGCCATTTACCCAAAACTCAAAAGGTTCAGGGGGTTCATCCTAATGTATTGCGTCATATGTGTTTTGACACTATTGAAAATCCATTATCCGTATCTAGTGCGAATCTACTGCAAAATTTTTTCACAGGTTCTCGTCTGGCATCTGACTCTAAAGAGTTTTTTGGCGTTGTTTTAGGATTTCAACGGCAAAATAAAATACCGGGTTCTGTTGTTGCTGTAGCGAAGCGAGTTTTTAAGTTTAAAATGCCGGAAGAACTTTTGATTAGAGATCGAGCAAGCTTTCCTGTTCAATTTGTTAATGAAAAAGACTCTAAGCATTATTCAGCCTATGTTTTAGCCTTTTCAAATACGTACAATAAACTCATCAATTCGAATAAGTCTTTTTTGATGCATCCTGCAAGAAGGGGGGAGCTCGAAAATGAAATAAAGGATAGTTTTATAGATTCAAAGCTTGTAGCTGAGCGTTTGACGACGTTGCGCTGTTATGGTTATGATCAACTTAATATTTGCGAATTAGAGCGTAAATATAGATTGTATGAAAGTAAACTAGTAGACCTACAGTTGCAACTCTCGAAAGTGGTCGCTAGTGAACCTAAGCTGGTAAAGGATCCAAGAAGCCTGCAAGAACGTGACTTTTCTTGCATTTCTTCTGATATAGTTCGAAAGCATGTGTTTCTGGTTTACAGGGAACTTGTGTTATCTAAAGATTTAGAGATTTTAAAACTTCCGCAAGAAAGATTATATATTTATCAAGGAATGGTGAATCCAATTCATCCTTTATTAGTGGGCTATGAAAAAGATTATTACGGTGAATGTGCGACAATTCATCACTTCGGTGTGATAGTTAAGTATTTACGTGCACTTAAAAATGGAAATTTTAATGACTTATTGAAGCTTTGCTTAGAGGAAGAAATAGAGTGTATTGGCCGTTTGTTAGACTTTACAAGGAATGTAGAACTCTTAGAAGCTAAAGAAGTATCTACATTCAACGAAAAAATATATGGAAAAACAGTAGATGATTTTGAACCTGGAAATTTTAATTTTTTGAAAAATTCTACAAAAATCTCTTGGTTGACAAACGCTTATAATGCTGTTGAAAAGTTAGATGCTTGGTCATATTTTGATAAAGAGCCTTCAGGAAAGATGGGGTATATGTTGAGTTCTGATATTCAGTTAAGAGAAATAGGCAAAGAGCTAGAGCTCGACGGTCATAGTGGAGCTTCTATGGGTGAAACAATGCGCTGGATGCAAAAAATACGGCAAATGGGATGGCAAACTGTCGTATCAGAAAATTTATCTGATGTATCTAATCAGATGGGAGTTTTGCAAAAAGCGCGCTTAAAAACGGCAAAATCCCAATATTGATTGGACCTTGTTTGACCCCATTTATACAAGACTCTCCCTGTTTTTGTTTAAAACCCGATTTGCGTCCAAATCTAGTAGCAAGGCTTTCGTAAAATACCCATGATTCTTGGCTCACCATTTCACATATGAATGTGTCTATCAGCCTTAATCTTTAGGCATCAAAGGGATGGGGCGGAAATTGCACAAGCAACTTAATATTAAATACTTGTCAATTTTTCAGTCTAATTTCCATCAATTCAATCAAAATGCTTCTCTACGTAAAGTTTGGTATCCAATCGAGCGATCTGTTGATTTTAGGGTTTCCTAAGTATTAAAAGTTTCTAGAATCCTTCTTATTTGAAAAATTAATTTTACTTTAATGTAAGTTAAATAATTTCTTAATCTTTTTTGTTTATTATAGTGTTATAAGATAATAAAACTAATTAATAAAAGAGGGTTAATAAATATGGTTAGTTCGGTATTAAGTTGTGGTAATACAACACTTGGTTACGGTAGCTCAGTAGCATCAGGTTTAGTAAAAGGAGCTAAAACATTAGATAAGCACTTCGGCCTTTCTAAAAAAGTTACTGGGGTTGCAGTGGGGCAAATTGCGAGTAGTATTAATCCAGATCCGTTTACTGTAGGTATAGCTAGGAATGCTACTCTCGGTAACTGTACGACTACAGGAATGATTCAAACAGGAGTAGTATCTGTCGTTAAATCTCTTGGGGGCGAAGCTCTCAATCAGACTGTTAGTAAAGGAGTAGGAGCTCTTGCCGATAGCTATATTCCAGGATCAGGTTCTTTCGCTGAATTTCTAGCAAAAGTTAGTGGAGAGACAGTCATGGCGGTAGCAGCAGGTAAGGTGGCTAGTACTGTATATAATCAAGTCCCAAACCTTGCTTATTCTTCTATGAGTTATCTAGTTAATCGAGGTTCATAAGGTTACTGTCTGGGAAGTCTGGTATTTTGAGGGGGCTCTTCCCAGTTTGATCTAAAAGGGTTAATATCGAGACCACCTCGTCTTGTATAACGTCCATACACTGTCAGTTTTTCTGGCTGGCAGTGTCGCATGAGGTCCATGTATATTCTTTCAATACATTGCTCGCCAAATTCATTGATGCTGCGAAAAGAGATAATGTACTTTAACAATCCCTCTTGATTAATTTTTTTGCCTTTATAATGAATATAGAGGCTTCCCCAGTCGGGTTGGTGCGTTACTAAGCAGTTAGATTTCAATAAGTGTGTGCAGAGTTTTTCTTCGACAATACTTTCGTTTTTTGATGATAAAAATGAGGGGGCGATAGTGTAAGTGTCTGTTGAAATATCTAAGTTGTCGATGCATGTCCCTTCAAAAGAGCCAATTTGATGTCGAGAAAACTCTTCAACGGAATATAGTTTTACGTCGGCCTTTTCGTTAACGGCAGCCGAAACATCCTTTGTAATGATATGTTGAACTTCTTCGATAGATGAAAATTTTGATTGATTGAATGAGTTTAGGTATAGTTTAAAAGACTTAGACTCAATAATATACTCCGAAGTACAAGGAATTGCAAAGTCGGCTATGGCAATGACAGGTTTGCCCTTGGTGTTGAGCCACGAGAGCTCGAAGGCTGTCCAGAGATCTACCCCGTGAAAGGGAAGCGACTCAGGGACCCCGATAGTGTTACGATTTGCTTTTCTAGCAATTGGATAGAGAAGTGATGGAGAGTAAGTTGTTATGTACGCGCTTTTTTTGCCGAGTTCAGATTGTTCTGCATGATTATGCTGTGTCATCTTTAACCTAAATACTTGAAATTCAGAATGGTATATTGTATCTTTAATCCTTATTTTGAGTCAATGGCTCTTAAATTTTTTTTATTATATTATGGCGGAATTAGGAGTAAAATATGGCGGTTTGGGCGATAGCAGATCTACACCTTTCTTTTGGTGTTCCAAATAAAGAAATGCATGTTTTTGGCGAAAATTGGCGCGATCATCCTGCCAAAATTCGAAAGCATTGGGAAGAACTTATTTCCGACGACGATTTGGTCTTAATTGCGGGAGATATTTCGTGGGCGAAACATCTCGAAGAGGCCCTGCCTGACCTCGAGTATATTCACTCCTTGCCGGGAACGAAGGTAATGATTCGTGGAAATCACGATTACTGGTGGTCTGCGATTAGTAAAGTGCGCAAGCGTTTGCCGGCAGATATTCATGTACTTCAAAATGATTCTTTTACTTGGAATAATATTGCCATTGGAGGAGCTCGCTTATGGGATACTAGTGAGTTTAATTTTGATGGGTGTGTTGAAATTGTTGAGGCGGATTGTGTGATACCACTTACAGAGACGGATCGCGATGAAAAGCGTGCTGAAAGACTCTATGTACGCGAGCTTATGCGTTTAGAAAGTAGCTTAAAGACATTGGATACAAAGGCCGATAAACGCATCGTCATGACTCATTACCCCCCTGTTGGTCCTAACCTTGAAGGATCGCGCGCTTCAAAAATACTCGAAAACTATCAGATAGACTTTTGTGTATTTGGTCATGTTCACAGCATGAAGCATAGCTGTGATCCCCTATTTGGAGAAAAAAATGGTGTTACTTATGTGATGACCGCAGCTGATTATTTAGATTTTTCCCCCATAAAAATTTGTGATTAGGTACGACGGTATCTAGATTTGTACAGAGGATATTGGTGTCACCGCGCAGTTTTCTTTCACTTTTAGTTTTGGCTGTACATTGAGATTGAGTTAACGTAATCGTTCAGAAGCTGAGATCCAAATACTCAGCTTCCGAACGCTTACTTTCTAGGCATGGTTTTGTTGTCTCCCCAGGCCGTTTCCTGGGGTTTTAGTTTCGAGAACTAACTTTGCCCTCGTGTTTGAAACTACCTGATTGGGCAAGCTCCAGTGGTACACTCTTCTTGTAAAGCATCGTCGCGTATTTCGATGCCCTCGTAGTTAATAGGGCTGAGCATTGCTACATATGAATCATAGTCTTCTTTGGTGATGACTTCTTGTGGAAGATAAGCATAACCAAGGTCTTCAGCATTTTTCGTTGGATCGTTTCGGAATATGAAAGATACTCCCACATAGGAATCCCAGTTTTCCATGAACCAATCGATGATTTCAGGGACTTCTGATGGATCGTAGGAAATGGTGTTTGAAACGTTCTGCTCGCACCAAGTTTCTTGTAGAAGTTTGTACCATTCTAGTTGAGCGACTGCGGAGTCGTCATTGACTTCGACTTCTTCAACTTTTCCATTTTTTCTGGTCACTGTTTTTCTTGTGAAAGGGATGTTTTCATATTTCACAGGGAACTTCACGAGGACGGACTCCGGCTCGTAGGGTTTGTCTGTCACAGTGTATCCTGCTTGACGGAATCTTTCGACGAGCGGATCGTGTTTTGAGTAGGTAATGTTGTTGAAGAGGTATCGACCTAGCGGTAAGTGGACGCCCTCGGGAACCTCACCCCACTCTTCTGTCCCCATAATTTTACTGAGGGTTCCACTTGGTTTAATACAAGTGACATTTTTAGGTCGTGGCGACTTCAGCTCGTCTGCCATGCTGAAGGCTGCTGCGACCGTGATTTTTCCCATTCGATTGAAATCGTAACTTGTTAGGTCGGGGCGAGCGCGTATTCCTGTAAGGCCTACACCACAAAGGTGAAGGAAGTCGTTGTTGAGGTGCCAAGCCTCTTGTAGGATTTCATCTCGGAGATCTACCATAGTTTGGCGGTAGTTCATACGAGCGGCAAGTTGTAGAGCTTTTTCGAGGCCTACTTTGTCACCTTTGAAGGCGAGAACGTTCACCTCTGTTAGATTACAAAAACTTTTGTTGCCAAGGAGGATTTCTACGCATGGGTTACAGCCTTTGAACCAAGGAGCTCGTCGCTCAGCTTCTGCGGCGTTGATGAATCCAGGTTCAGATCCGCCAGAGTCGAGCATGAGTTGAAAGAGGGCTTCTAGTTCTTCGCGCGTAGGTTTCTTATAGAAAAGTAGGCTGTTGTTTGATTGTTGCCTGTGAGCTTTATCGTTGAGCCACCACTCTTTTTTTGCAACGGCGAACTCTTCCCACTCGGGTTGTCCGTATTCAAAGAGTGCGATTTCTGCAGAGCGTCGACTTGATAGGATGGTACCTAATAGGTTGACGATGTCTAGAATGTCCATGCGTGTGAGGAGTTGGTCTGCACGGTTCGATAGGATTTCTGCAATTGATTTAAAGGCATTTGCAATTTGTTCATCGCCGGAAGAGATCCATCCATAACCTTTAAGGCGCGTGCCTGCTGGTCGGATTTCACTGAAGTCGAGGATGAGGGAGCGAGCTGGGAATTTTCCAGCGACGAGTTTTCCTACCGCTTTTGCCCAGGCGATAGCTGAGTCACCTATTTTAATGGTCCATGTACGTGTTTCTCGGTCGAAAGTTTCGGTATTGTGTGTGAGGCCGCCTTTGTCTGTTTTGTTAGATCGGATAACTTTGATGTCTTGAAGAGGTTGTCTGAATCCATTGAGGGTACCTGTGATTGGTTTGAACCCAACTCCGCAACCTTGTAGTAGTAACCATAGAACATCGACGAGGTCGTAGACAGTTTCGACGTGTGTAAAGGAGCAGTTGAACATGCAGGACTCGCGCTTTTTACTGAGCTCTGTTCCACCGAGCCATAGAGTTCTTCCTGCGGGAGCTATATAGCGGCCAAGGATAAGTTGTTTGCATTCTTCGAGTTCGTGCTCTTCGCGTTCATTAAGGGGGCGTCCAAGGGCTCTTTCCCATAGCCATCTTTGGTGGCTAATGACTCTTTCAACAACTTGGTTCCAACTTTCAAGGCTCGTGTCACCTTCCTGAATTGGCCGGTGGTAGGTACGCAAAGCCGTGGCCATGGCTCGCGATGTTGGTTTGTTCATGTCCCATCTCCATATAGTTCTGGTTTATCTTTAAGTATTGTGGTTATGTTTTTTTTCCCTTTGAACTACAACATATTGTAGTTGATGGGGGAGAAAAACACAACAGGTTGTGTTTTTGATATCTTTTGGTATCTACTTTTTTCCTTTAAAAGTCAAGATCGACTTTGTATTTGAAACGCTTCCTGAGTACACTATAGAGCCATGTCATAAGATTTTGGAATTGAATTAGGTAGGCTGTGTAATTTTTTTTGGTCGCTTTTTTGTACTCATCTGAATCTGAGGGCATTGCAAAATCATTTTTTTTTATTTTAAATAAAACTGAATGAAAAATTAACCGATAATTGAAAGAAATTTTTCTAAGTCAGGGTCTCTTGTGTCAAAACGGTTGGCCAGATTTTTTTTGGGTCTGCTTTCAAGTAAGTTTTGCAGCGAACTTTCTTTGCTTTCTTCGTCTTGTAAACAGTAGTAGTCGATGCAAAGGGAGAGTAAGTCTTGAAAGTCTTCTTCAGTGTTGAGGAGTTTTGAGGAGCTTCGAACGAGGGAAGAGAATGTTTTGGGGAGGCCTTCTTGGCACATCTCCGAAAGAATTTCAAGATTGAACTGTAAGTCGTCGTCTTCTATGGCTTCTTCAGCGAGTTGTTGAATAAGGATTTCAGCCTCTTCTGTGTCTGTGTAGCTGAGAATGCGTACTTGTAATAGGTCAAACCATTTATCGTCAGAGACATAGTCGATGAAGTTTGCTAAGAGTTCTAGGGCATAAGAGTAATTTGCGTTTTCGATCTGACTGTTAATGAAATCGTACAAAAATGTTTCGATGTCATTTGCGCATCCGTTGTTGATTAATTGCAGTACAGTGTTAGGGTCTACTCCTTGATCGGTGTTTTCATCGAGTATCACATCCAAGTTCGAAAGGGCATCTTCTATGTCTTCTGCGTTTTGCGTTTTTCCGTGGTCATACAAAAACATTTGGTGGTCGAGTTCATCGCAAAATACGGAAAGGCAAGGTTTGTCTGTCTCTATGCGGCGCCATAACTCAAAAAGTAGTAGGTAAATACGATCTTCTGTTTCGGGGTCAAGAGTTTCATCTTGCAAAACAAATTCTGTGAGTTCTTCGGGGGTGTCAAAGTCTTCAGCGAGAGCAGAAAAGCTTTCGATGGTAAATTCGATATCGAATGTTTCTAGGTGACTGAGGATTAAAGGGAGGCTCATCTCGCGATAGTTTTCGACTTGCCATGCTTCTACCTCTAAGGAGGGGTCAATAAGCCAATTCATTCGCAGTGAGTTGTAGAGTGCGCGTTTTTGTATGTCCATTTTGACCAATAATACCTAGGCTTTAGTTGATAGGAATGCTACATAATAACAGACAGACTATCAAAGTGAAAAGGAAAAAGTTTCAAGAAGAGAAGAACTATAAGTATTTGGAGCAGATAAGTCGCCATCGTAAAGAAAGTTTTTCATTTTCTTTGGCGTAGGCCAGTACTTTATTTGGGGTGTAGGTGGCAAATTTTTTGATTTCATCATCAGTTAATCTGTAAGCAACCGCCAAAGAGTGTGATGGGTTTATTACTGTTTTGGCAAGAGTACTTATGCAGGTATCTAGGGTTTTTTGGTTTTTAGCTAGACGGGCAAGGCCGTAGGTGATCATTCCTAAGGGAATGAGTTTTAGCCATATAAATTTATTGTAGAGGGATTCGTACCCTGAAAAAACTAAGAAAAGGTCGAGCATAGAAATGGTAATTAGTGAAAGCACAAAGAGTCCCGACTCTTTTGAGTTTTGTGCTATGGCTCCAAGTTTGGAGCGTAAGCTAGACTGAGAGCTTCGGTAAGCTAGGATTTCTTCGAATTGCGGTTCATCGAAAGCCATTCTGCCTATGTGGGAGATTTCATGTATGATAATTTCTTTTCTATTGAAAAAACCGTAAAGGGAAGGGGAATGTTTTAGCTTTTTTTGAAGTTGGAGGATCGCTGAGATTGGGGAAGTGTCATTGAGTTGGAATATCCAGGCGCAGCCGCCATGCCAAAAGGAGAGTTTGTGGCTGTCGAAAAGGATGGGGGGCCACTCTGGGGCGATGTCGTAAAGTTCTTTGGTCGTCGGAAGGGCTTCGCTTAAGAATGAACAGTCGGTAGGTTCGAACGTTTCACCGGTATGATTGCTCAAGTGTTCGACGATATCTAGGCAGAATTGGGCTCTTTGTAAAAATTGTTCTTCCGACTCATCGGGTCCCGGGATTAAGCCCTGTTGATTGAGTTCCGATAAATATTGGTCGCTGATTAAATGTGTCATCTACTTCAAGTTAAATGGGTTTCTTTCTCCCTAAATATTTAAATGATTGGTTTTAAAGTAGCAATGGTTCATTGGAAAAAAATGAGATAAGTGTATGATATTAAAAAATTTTGAAATTTTCCGCGAAATTCAGAAGTTTTAGCTTGCATCGCGGGTGAAAATATGGCACGCTTGACCGTGCTAATCATGACGAAAGATAAAAAGACAGAAAACAGGAAACAAAGTTATGTTGACCGACGATTATGAAGAGTTTACAGAAAAACAAATGAAAATTTTGGAACGCTACGTTACGAATACGAGCAGCCATATCTTTGCTTTAAGGAAGCTTCCTGAAGTGATCAAAGGTGCGCTTTTTTCTAGGTATTCTCGATCAAGTCTCGGCCTGCGTTCGCTTCTTTTGAAAGAATTTATCTCGAATGACGAAGAGTCAGCATTTGCTGGTATTACCGGTAGCAGTGATGCAGTCGAAGAAAATCCAGCAGATCAAATTGATGCTATCAAAAAAGCACAAAATTTCTATGATCGGATTCTTGACGGCTATGGTGACGATTCCATTGGCGAGCTTGGTGGCGCTCACGTCGCTATAGAAAATGTTTCTATGCTCGCAGCAAAAATGTTGGAAGACTCGCGTATCGGAGGTTCTCCCCTCGAAAAATCTACCCGGTATATTTATTTTGATCAAAAAGTCAATGGCGAGTACCTGTTTTATCGCGAACCTATTCTCATGACCTCTGCCTATCGCGATTGTTATGTTGACACTTGTAACATGCTTTTTGAAACTTATAGCAAGCTTGTGCCGCCGCTGACAGCGATGATGGAAAAGGAAATGCCTTGCTCTCCAGATGTTTCTAAAGCAGCATACCGCGCAGCTCTGCGAGCGAAAGTTCTCGACTGTTTACGTGGCCTTTTGCCAGCGGGAACGCTTACCAATATGGGAATGTATGGGAATGGACGCTTCTTTGAGTCTTTGATCCACAAACTTCATACGAGTAACCTTGCAGAAATGCAAGATGCGGGCAAGAGGATGCACGAAGAGCTTGCAAAGGTGATTCCTTCGTTTATTAGACGTTCAGATTCAGGGCACCGTACACATCAGCAGTACACGCGCTTTGTGGAAAGTATGAGTGAGTCGATTGATAACGTCACTAAAGCGCATACGCAGTTTTCACAAAGAAGTACCGATCCAGGTGTGACTTTACTTGACTCTGATCCTGAAGCCGTCGTGAATGTTGCAGCTGCAATGCTTTTTGAGGCTTCTAATAAAGGACTTCAAGATTTAAGGCAGTACTGCCGCAATTTACCGCAGGAAGAATTAGAAGCAATTTTAGAGGCGGGCTGCAGCGCAAGAGGGAATCGTAGACAGAAATCTCCAAGAGCTTTAGAGCACGCAAACTTTACTTTCGAAATTGTGGGTGATTTCGGTGCTTATCGCGATCTGCACCGTCATCGAATCCTTACACAGGAGCGCCAACTACTAAGTTGCGATTATGGGTATTACGTTCCTAAAGAGATTGTGGGGACCGAGCTCGAAGCTGACTACATACGTGCGATGCAGCGAGGTAAGGAAACATTCGATAAAATTGCCCAAGAGTTACCAGAGGAAGCGCAGTATGTTGTGCCTATGGCATACAACGTTCGTTGGTACTTCCACCTCAACTTACGTGCGCTGCAATGGATTTGTGAGCTGCGTTCCTCACCGGCAGGACATCCGACATATCGCTATATTGCGCAAGAGATGGCAAAACAGGTTTGTAATGTATATCCTGAATTTCAACGTTTCTTTGCCTTTGTCGACTATGAGGGGTACGATTTAGGTCGAATGGGCCAAGAGCAAAGAAAAGTGGAGAAACAGCAGAAGCTCGGAGTGTAGCTCCCTTTTAAAATTGAATAAGAGTGGGGGCTCATTTAAAGAGTTTTTCATGTTTCTTCTGGTGAGTTTTCCAAAGAGTCCAGTAGGGTCTTGCCTCTTTTTTTTCCGCCCCTTCAGGGATTTACCGGTTATAAAATCTCAGCCTAGCCCTTACGGACTAGGCTATCTTTATTTCGGGCCTTTGGCTCTAGAAAGGCGCAATACGAACTATTAACAAACATTTTTATTGCAGCTCACTGTTTAAGGGCCCGCCTTTTTTTCTTTTGCACCTTCAGGGCTTTACCGGTTATAAAATCTCAGCCTAGCCCTTTGTTGTTAAAATAGCTTGCAAAATTTAAAAGATTATAGTATAATTTATTTTAAATATAGTTAATTAGGGCTGTATATTTTGATTTAAAAGGAGTGTTTAATATGTCTTATAATGTAAATATTGAAGCAAAAGGCCAAACGGTTTTTACCAGTAATCAACAAGAAGTATATCAGGCTGTAAAAAATTGCGCTAAATCCAAAGGAAAGGTATGCCCTTTTGTAGCTACTTTAATTCCTGTTCGTACAAATAACGGTAAAAACTTTGCTAAAGACTTCTTTTTGCCGACTGTAGTAAATCAAGTTCCGCGTATTCATAACGTAGCCGGTAAAATTTTTGCGGGTTTAGGCGCTTTTGTCCTCGATTTAATCACACTTCCCGTTCGTTTATTGACATGTGTGCCTCGTGTTTTTGCTAATTCAAAAGCAAAAGATCACGCGCTTCATAAGTTACTTGTGGAAAAGGGTGTTGACCCCAAAAAAATTGACGTCGACACCTTAAAAGTAAGCTTAAAAGGTGAAGTAAAGCAGGGATTAATTGAGGTGGCAGCTGATGGTTGTGATCAGGTGTCGATAGATAGTGTTACGGATAGTTACGATGTGAATTTAGTAACGCAGCCTGCTAAAAAATTAGAAAAATCGGCGCCTGAAAAGAACTTTTTAGAAAATCGTAATTTTGAAGAAGATTACCTTCCAGATGATGTAGGTGACACTCCTCATAAAAATCTACGTCAACTTAAGGATATTGAAAATTTTAGTTTTGATCGTGTTTTTGATCTTGCTAAGTCGGTAGATCAAGCAAAAATTATTGTTAAGGTAAAAGAGAAAAACAAAACAACACCATTTTCGGTGGTTGTTCGTCCCAAAAGTGGAGAGACTTTGTCTTTAACAAAAGAGGCGATTCAAAAGGCTATCAAAACATGCTGTAAAAAAGCTTACGATGGGTACGACTGTGCGAAGGATGATCTAGAGATATTGGGAGAGCTTTATATTTCATATATCAGAGACGAAGAAGGTGAAGAAGAGGAGGCCATCTTTGAATTAGGTTATGGTGGGATGTATAGTTGGATGTCTGAGGCAAGTGAGCGAGCTCGAGTTAATAATGAATATTATTCTAAGATGGTTGGGAATGAAGGTCCATTTATCGTAGATCGTTAAAGCTCAATTGCCGAGAATCCTGAAGGGGCTTCCCCCTTTTCTTTCGCCCCTTCAGGGTTTTACCGGTTATAAAATCTCAAACCTAGCCCTTGCGGACTAGGCTATCTTTATTTCGGGCCTTTGGCCCTAGAGAGGCGCAATACGAATTATTAGCAGAAATTTTTATTGGAGCTTTCTGTCTAAGGGGCTGCCTCTTTTTCTTTCGCCCCTTCAGGGCTTTACCGGTTATAAAATCTCAGTCTAGCCCTTGCGGACTAGGCTATCTTTATTTCGGGCCTTTGGCCCTAGAAAGGCGCAATACGAATTATTAGCAGAAATTTTTATTGGAGCTCTCTGTTTAAGGGGCTGCCTCTTTTTCTTTCGCCCCTTCAGGGCTTTATCGGTTATAAAATCTCAAACCTAGCCCTTGCGGACTAGGCTATCTTTATTTCGGGCCTTTGGCCCTAGAGAGGCGCAATACGAACTATTAACAGAAATTTTAATAACAGTTCTCTGTCTTCTGAACAGCTAAAATGAATGGAAGGTTTGTGGGAGTCGTGGGGATTGCTGACCAGCATCTCACCCTTATTTGTAAGTATATTTACTTATTTTGCGGTTTTAAAGGCACTAGGGCACGTCATTTTAAAGTCTTTGAAAAATAAATTTAACGCGCTCATCGAGAAGTTTGTTATGTCCTTGCTCTGCAGCAAACTGTTCAAAGTTGGACGATGTTTGGGTTTTGTTGCCATACAAAAATTCGGGGTGGTCGGGAAATAAATCAGGTGTTAACTTATCAGCTCTTTTAGCTACTTTGCGTTCTAATTTGTATACAGCTGTTTTATATTCTTCTGTTGATATTTCATTCTTCCCTAGTTTTTTATGGATGGTTCTATATTTTGGGAGGTATGAAATATTGATGATTTCATACAGAATACAGTGCTTAATTTTGTCGTCGCTTAGGTTCTCATTGTACTCGATGGATATGTTATTGACGAGCTGACCTACAGTGGTGTAGGAGAAATGGGCTTCAGCGACTTTTAGCTTTTTGCACTCATTTGCTGTTAAGGAACGTATTTTTACTGGGGATGATAATAGTAAGTTTTTATGGATGTTATCCCATAACTCTTTGAAGGAGTTATGAAGAAAAAGTTGTTGAATTAACTTTTGGATGTGTTGTGAGCTAGAGATAGTTGGCAGGTTGAAGAAACGGTTCGCTGAAGATGCAGTCGGAGGGTGAAGTTTTATTGTGGGTTTTGCTGTTGAAGTACATTGTAAAAAAATGTCTTGAATTGATTCTTGGGTGTTTTGTGAGTTTAAGGAGGTTTTTAGGTTAAAAAGGGAGTTTGATGAAGGGGAAGTGGGAGAAAGAAATTGCAAATTAGGTTGTAAAGAGTTTGCGTCAGAGGTCTTGATTGCGTCCCTACGAAAGAACATTGGGGACAATGGCATTGGCGTCAGCATATAAACCTTTTTTGTTAGTTTGTATTTATCCCGGTATTAATTTTAATACCGGGATATGTTTGTATTCTATCAGCTTATCTGATTAAATAAAAGGATTAATTAACTGGATTAAAATGAGTGAAATGATTTTCAGGGTCAACAAATTGACCTATCCAGTTGCGCATGACTTCATTGACCCTTCCTTGTAGGCGAGCGACATCTCCGTGTAGCATTTTCTTTAGGAGAGATACTGCGTCGTACCGTGTTTCACCACGAGTCAGCATGTCAATTTGATTTTCTTTATAATCTTTTGCTAAGATAAGACCATCCTTTTCCTTATTCAGTTCTCTCTTTTCAGCTTCGAGGAGGCGGAATTTATCCATTATCTCTTCGTGAGCATCTAATTGGAAGTTCGACTCAAATCTTTCGTTGAAATCTGAAGTTGGATCATTACTTGGGAAGGTCCCTTTTAAGCTGCTAAGAAATTTTTGACGATAGCTTCTTGCAGTTTCAATCTCATTTTTGGCATGTTCTATTTCTTTATTTTTATTAGAAATTAACTCCATGACCTCTAGTTTGTGAGTATTAAGTTCTTTTATGACTCTATTATGGTCTCGATTAAATTTATCCTTTCTTCTACTTTCCTCGCTTTTGTATAGTGGAGGTTGTTTTATGGGGTTAGACCAAGGATTGTTGAACTGTTCCGACTTCTTTTTGTTATGGGCATTAAGATACTGCATGACGAGTTGAGATGGTAAATGATTTTTTTTCTCTGGAACGATGAGGTTCTTTGCTTGCTTCATAATTTTTGCACCTTTTAAGAGGTGAGGCACTGTCCAGGAGATATTATCCTTTTCACCGTCAGAAGCGACGTTACCTTTGCTTTTGTTTTGTGCTCGGCAGCTAAGAACGCCTAAAGGAGGACGCTCAACTTTGTTCAAGGGATTCATTTCATGAATCTTGCCCTTTAGTTCGCGATATTTTTGATGAACTTCGTGTCCCTTTTGGATGACAGGGTAGGCTACTTTAACGACAGGGAAGGCGTATTTTCCAACTTTCGATAATGTTCCAGCTTCTGTTGGAATGGTTGAAAGTACTGTTGCACTAATGTCACGTAAATGACTTTGTTCTTGCCAGCCATGTAGGCCGTTCGCTATTTTACTAGTGATGTTCGCTATGCTTTCCTCGTTGAGAAAATCATTTTCTCTCGACCACTCTAGCATTTCTTTTGCATAGGCAAGATCTTCAGGGGTGGCATTGTTGACCAGCTTTGCAAGTTGCAGAGTAGACTCCATAACTTTACCATCTGATAGGTCAAGTGTTTGACAGATCGTTTTTAAATCTTCACAGTTGGGTTTACTGTGTAAGTAGTTAAAGATCGTCTTTATTTCGCTGTCAAATGTTGTCGCGTTAGACTCGAGCTTTCCGAGAGCACCGCGAATTTTCTCTTGGTTTTCTGATGAAAGATTATTAAATTCTTTCTGCCATCCTCTATAGAGTTTGTCAAATTCAGGCGACATTTTTACAGAAAGTTCTGGGTGGTCATTTAAGTAAACATAGGTAAATAAATTTCTCATTTCGAGTGGAGAGGCTTTAAAGATGTCATTGAACGCAGATCTAATTTTTTCTTTGTCTAAACTTAATAGAGAGGTTGCAAAGTTATAAGAAGCAGTAACTGTGTCCCAGTTAGGCGTTTTTACATCGAAGCAGGTAGCCTCCCAGGTGTTACCTGGTTGTTGACCTCTTTCAATTTCTGCAAGATCACCATCGATCCTACTTGGGTCCTCACTCCACCTAGTAAAATAGTGAAGGAGGTTGTTGATGAATTCTGGAGAATCATTTTTGGCATGGAACCAAATTTCTGCTGTGTTGTAAATTTCACTCGCTTTTTGGTTTGTTGTGAGGTAACCAAGTCCGGCGCCAGCACCAGAGACTACTTTAATGCCAGCTTCAAGTGCTAACTCTAGAGGTAATTTGGCTAGCTTTGTAAACTCTTCTTTTAACGAAGCGGGTGAGTCGGTGGCTCCATTTAATATGTCGATGATTTTAAGACACGCTTTTTGTGTTGTATGAGTCACAAATTTTTTCATTTCGGGTGTTAATTTGGCCATTTCATCAGGTAAATCGATGTTTTTTGCCCAATTTTTTTTAACAGGAGAGAGGATTGTCGTTGAATTTGTGATGCTTTCTTCATGATAAGGTTTAACGTAAGGGATACTGCCTTGATGGACAGTGTTTTCAAATAAATCGATATATGGATTTGATTGGCCCTTGCTGGCAGGGCAAGAGATTGTATTAGCTAAATCTAAAGCATCTATTGTTTTTGAATTATAATTACTGATGTTTTGCATATTTTACCTTTTATTATTGATATTTTAATTTCTTGATTTAATTATTGCATGGGATTGTTGGTTTTAAATAAATGCTTTGTTAATTTTTGTTAAAATGAAGTCGTTTTGTTTCTGTTTTGATTATGATCGAGCGAAAGGTATATGTTTTTAGTTAGAATGTTTTTGGTTGAATTTTAAGCTGTATGGTTTATAATATTTTATGATGTTTTTCAACCGATGGAAAATTAAGATAAAACTTGTAATTTTAGGAGGCTCATATGCTGTATAATGTAGATATTCAAGCCGGTGCTCAGTCAATTTTTAAAAGCACCGAAAAAGAAGTGTATGATGAAGTTAAGAAATGTGCTAAATCAAAAGGAACGCTTTCCCCTTTCACGGCGACACTTGTTCCCGTTCGGACAAACAACCTTAAAAACTTTGCTAAGGACCTCTTTTTTCCGACAATCGCCAACCAAGTGCCCCGTATTAACAGTGTGGCTGGGAAAATTTTTGCCGGGCTTGGCGCGCTTATTTTAGATTTGATGACCTTTCCGGTCCGCCTTCTAACATCTGTTCCTCGCGTTCTCGCCAGTTCAAAAGCAAAAAATCATGCGCTCTATAAATTTCTTGTCAAAAATGGAGTCGCCATAAAGAACATTAATGTCGATACTTTGAAGGTGAACTTAGAGGGCGAGGCTTCACAGGGGGTGATCGAAATTGATGAGAATTTCATTCCTGTTATGCCGATAGATACAGTTACAGAAAATTTAGATGTGGATCTCGTTACGAAGCCAGCTAAAAAAATAGTAAAAGGTATCTCTCAAAGGGAGTTTTTTGCTAAACGAAAAATTAGGAGCGATCGCATACCAAGGCTTAGTGAAGTTGAAGCTGACATTTATTTAAATGTAGAAAAATTAAGAAAAATTCAAAGTGAATTACTAAATTTTCAAGATGGTCGTTCTACTTACAATATAATAGAAGCAAAAGCTGTCGTTCTCTTAAGAGAAGGCAAAAAAGTAACCCCATTTAGTATGGTCGTTCGCGATGAAAAAGTAGATAAATACGCCATAGATCATTTTCACATCAAGTTTGCCCTTAAAAAGTGCTTTAAGAAAGTGTATGATGAATATGACCTCACCAATAAAAAGCTGGCTGTGACAGCACATTTGTTTGTTTCATACGCTTTTGATGAGGATAAACGAAAAATTTATGCTAAGTCTATCAGCAGTGACAGTGAGAACTCTGAAGTTTCTGCTTTTACAAACTGTGATCGTAAAGGCTGGGTTGCAGAGTTTATTGGAAGTGAAGGATTATTTAAAGTAGATTCGTAAGACTACTCCATACCTCCGATTGTCGCCTATACTGAAAACGAAAGTATTTGCTCACAATCGGGGAGCTTGATGTCTGGTTCAGATTCAATAAGTCTCTATAATTTTTCTTGTTGTATTTTCTTTGGGACGTTACACTGGAACTCAATAACACCAACTAACGTGCAAAAGGTTTATTATGGGTAGAGGCGATAAGAAAACGAGACGTGGAAAGATTGCAGCAGGTAGTAATGGGGTCAGAAGGCCTAAAAAAAAGAAAAAGCTATCTCTTTCTAAGAAAAAGTAATTGTTATGGGCCATAATGGACGATCTCTGTTGTGCCCATAAAAATATGTTTTTCGGTAATTTTCTGCTTTTGTTTATGCCTGAATACTCCATAACATATCATTCTTTTCGAGGGGGCCTCTCATGAAAATTGCAAATTATCGAGAAAAAGGCAGTGTCCTTGGAAGTATATTGCTTATTGCAGGCTCTTGCGTCGGTGCAGGTATGCTCGGGCTGCCAGTAAGTACTGCTATGGGAGGCTTTCAACCCTCCGTTGTCATGTTTTTTGTGTGCTGGCTATTTATGATGGTTTCTAGCCTTTTTCTTTTGGAAGTTAACCTCTATTTTAAAAAAGAAGTCAATTTAATTACGATGGCAGACAAAACCCTCGGTAGAGTGGGGCAGTTTGCCACTTGGGTCTTATTTCTTTTCCTTTTTTATTCTCTCATGGTTTCTTATTCAGCAGGAAGTGGAGAGTTGGTTGCTGATTTTGTCGAAGAGTTTACCGGCTTTGCAATTGCTAGGTCTTTAGGGAGCATTATCGCTGTCAGCTTGTTTGGGGTTGTGATCTACTACGGCACTTTTGCTGTAGACCAGTTAAACCGAATTTTGATGGTTGGGTTGATTGTCACCTTTTTTATGCTGCTCTACTTTGGAGCGCCTAGTGTGAATAAAAAACTGTTGAACCATGTTAACTGGTTCGATAGCATATGGGCTTTACCTGTGATGGTAATTTCATTTGGGTATCACAATCTCGTGCCAAGTCTGACCACTTATCTCGAATTCAACGCTAAACGTATGCGTATTTCTATCATTATAGGTAGCGCTATTCCTCTTGTAGGATATATTCTATGGGAGTGGTTGATCCTTGGATTGATTCCTTACGATAATTTCTTGGGTGCTCTTGATCAGGGAAATATGGTGACACATACGCTTCGTCAAGTTGTCGGTAAGTCGTGGGTTGTAGAAGTCGCTCAATATTTTGCATTTTTTGCGATTGTGACCTCTTTTATTGGAGTTGCCCTAAGTTTTGTGGATTTTTTAGCGGACGGCTTTGGAATAGAGAAAAATCGACGGGGAAGCTTTCTTCTTTGCTGTATGGCGCTCGGTCCGCCGCTCTTCTTTGCGTTACTTTACCCTTCCCTCTTTATCGTTGCACTGAAGTATGCCGGAGGTTTCGGAGCAAATATTCTATTTGGTGTGTTGCCAGCGCTGATGGTTTGGTCTGGTAGATATTATCATAAGCTCTGGGATGAGGAGCAGGTTCCCGGTGGAAAGGTGACCCTAGCACTTATTACCTTTTTTGCTGTTGCAATCTTTGGCGTTCAATTGGTCAATGCGCTATACTTCAATAGGTAAAAATTTGGAGAAACAAGATGTTACTCATCAATAATAGAGTGATCGGAGGGGTATTACTCGTATCAGGGACGACGATAGGAGCAGCAATGCTTGCGCTGCCGCCAGTAACGGGGTTGGCAGGGTTTTATCCCTCGGCAACTCTTTTTTTTATTTATTGGGCGTTTTTTGCTTTTACAGCTTTTTTGATGTTAGAGGTGACGCTTTGGATGGAAGAAGATACGAATCTTATCACGATGGCAAGGCGAACGCTCGGCATTGGTGGAGAAGCGCTTAGTTGGGTGACGTACCTTTTTTTGCTTTATTCTTTGACGACAGCCTATTTAGCAGGAAGCAGTTCTATCGTTTTGAATACGATACACACCTTTACAGGGTACACGATGCCTTCTTGGTTTGGACCTTTACCTTTACTCTTTATTTTTGGTTTTTTTGTTTACAGAGGCGCAAAATTTGTCGATGTCGCTAACCGCGTATTTATGCTAGGACTCACGTTTACCTATTGTGCAACGGTTTATTTACTTTTTCCCCATGTTCAGTCCTCTAACTTAAACTACTCTGATCCACAGTTTTTGCTGATAAGCAATTCTGTACTTGCTACATCTTTTGGGTTTCATATTATTATCCCCAGTTTAGCGACTTATTTGAAAAGGAATGTTCGGCAGCTTAGATTGACGATTCTCATTGGAAGCAGTATTCCATTGGTGGTGTATCTTATTTGGGAGTGGGTCTCTCTTGGAGTCATTCCCCTTGAAGGAAGGTATGGCATTATCCAGGGATATGAAGAAGGCGCAAATGGCGCTTACCTTTTGGGGGGGCTTCTCGGAAATAGTTCGATTTCGATGTTGCTGCGCTTATTTGCTTTTTTCTCCATTGTCACCTCTTTTTTGGGGGTGTCGCTTAGTTTACGCGACTTTTTAGCCGATGGATTTAAAATTGAAAAAACTCATAAAGGAAAAATAAAGCTTTACTTGATGACGTTTGCGCCAACTTTGTTATTTATGTGGACCTATCCACGCGCCTTTTTAAGCGCTCTTGAATATGCCGGAGCGTTTGGAGTAATGATCCTTTTGGGGTTTCTCCCTGCAGTTATGGTTTGGAGGGGGAGATATTCGCAAGGGTTGCCCACAAAATTTCGCACTCCAGGTGGAAAAGTAGCGCTTATTATTGTGATGGTGTTTTCGTCTTTAGTTGTCTTCTTAGAAATTGCAAATAAATTAGGGTTTACAGATTTTATTATTAACGTATTAAAGGTTTAAACATGACAGGACAAGAAAAAAAACGGATTTTAACGGGAGATCGCCCCACAGGTTCTCTTCATTTAGGTCACTACGTGGGATCATTAAAAAATCGCGTCGAGCTCCAAGATAAATACGACTGCTATTTTATTATTGCTGATTTACATACGCTAACAACAAAGCCTCAGAAAGAGCATGTAATGAAAGTGCGCGATAACGTACGTGAAATGGTTTTGGATTACTTGGCGTGTGGAATAGATCCTAAAAAATCGACAATATACCTGCAGTCGGCTATTCCGGCTGTTTATGAAATCAATTTGATTTTCGAAATGTTGATTTCTTTAAATAGGTTAACGGGGTTACCGAGTATTAAAGAAATGGCGCGCAATGCCCATATTGATGAAGAAGGTATCCCATTTGGTCTTGTTGGGTATCCTGTTTTACAGTCTGCAGATATTCTTATGCCACGCTCACATCTTGTTCCGGTCGGAAAAGATAATCAGGCTCACGTAGAGTTGGCGCGCGATGTTGCTCGTCGTTTCAATATGTACTATGGGGAAGTGTTTCCTCTTCCAGATGTTCTTCTCAGTGATGTTCCTACCCTTATCGGCACAGACGGAAAAGGGAAAATGAGTAAATCTGCCGGAAACTCGATTTATCTTTGCGATGAACCAAAAGTTGTAGAGAAAAAAGTAAAAGGTATGTTTACAGACCCAAATCGCGTTAGTGCGGACGTTCCGGGAAATGTAGAAGGAAACCCCGTTTTTATCTATCACGATATTTTTAATCCGAATAAAGACGAAGTCGCCGACTTAAAAACACGTTACCGCGAAGGAAAAGTTGGTGATGTTGAAGTGAAAGATAAACTTGCGCGCGCCTTAAATACGTTTTTGGATCCCATCAGAGAGCGTAGAAAAGCTTTTGCTGAAGATAAAGGATATGTCGAGCAGGTCATATACGAAGGAACGATGCAAATGACAGAAGTTGCTAACGAGACGGTTAAAGAGCTCCGTAGCGCCATGGGGCTTTTTGGGGGATGGAATAAAATCTCACGAATTGCAAGAAAACGTTCGGAAAAGGTCTGCCAATCGTAATAAGTCATACCAATCGCAATAAATGAAGTTTAACTCGATTTATTGCGATTGGTGTAAATCATAAGTAATTTCTATCTGCTGGGCATCTTTTGAGCTAGCTTTTTCCACAACAATAAGATAGCAAAATCTGCGCCAGCACCTTTTGAGTTATTTGGTATTACTCGTCTTCTTTAGTCGCACCACAGCACTTTTTGTATTTCTGACCACTGCCGCAGGGACACGGATCATTGCGCTTGGTTTTTGGCTCCGTAGCGATTGCTGGCTCTGCTTTCAGCTCTTGAGCGAGTCCACTGCTGTCAGATCGTTGTGTACTTGGTGCAATAGCATCAGGTAATTGATTTTGCTGCTGCGCTTGCTGTTCTAGCATATCCCCTACCATAGAACGCGAGCGCTCAAGTTGTAAGGTAGATACGAGATCCTGAAGAGACAGACGCTCTGGTGGCACCATCTCAAAGCGGAAAAGGGTATTGCCGATCTCATTGCGTAGGTTTCTGCCAAATTCATCGAAGAAACGAAAGGCGTCGTGTTTGAACTCCATTAAAGGGTCGCGTTGTCCAACTGTACGCATCGAAACATCGTGACGTAGGTGGTCCATTCGTAGAAGGTGTTCTTGCCAACGCATATCAATGCGACGTATCATCAGGTTGCGAATTGCCTCTCTGGTATGGAATTCAGGAGGTGGGAAGTCTGCAACACCTTCAGGGGGATGGATTTTGCTGTGTTCATGAGCAAGTTTGTGGTCGAAAGCTTCGATGATGGCATTAGAAGCTTTTGTTTCTAGCTCTTCGATTTCAGCGTAGTCATCATCGAAAAAACCTTCTTCGAAAGACACAGGGAATTGACGCATTAGCCACTCGCGGTAGCCCTCGGGATCCCATTGATCTTCTTCGTTGCGGTTAACAAGGTACTCTTCAGCAGCTTGACCGCAAACAGTATCTAAAATGTCTCTTGCGATGCTGGTGGTATCTTCAGAGTGGAGTACTTCGTTACGGAAACTGTAAAGCTCTTGCCTTTGTTTGTTCATCACATCGTCGTATTCTAACGTATGTTTACGTATTGTGTAGTTACGTTGCTCGACACGTTTTTGGGCAGTTTCGATGGAGCGATTTAAGATTCCAGCAGAAATGGGCTCGCCTTCAGGGGGCCTAAAACGCTGTAGTACTGAAGTCATTCGCGGCGAAGCAAAGAGTCGTAGGAGGGCGTCTTCAAAAGATATATAGAATTGTGATGTTCCAGGATCTCCTTGACGAGCACAACGTCCTCTGAGCTGTCTGTCGATACGTCTTGATTGGTGGCGCGTCGTGCCGATGACGTGTAATCCACCTAAGCTTGCAACCCCCTCACCTAGTTTGATATCGGTACCACGTCCTGCCATATTTGTGGCAATGGTGATAGAACCATTTTGTCCAGCACTTGCAATAATCTCGGCTTCCTGTCCGTGATGTTTCGCGTTGAGGACGGTATGTCTGAGATTATTTTGCTGAAAGACGCGCGAAAGTTTTTCTGAGGATTGTACAGAGTCGGTACCGATGAGGATGGGTCGACCTTTTTCGTTGATCTCTTGAACGCACTTTAGAATAGCATTGTATTTTTCACGTTCTGTCATATAAATCTCGTCGTTGAGATCTTTTCGCTGAATTGGTTTATTTGTAGGGATTTCTAAGACATCGAGGTTGTATATTTGTTTGAACTCTCCAGCTTCGGTTACAGCTGTACCCGTCATACCTGAAAGTTTATCGTACATCCTGAAGAAGTTTTGCAGAGTAATTGTCGCGTACGTCTGGGTTTCTTTTTGGATTTCTACATTTTCCTTTGCTTCAATCGCTTGGTGGAGTCCATCGGAGAACCTTCTACCAGGTTGAGGTCGTCCGGTGTTTTCGTCGATGATAACGATTTTTCCTTCTTGAACGATGTAGTCAATATCTTTATCCATCATCAATTGTGCACGAAGAAGTTGACGGAGATTATGGGCGCGCTCTTTACGTAGAGAGTCTTCTTCTTGAACTTTTAACTTTGCTTCGACCTTAGCATCTTCATCAAGAGTCTCATCATGATCGATTTTTAGGTATTCGTCGCTAATATCGAGCATAATAAAGTCGTCAGTATAGGAGTGATCTTCGCCCGTACCAGTATTCCATGCAGAGATTCCCTTATCGGTGAGTTCGTAGTCGTTGCTACGTTCATCGACGGTGAGGAAAAGTTGACTTAAAAATTCTTTTCTTTCGTCTTTGTTTGGTTCGGCATAGTAATATAGGTCCCATTTATCGAGAGCTGCGCGCATATCTGGATCTTCTTTCACGCGCATGAGTATTTTATTTCGCGGGGTTCCTTTGCCAACAAGCCACAGTTTTCTTAAAGCTTCGCTTTCTGCTTCTTGCTCATCTTTTGATTGACTTGGCTTTTCCCCTTCTTGCTCGACTTTAGCTAGGATAGGTTTTAATGTTTTAAAGGCTTCAGAAGCGAGCTTGTTGCAGTAGTCGCGTTGTTTTTTCACAAGAGATGCTACGCTTCCATGGAGTTCACTATACATCTGGCGGCTTTCGGGAACAGGACCGGAAATGATCAGCGGCGTTCTGGCTTCGTCTATTAAAATACTGTCAACTTCGTCGATGATGGTGAAGTAGTAGCCCCGCTGCACTTGTTGTTCTTTAGATGTCGCCATAGAGTTGTCGCGAAGATAGTCAAATCCAAATTCAGATGCTGTTCCATAAACGACGTCGCATTCATAGATTTTACCGCGATCTTCGGGTTCGACGTCATTTGTTAAAGCGCCGGTAGTGATTCCAAGCCAACGTAATGCTGTTCCTACCCATTGGCAATCACGGCTTGCAAGGTAATCGTTGACAGTCACGAGGTGAACAGGTTTACCTGTTAGGGCATTGAGATAAAGAGGAAGAACTGCTGTTAACGTTTTACCTTCTCCGGTATGCATTTCGGCAATTGCTCCGTTATGCATTGCGATTCCTCCGACAAGCTGTACATCGTAGGGAACCATATCCCATTTTTGATTATATCCCGACACGTGAATTTCTGTGCCTGCAAGGCGACGACAAGCATTTTTTACAACGGCGTAGGCCTCAACCATTAAGTCGTCGACAGTTTCCCCTTTTTTAATTCTTTCTTTGAATTCGTCAGTTTTTGCCTTCAGCTCTTCGTCGCTCAGCGCATGAAGCTTTTCTTCGGCAAGATTTATGTCTTTGACGATGTTGAAATATTTGCGAACTTGACGGTCTTGTGCAGAACCAAAAATTTTTTTCAGGAAGCCTAGCATGGTAACTCGTTTAATTTTAGTGATTAAAGTATTAATAATATTTTACCTTAAATTTCCTTTTTCCACAAGGGTATCAGCTACTTAAGGATTAGATCAGCGATTGATATTAGAAAATTATTTAGGCGAAAAGAGGAGTTTGTAAGAAAAAAAATGTTAGGAGAAATATGTTTTATTAGTAAAAAGATATTAATAAATCACTTGTTCTTAACGTCTCAGTATCAGTATAATACAGTTAGGTAGTGAGGTAGTGTATTGTTTAAGTTAGTTACTGATTATGAGCCACGTGGAGATCAGCCAGAGGCAATAGAGCGACTGAGTCGCGGAATTGTAGATGGACGCGATGCGCAAGTTCTTCTCGGCGTTACAGGTTCAGGCAAAACGTTTACGATGGCAAATATTGTTGCGAGGGTCCAACGTCCAACTCTAGTTCTTGCGCACAATAAAACCTTAGCAGCTCAGCTTTATCAGGAGTTCAAAGCTTTTTTTCCCGATAACGCCGTCGAATACTTTGTTTCTTATTACGATTACTATCAGCCCGAGGCGTACATCGCACGTACCGATACTTTTATTGAAAAAGATATGTCGATCAATGAAAAAATTGATAAAATGCGCCTTAGCGCAACGCGGTCTTTGCTCGAACGGGATGACGTCCTTATTGTTGCTTCAGTTTCTTGCATTTATGGTTTGGGATCACCCGAATACTATAGAGGAATGAACCTGACGATGAAAGTAGGGCAAGAGTGTCGCCGCAACGATATTCTTTTGCACCTTGTTGAGATGTAGTATGAACGTAACGACTACGATTTTGCGAGAGCAACATTTCGCGTGCGTGGAGATGTGATAGATATTTTTCCTGCATATGAAGATGATCTGGCATTACGCGTCGAGTTTTTTGGCGACGAAATCGATAGAATCAGTGAAATTGATCCCCTCCTTGGTAAGCCTATCAGGTCGATTGAAAGCACCACAATTTATCCGGGATCTCACCACGTTACCCCGGAAGAGGTCCGCTTAGAGGCGATAGAAACGATAAAGTCGGAGCTAAAGGCAAGAGTTAAATATTTTGAAGACAATAATCAACTGATAGAAGCTCAACGCGTTCATCAGCGTACGATGCACGATATTGAAATGATTAAGGAAGTAGGGTTTTGTAAAGGGATAGAAAATTATTCTAGACATTTTAGCCGTCGCAGTGAAGGGGATCCTCCTTCTTGTTTGCTCGACTATTTTCCCGATGACTATCTGCTCTTTGTCGATGAATCGCATCAGACGATCCCTCAGCTTCATGCAATGTATAACGGTGATAAAGCGCGTAAAGCAGCTCTTGTTGATTTTGGTTTTAGGTTACCTTCTGCATACGATAACAGGCCTTTGCAGTTCAAAGAAACGTATGAAAGAATAAATCAGGTGGTATACGTATCGGCAACACCTGCATCATGGGAGGTAGAAGAGGCAGGTGGCGAGGTTGTTGAGCAAATTATTAGACCGACAGGGCTTTTAGATCCACAAATTGAAATACGTCCGGCAGGCGATCAAGTTGATGATTGTTTAGATGAAATTCGACAAGAAGTGGAAAAGGGAAACCGCGTTCTTGTGACGACCTTAACAAAACGTCTTGCTGAAGAATTGACCAAATACCTCGTAGAAGTTGACGTGAAAGCAAAATATTTACACTCAGATATCGATACTTTAGAGCGTACACAGATTATTCAAGGACTGAGGTCGGGGGCTTTTGATGTTCTCGTTGGCATCAACCTCCTTCGTGAAGGGCTCGACATACCTGAAGTGTCCTTAGTCACGATTCTCGATGCTGATAAAGAAGGTTTTTTACGTAGCGAAACTGCGCTGATACAAACATGCGGTCGCGCAGCTCGTAACGAACATGGGCGCGTTATTATGTATGCTGACAAAGTTACTCGCTCGATCAAAGCGTGCATTGAAACAACAAACGCTAGACGTGAGATTCAAGAAAGTTATAATAAAAAGCACGGAATTACTCCACGTTCTGTTAAGAGAAATATTGTCCCTCTTGTTGAAGACGACGATGAAGAGGTTGTTAGCTATTTGAATAAAGAGACGGGTGAAGTGATGGTTGCTGAAGAACCTCATGAGTATCTGACTTTAGAGGAGGTTCGCGCTAAAATTGCCGATTATGAGAAAAAAATGCGGGCAGCAGCGAAGGATATGGATTTTGAAGATGCAGCAAAGTGGCGCGATCTGATGCGTCAATATCAAGAGCTAGAGTTGACGCTGAGTTAGGTCCTGACGGTAATGTTAGACTTTTTGATGTATTAAATTTAGGAAGGCTTCTAGGGCTTTATTTCCATTAGTCAGCTCATTTTTTAGAAAACGATTTGTCGCAATGCACATATATACTAAAGCGCGCATCTTGTGTAGCGTTTCTACTTCTTCTTTTTTTGGCTTTCTTTCTAGGTATATTTCAAGTTGGTTCACAGCTTCTATGAAAGTCAATGGAAGTGTGAGTTTGGCAATATCGTAGTAAGGGTGGCCAAATCCCGATGACCCCCAGTCGATTAACTTTGAGGAGTCTTTTTGGGTAAGGATATTATCTTTATGACAATCCAAATGGCAAAGAACCGGCCATTCTCCATCCGATAAGAGCTTTTTTTCCATCTCTTTGACGATTTCAATCGCTTTTGAAAGCTTTTTTGAAGGAGAGATAATTTTTGAGTAACGAGCATAAATTGTAGAAAATGGTTCATACTCGACATGTTTATGGAGGTGACGAAGTTGGTTAAAAGCGTCTTTTTTATAATCTCCAATTGTGCTTGGAAAGTACTCCATAATGAGTGCGCGATTTTCGATGTCGATATATTTGATTTTTGCTCCAATGCCATTTTCTGCAGCTAACTGCGAAATCCACAATTCTTTTAGTGTTGATGACAGCGGCTCTTTCTCCTCTAAAATTTTTAAAACATATTTAACGGTGGGAAAGGTGATAAGATACGTGCTGTTTGTTAGTCCCTTATCGAGAGATGTAATTTTTGCACAATATTGCACATTTTTACCTAAAAAATTTTCCAGAATACTTTTAATTTGTTGCTCTCGGGTATCGATATTTTGAACGGTGGCTTGTGGGGGAGGCAAATTAATCATAAAATTACAGATTGTTAATGTGCTCTTAATGTTTGAGTTTTATATTTAGAGTTTAAAGCAACGATAATTATTAACCAACAAGAGGTTAACATGAGTGCACCGATTGAAAATAGACCAAATTCTTTTAATTTGACGGATTGCTCATCAAATGAAGTTTTAGTATCTCGCATCAAAACAATTCACGAATCTTTTAAATATATTGGATTCGACGATGGTATCGATACAGCATACCAGGTAGCGCTTGAAGCTTTGGACAGCAAAGTAAAAGACCAGCTGTCAAAAACGTATGGTGGAAAAATTGATCGCGTATCCTACCATAGCTTCGAAGATGCCGATAACAAATTCGATAGTAACAAGCGGCTTGTCCAAATTATGAACGCTGTTTTCTTTGCGACAGAGTATGACTCTTTAGAGGATATGGAGCTTTCTGCTAAAGATATTGCTCGCGATTTTGGTTAATATCAGCAAGAAATTTGTGTTAAGGTTCGACTAACGATGAGCTCTTTTAAAGCTTCAATCCACAGTGGGTGGTCGTTTAACCCTTGTACAAGGTCGAGAGTAGTTCCTCCAGCCTCAATGAACTCTTCTTTGTACTCGATGCTAATTTCGTGGATGGTTTCGATACAGTCGCAGATAAAGGCCGGACACATCACAAGTACGTTTTTTTTATCTATTTTCACGAGTTCCATGAGCTTGTCTGAGGTGAAGGGCTCAATCCATGGCTCTTTGCCGAGTCGCGATTGAAAGGTGATGCTATAATTCTCTTCCTTGATTGAAAGCTTTTCAGCAATAGCGCGAGCTGTGGCATGACATTGCGCGGCGTAGCAGCTTCTATTTTTTTCACAAATTTTTTTACAGCAGTTTTTTGCTTTTAAACAGTAGTCGTTTTTATCCGCTTTAATCAACTGTCTTTCCGGAAGTCCGTGAAAGCTAAATAGAAGATGGTCGTAACTATCAATACTCTTTTCCTGAGCTCGAGAGCAGAATGCTTCGATCATTTTCGGGTGCGTCGGAAAACTGTTAATAAAGCTTATTTCCGGTATTGTCAGCCATGACTTCGTGATTTCCATGACTTTTTGGTATATCGAGCCTGTTGTTGCCGAGGCGTATTGAGGAAAGAGAGGTAAGATGATGATTTGTGAGTAATCCTTTAGTTTTTCGAGTCCCGAAGCGATGGATGGATTTTGATAGCGCATCGCTAGTTCGACATGAAACTCTTCTCCAAGCTTTTCTTGTAAAAGCTTTTTTACTGAATTTCCGTAGACGCTAAGCGGAGAGCCCTCTTCTGTCCAAATTTTTCGATAAAAACTAGCTGATTCGCGGTAACGCTTTGGAATGATGACACCTCGAACAAGAAGCTGCCTTAGTGGCCAAGGGATGTCGATCACACGGGGATCGGTGAGAAATTCCTTGAGATAGCGCTTTACGTCTTTTGGACTAGGTGAATCGGGAGTACCTAAATTGATGAGGAGGACGCCGGTTTTTTGCATGTGGGATTCCGTCTGTTTTCGGTCTTGTTGGCGTTATTTTAGAGTTGAGCCTGATTTTAAGCAAGAGAAGAAAACCTCTTTTGTTAAGTTAACTTTGTGGATCTTTATTAATTATTAATAAATATGGAATATAATTAGGTATTATTAAAATAAGAGGTTTTGTTTTGTTTAGTACTATTAATAATGGGGCTTTAAGGGCTGATCATCATCTTATGCTAAATGGGCGCGATTTAGGCTCATTTGACAAAGGGCATAAGTTTCA
>JAYZJO010000061.1:0-10451 GCA_036164375.1 Chlamydiota bacterium | reverse complement strand
GAAGTGTGGAGGCAGAAAGTCCAATTCTTCCATCAACTTGGATGGTATGACTAGCTGATTTAAACATTCCATGTGTAAGCCAGGTTTTAAGCTTATGACTGAAGGGGCAATTAGTGATTCAAGAGATATGCAACCTCTGCAGTAAACTTCTTTTGCGTTATTAGCCACGAGCGATGTAAGAGAAGTGCAACTTCTGCAGTCAACTTCTTTTGCGTTATTAGCCACGAGCGATGTAAGAGAAGTGCAACAAGAGCAGTCAACTTCTTTTGCGTTATTAGCCAAAAGTGATGTAAGAGAGGTGCAACCGATGCAGTAAACTTTGCTTGCGTTATTAGCCACAAGGGATGTAAGAGATGTGCAATTGTAGCAGTCAACTTCTTTTGCGTTATTAGCAACAAGCGATGTAAGAGAAGTGCAACAAGAGCAGTCAACTTCTTTTGCGTTATTAGCCACAAGTGATGTAAGAGATGTGCAACCAATGCAGCTAACTTTGCTTGCATTATTAGCTTCAAGCAACGTAAGATTTCTGCAATTTCCGCAGTCGACTGTGCTTGCGTTATTAGCCTCAAGCGATGTAAGAGATGTACAACCTGTGCAGTCAACTTTGCCTGCGTTAGTAGCCACAAGGGATGTAAGAGAAGTGCAACCCTTGCAGTAAACTTTTTTTACGTTATTAGCCTCAAGCGATGTAAGAGATGTACAACCTTTGCAGTTAACTTTGCCTGCGTTAGTAGCCACAAGGGATGTAAGAGATGTGCAACCTCTGCAGTGAACTTTTTTGACGTTATTAACTTCAAGCGATGTAAGAGATGTACAACCTTTGCAGTCAACTATGTTTGCAGTATTAGCCACAAGCGATGTAAGAGATGTACAACCTTTGCAGTCAACTATGTTTGCATTATTAGCCACAAGCGATGTAAGAGATGTGCAACCGTAGCAGTCAATTTTGCCTGCTTTATTAGCTACAAGCGATACAAGAGAGGTGCAACCAGAGCAGTAAATTTCGTTTGCGTTATTAGCCTCAAGCGATGTAAGAGAAGTGCAATTGTAGCAGTAAACTTTTTCTGCGTTATTAGCCTCAAGCGATACAAGAGAGGTGCAACTAGAGCAGTAAACTTCTTCTGCGTTATTAGCTTCAAGCAATGTAAGAAATACGCAACCGTTGCAGAAAACTTCGTTTGCGTTATGAGCAATAAGAGATGTAAGAGAAGTGCAATTGTAGCAGTCAACTTTGATTGCGTGATTAGCCTCAAGCGATGTAAGAGATATGCAACCTTTGCAGTAAACTTCTTCTGCGTTATTAGCAACAAGAGATGTAAGAGAAGTACAATTGCGACAATTTATAATTTTAAGTTGAGATGAAATTTTGCTCGGTATTGAGCTTATTTCAGTGTTAGGTATGATTAATGTATCAAGGCTCGTTAAATTTTCAGATAATTGATTGAGCTTATTATCATCTAGATCAGTCATTCCACCAAAATCTAAAAATGAAATGTATTTACTTTGTTGCACAAATCTCAAAAGATCATTGAAGTTAGTATTTTTATTAAGCGATAGATGGGTTACTGGAATATAAACATTCAGCGCAGCAAGATATTCCCACATTTCGTAGGTCGCGTTATTGCCAATCTGGACGTGAATTTCATCTCCCTTACGATCAACCTTTGCTCCATTACTATTGAGTTGTGCTACTAGATTAGCGATTTTTTGTGCCGACTCTGTTGCTTGGGGATCGGATTCATCTGAATTTAGCTCTCTTATAGTATTGACGTGATTTTCGTCGGGATAATTATATGGGATTGTGGGGATTAATGGAACTGGAGTCATAATTCACCTTAGTTGTGTTGATTTACTGTAGAGAGATCAAAATTCATTCTAAATGAACCCAAACTCTAACCTATAAAGCTTCTGAATATAAATATTATGGTTGCATTAATTGAACTCAAGAAGGGAAGGGTAGCCCTGAAGCTTATTTATGTAAATAGTAGAAACTTTCCAGGTTGCAAAAACGGCGCTCTTGATCTGTCTAGATAACAGAAGACCATTATAAAAAAGAGCATGCTCTATTAAGAGTGAGAAGAGGAAAAAGATCGGGATGATCAATTCAAACTGGGTTTAAGATAATATTTTTTAGAATTGGTATTATTGCGAGTTTAAACCTGTGGATAAGTTGTTATTATGGTAACGAAACACTTCACAATTCACAGAAAAAAACAATTGATCGATATCTACTTCGTGGATATGACTAGAACAATTAAATTTACCGAATGGGGCAGTTTACGGTAGATGTTTAGCGGATTTGCTCTCTTAGGATCCTTGCTCTTTAATTTTTTGCGTTAAATAGTTGTCAACACTTCGACTATGTTGCGGGTAGTGTCTTGTTACCCACGAACTTATTCTTTTTACGACTTTATCTTTTAGGTCAGGGATGTATTTTTCTTTATTTTTTATTTCTACATCATATTTTAGCTTTCCAACGTCGATGTGTATGGCTTTTGTTTCAGTGAAACCTACGTTGTCGATAACATTGTGGTCCCTATCATATACACCTTTAGAGTACTCATTAAGGTACAGATTAAAAATTTGATCGATTAAAGTTTTAATCTGTTGTATGTCATTTTTGATAAGGTATTTATCAAAAAGATCTCGCGCAACGGTAGCTTTTTCTTGAAGAGCAAATACTGTAGTATCGAGGTTTATGGTATGGATTTGGCCAATTCTGTCGCGGACCTTTACGGTTTGATCAAAATAACCTAGTGGATCGAGTTGAACAGCGATCAGTCCACAATTTTCTTTGTTGTGTGTAAGAGCGATCCAATGTCCCTCATAGATTCGTGTCAGCCTGCCTTCTTGGCTCATGCGTTTTTTATGTTTTACTTTTTGTATCGGGCCAATGTCGGGTAGCCACGTATGCCACAGTGTGGGTTTGAGGTTTCCAAATTTAAAAAATTTTAGGACGTAATTGCGGTCTTCACTAATAAAAGCATAGGTTTGATTACCTTGGCCAAGGTAAGAAAAGCTCTGTTTAAGAGCTTTTTTAATCGTAGGGTCTTCTAAATTCACTTTGGGTAACGGCCACTGCTTTCGTTGTGGCCAATCGTATGTGACATTTGCACGTCGAAAGTCGCCAGTAAAGCTAAGATACCCTTGGTATAGTAGAAAAACTGTTGTTAGTCCTAAGATACAGGCAGTAATTTTGTTCTTATTCATTAAAATCAGTTTCTTTTAGTCTAGTTCGTGTATCTTTATAACATAGTCTGAAATAATATTCTCAACTTTTCTACCTAAGGTCTCATTCATGTCTTTAATTTTAGATTCCCTGAAAAGTTTTTTTAATTTTTTCGTCATGTCATCGATTTGAATGCGAGCACTATTATTTAGTTGAAGTTTCTTGTCTTCATCACACCCTTCAAACTGTTTACGCAGCAAATAGAATTTCAACGCTTTCATGATACAAAGCTCTGCGTATACTAAGTATATCGTTTGATAGGTATGCTTTAGGTGTTTGTTGATAATTTCTTCCATCTTTTCTTCTTTAATAAGCGGAGGGCATTGTGTAGGGACACCACCTTCACCGTAGGTGAGTTCATCTTTTGCTTCACTCAAAAGTCTTTTGCAGAGCTGATGCATCTGGGTTCTCTCTTCAGTGGCTATTCCATCAAGCACTTCGAGGCGACTTGAAAAGGGGAGTAGATCGAGGGTTGTTTTGATCGTATGTTCCCCATATTTGATATAAATATCTTTCAAGGTTCTTGCTAAACTTTTTAGTGTGCACTTTCTGGTGATATCTAAACGAAGAAGAGAGTCTATTCCTGTTGGAGAGCCTACTAAATTTATACTTTTTATGAGTTCTTCTTTTCCAGAGATGCTTGCCGATGCGTGGCGTTTTTCGTCGGAAAAGTTGATGCCTTCTTTCTCTAATTCTTTCGCAGTGATAATGAGTTTATTATAGGTATCTTGTATTTCCCTGATTGCATTTGCTTTTTCGATCTTCATATCGACTTCTTGAAGTTGATCTAGAGCTTCATTGATTAACTTCTTTTTATCTGTGTTAGATTGAGTTGCAGCTAACTGTTTATCTGTAGAAGCTACGATCTCTTCAATGTTTTTTTGCTCTTCAGTGAAACTAAGCTCAGGAAATTTGTCGAAGATATTCATGATCCTTTGTTTCATTTTATTGCGAGTACTCAGGATTGAAAATGCTGCGATTCCCGTTTCGAGTGATTTTTTAGCTTGTTTAAATTCGGCTTGAGCTGATTTAAAGGCGATATTTTTTTCATCGTTACTAGTGGATTCTTTGAAGTTTGCTTCCATTTTTTTAATAATTTCTGAAGCATTTTCATAATACCTATCGAGAGTTTCGATACCCATAAAATTATGTTTCCCTTCAAATTCGTCGCGAAGGAAGTCGACGCGCACCTTTAGTTGAGTTAGATTTTTTAAAAGGTGCTTGTATCCAAATACCCAGTCGCTGTTTTTTAGCTTGTGAATTTCTGTAATGTGGTTGTCAATGATACATTGAATGTCTTCTTCTGTACGTGCGCACATCAGTGTAAGTTCAGAGTTTTCCTGTATGGTCGTAACTTTTGAAGTGAGAGACTTAAAATGTTCTAGGCTATTTGGGTAGCTTTCTTTAATGAGATTGATAAAGTTAATTGTTTCATCGACTGTTGACTGAATAATTTTTGAAGGTGTTGGATTGATTTTTTCTGGATGTTCAATGGGCTGTGTATTGCTGTATTGAGAAGTAATTTCTAGGGTCATGACTTCACCTCCATTATGCGGTAAAATTAAAATATTATTTGATAATTGTTAAATCTTAGTAGGATAGCTTACTATTCAATACCATGCAATCCTTGTTCTCAAGCGCAATATATTGAAATGTGATCGGGAAACCAATAAAAAATTAACTTTGTCAGATGAGTAGAGTATAAAAATATGTGAGTCCATGATAAAATGCGAAATAGGACTAAACTAGAAGAGTTATGCATGAAAAAAATATATTTATTGCCCAACATTATTACTGCATTTGGATTAACATGTGGGTTGTTTGTTATCTTTAAGATGAATATGACAGCCATTGGCGATGTTACTCCCTACGTCTTGCTAGTAACAACAGGTATTCTCATATTAGCAGCTTTTGCTGATTTACTCGACGGTGCCATTGCAAGAGCGATGAAAGCAGAAAGTGAATTTGGTGGGTTATTCGATTCCTTAGCTGATGCCATAACTTTTGGAGTTGCTCCTGCAGTTATTGTATTAAAAACTTTGTCCATTGAGCCCGGAACGGAGTCTTCTTTTTTGATGACAGGTGCGGCGATGATGTACACGGTTTGTGGTGTGTTGCGATTGATCCGCTACAATGTTACCAACTCAAAACCTTCTGAAAAAGTTGATGTCATTACGGTAAATAATAAAAACTTTACGGGTCTACCCATTCCGGCAGCTGCAGGTGCTATCGTGTCTTTAAACTTATTTATTGCAGCATGTCCTTTTTCATGGTTGTGTGAATTAAGTGACTTTACCCGTACGACACTTTTGTTTTCCGCATTTTTTCTTGCGGGCTATTTAATGATTAGTCGGTGGCGTTTTCCAAGTTTAAAAACTTTACGAATACGCGTCGCTTCGTTTCAAATGGTTTTTGTCACCGTTGTGCTTGCTGTGTTTATCTTTTATGGGATTTTACACCATTTCCCCTTAGTTCTTTTCACGATCTGTTGGGGGTATATCGCGGTTTCCTTGATGCTAACACTTATTCGTATGACAACGGGTAAAAAGTCTAAGACGCTTGCAGACTTTGACTTAGGACCAGACTCTATCAGTGACGATTAGTACTCATCGTTTTTTGATAGATACAAAAAAAATCTAAGTGTTTCGGAGAGTTAAAGTTTACGGATAACTCCGGTAATTACCCCTTGGATAATGCAGTCATCTTCTCTGACAATAATTGGTTGGTGGTGGTGGGTTGCAGCTTCTAAACGGACGTAGTTTTCAACAAAATAAATACGCCTAATAATAGTTTCGTGCTGATTGACCATGGCAATGACTGTTTCTCCCTCTTGGGCCTGCATTCGTGCATCGACGAGGAGGATGTCATTTTCTCCAATAAGGTCGTCAATGAATCCATCTCCTTTCACTTCTAAGGCGTAGGTTGCATTGTGGGACTGAACCATTGAAGGGGTTACCTCTATTTCGATAGACTCTTTTGTCAATTCAATAGGGAATCCTGCTTTGATAATTCCAACGAGTGGAATTTTTTGGATCCCAATAAATTTATGGGTATTGGTCTGAACAGGAACGAGAGATCGTGATGAGTGGCTTTCTGCCGTAATCATCCCTTTACGTTTAAGAATTTTTATATGGTTGTATACGGTGCCCAATGAGGAGAATCCAAAATGCTTCTGGATGTCGCGAAAGGAAGGGGAGTGTTGGTTTTGTGTGATGTAGTCTTGGATGTAATGCAGCACGTCGTGTTGTTTTTTTGTTAACCCTTTCATTCACTCCTCCATTCATAGATAAACCAGTCGCATATCAATGCTGTCATCCACATAATTAATGCTGCAGTGATGGTGTCAGAGAAAAAGTGACCTCCCTGTGCCATGCGTGCTACGCTTAGGGCTATTCCCAGTGCCATTGCGAGAAGGTAACCTATCACTTCCAGTTTTCGGTTTTTTAGGCGTTTGCCTGCTAGCGCTAAAGCAAAAAAATAAAATCCTGTCGAACAGTGACCGCATGGAAATGACTTTGAGGGTTCAGGTTGATTAAAAAAGTTGGGGGAGTAAAACGGGCGAAACTCCTGCTTTCCTCCAAATTCTGTGACTTGCTTAGGGCGGGGTCTACCCCACTGCTCTTTAAGGGCGATGTGAACGATAAGTCCTGAGCCAATTGCAAGGGTAAGCACTAAGAGAGCAAATGATTTTCTAAATGGCAATAAAGAGCTTAGAAAAAAAGAGGTGATGAATCCGACGAAAGATAGGCTAGCAGTCACCAATGCTGGGTACGGGCCGTATTGATAAATAAAAGTGAAGAGGGTATTCCCAGTAAAATTCGATTGGTTAAAGAAAAAATTTTCTATATCGATATCAAGCGACGGCGTAAGGGGAGCTATCGTTATAAAAAGCAAAAGAGGAAATATCCATCGCGTGTGTTTATAAAGGTAGAAATAGATTGCGTTCATGAGTATGATTATATCAGAACGGTGAATTTATCATGCTAAAAAAAGACTTATAGGTACGACATGGATTTTGATTTTGGAATATTGATAGCAGCAAGTACTTTAGCATTTCTTACTCTTGTGTCTTTCATATTTTCAATTTTGTTTTATAAAAACTGGAAAAGCGCTGAACAGGAAGTTAAGAGCTTAACAGGAGAGCTTAAAACTGAAGGGGAAAAAAGGACGATCGCAGAAACTCGTTTAGAATCTGAACAAAAATCCCATCAAGAAAAAATTATTCTTTTAGATGAAGCTCAAAAAAGACTGTCCGACTCCTTTAAAGCTCTTAGTGTCGATGCCTTGAAAAATAACACCCAATCTTTCCTAGACCTTGCGACTGCACGTTTTGAAAAGCTTCAAGAGTCAGCTCAAGGTGACCTTAACCTTAGAAAACAGGCGATTTCTGAACTTGTAAAACCAATCAAAGAGTCTCTCGAAAAAGTTGATGGAAAAATCAAAGATATCGAAAAAGAAAGAAATACTGCTTATGTAAGTCTAACAGAACAGGTGAAGTCTCTTGCAAAGAGTCAAACACAACTTCAAGGGGAAACAGCAAACCTTGTTAAAGCTCTACGTACTCCACACGTGAGAGGACGCTGGGGAGAAATGCAATTGCGCCGTGTTGTCGAAATGGCTGGAATGATTGAATATTGCGACTTTGTCGAGCAGGAATCTGCCGCTACTGACGACAAACGCCTTCGTCCCGATATGGTCATCAAATTGCCTAATCATAAACAAGTGGTTGTGGATTCAAAAACACCTCTTAAGGCATATCTCGATGCTCATGAAGCTGAAGATGATCATGAACGAAAGCAGAAACTTAATGATCATGCTCGCCATGTACGCACACATATTCAACAACTATCATCTAAATCTTATTGGGGACAATTCAAATCAGCTCCCGAATTTGTAGTCTTATTTCTTCCTGGAGAGGCGTTTTTTAGCGCTGCGCTAGAGCAAGATCCCACATTGATCGAGCAGGGGGTAGAACAAAAGGTGATTATTGCGACTCCAACCACATTGATTGCGCTATTGAGGTCTGTTGCCTACGGCTGGCGTCAAGAGCAAATAGCGGAAAATGCGCAGAATATATGTGAATTGGGGCGTGCTTTATACGATAGGGTAAGTGTCCTTGCAAAACATTTTCAAGATATAAGAAAAGGGTTAGAGTCTACCATTACTGCATATAATAAGACGGTTGGCTCATTTGAAACTCGTGTTTTAGTGAGTACAAGAAAATTTAAAGAATATGGCGCTTCTACTGCCAAAAAAATTGAAAAGGCTGAAGGTATCGATAAAATACCAAGAATAATCAACGAAGTCCTCGATGAAGCTGAAGAAGTCGAAGATAGGGTTGAAGTATAGTAGGGCTTAGCCCATTTTAAAAATTTCTTCTTTTATTAAATGGAAACGTCATGTTATCATCTTGAGAAAACAATTTAACCGGGATGTAACAATGTTACAATCGACACGTCATCAACATAGGAAAGGTCGCTTTAAGAATGCGAATTTATCCTCCTACGCTAATTTTGCAACACATTCAACTTTTTCTGTCATTTCAGTCCTTCTAGTCTCTATCGTCAGCATTCTAGTGCGCTAGCGCGCATAAGAATAACCCCCTTTTTTTTACAGTATTTTTAAAATTTTTTTAACAAGATCTATGATCTTTATTCCTAAAGCGCCAGCTTTAGATAAATTATTTATTTAAAAACTCATAACAAAAAGTAGAACTATGAGGAGCATAATTAAATCAAAAACATTTTCAACGGGCTTAGCAATGTTTGCTATGTTCTTTGGCGCCGGAAATTCCATATTTCCTTTAATGATAGGCTATCAAGCACAAGATAAAACATTATTTGCCATTTTCGGATTACTGCTTACGGCGGTACTTGTCCCTTTTGCAGGTCTTATTGGAATGATTCTGTTCGATGGCGACTATAATAAATTTTTTGAAAGAATCGGTCGCGTCCCTGGATACTTGGTAGCGATTCTTATTATGATGTTGTTGGGGCCTTTTGGTGCCACTCCACGCTGCATTGCGATGTCATTTTCTACATTAAAAGTGTCTTTTCCTGGTATGAACGCTGAATTATTTAGCGCAATTGCTTGTTGCGTAGTTTTTGCTTTTACCATTAAAAAAAATCGTATTTTAGATTTAATTGGACTAGTTCTCACCCCGATATTAGTGGTTTTTTTGGGTATCATTATTGTCAAAGGCTTACTTTTTAACGAAGGGAACTTGTCTTCGAGTCAGCATGGATGGAGCGTTTTTATAAATGGACTTCAAGAGGGGTATAATACGATGGACTTGCTTGGCGCTTTTTTCTTCGCCCCTGTTATATTAGCAGGATTTCGCAAGGGGTCTGATCCGGAAAATTGTCCGGTGAGTACAAAGAGAATTTTTAGATCGGCTATTTACGCTAGCTACATTGGAGCGTTTCTCTTGACAGTGACGTATATTGGATTCTGTTACATCGCTTCATTTCATGGGCATGGCCTAGAGATAGCTGGTCCTGACGAGTTAATTGGGGCAATTGCCGTGCGTATTATTGGACCATCTGCTGGTGTTATAGCCTCTATGATAGTCTCCTTGGCGTGTTTAACAACAGCTATTGCTTTAACTACAGTATTTGCAGAGTTTTTTCAAAGCGTAATATGTCGAGGAAAAATCGCTTATGAGGTGTCTCTGGTTTTGACTTTGATGGTGACATACCTTTTTTCGACTCTTGAGTTTTCAGGAATAGCAGCCTTTTTGGTGCCGATCCTTCAAGTATGTTATCCAGCGCTGATCGTATTGACCTTTTTCAATATTATGAATCGATTAGGGTACTTCCAGACAGTTAAAAGGCCGGTATTTTTTACTTTTGCAGCCTCACTTTTAAGTTATTTTTGGTTGTAGTTGAAACTAAGAAATTCGTAAGTGAATGGGATTGGAATCATACCCCCTTCGTGGGTATGATTGAATTGTGTTAACGACTAATGCCCTTCAAATTTGTTAGACAGTCACATTATGCGGCTAAAGCTCTGATGTGGCTGTGATAGTTTGTCTAGAAAGGATATTTAAATTTTAATAAAAATGTACTTGAGTGTAATGGCAAACTTAAATAGCTCTCAACGATATAACGATATAACGATATAACGATATAACGATATAACGATATAACGATATAACGATATAACGATATAACGATATAACGATATAACGATATAACGATATAACGATATAACGATAAAACGA
>JAYZJO010000060.1:0-25990 GCA_036164375.1 Chlamydiota bacterium | reverse complement strand
ACACTCAAGTACATTTTTATTAAAAATTAAGTATCTTTTGTAGACAAGCTATCTGGGCAAATTAACTCAGTATTTACACCACATAAAGAATAAAACTTTTCAGATAGTCACCTTCAGGATGGTATATATTAATGGGATGATCCTCTGCCAGAAAGTGCTTTCCAATAATTTTCACTTCTCTCTTAGCTTCTGCAGCGGATTGAAAAACAACCTGCCGGAATAGTTGTTCGTCAACATGATATGAGCAGGAACATGTCAAAAGAATCGAAGAAGGAGGCATTCCTTCTAAAGTTATCCTATTGATATCCTTGTATCCTCTGCAAGCCCGAACTACATCGCTACGTTTTTTAGCAAATGCAGGAGGGTCTAAAATAACGATATCGTAATCGATCGTCTTTTCGCGCAAAAAATTAAACACGTCTTCTGCAAAAAAGTTGTGTTTGGCTAGATCATTTCCGTTAATCTCTGCATTATGTTCTGCTAAGGAAATGGCTGATTCAGAAATATCTACCGAATCAACTTGAACTGCTCCTCCTGCCATTGCAGCAATAGAAAACCCACCTGAATAGGAAAAACAATTTAAAACTTTTTTGCCATGTGCTAATCCGGAAATATGTTTACGCATATTTCTGTGGTCAAGAAACATTCCCGTTTTCTGCCCTTTTTTTAAATCAACAACGTATTTTAGCCCATTTTCCAAAACAGTTACCATATCAGGAATATCCCCATACAAGACCCCTTCTTCAGGGGGGAGTTTTTCTTCCTTTCTTGAGGGAAGCATAGACTTTTCATAAATACCCTTTGGAGCATATATCTCAACTAGTTGCTGTATCACTTGTTTTTTTAGTTTATCCATGCCTAGCGTCGAAATTTGCAAGGCAAGATAATCACCGTATTTATCAACTATTAATCCTGGTATGTGGTCCCCCTCACCGTTGATGACGCGATAGCAGTTCGTTGATTCCTCATCGATTAAATCTTTTCGCATCGCTGCTGCTTGTCTTAAGTTTCTATAAACAGAATCTAAAGCATCTTCATCACAAAAAGAAATCATCCGAGCAAAGATTTTAGATTGGCTATTAACATAGGCCTGTCCGAGTAGAACTCTATCGTGACTAAAGACTTGCGTAATATCGCCATCATTAACACCTTGAACCTTATGTACCGCTCCTGAAAATATCCAGTGGTGGCGATTTTGAATAGCCTTCTCCCTTCCTTTCTTTAATATAATAGCCATTTTAACTTCCTTGCATTCAGGGTTTGCATTTTTATAAAAATTTTCTATGATGGGGATATTTTCCTATAAAAGCTGCAAATAATCAAGGTGAAAGGTGTGTTATGATTGAAAATATTGAAGTCTCCTACTGGCAGAAATTACTTATGGCCGCAGGTGCCTTTTCATTATTTATTGCCATTTGTGCTGGCTCATTTGGAGCTCACTACTTAAAAGGAAGCTTAAGTGAAAAATCTCTTGAAACCTTTGAAATTGGAATTAAATATCAATTTTACCAATCCATATCAATCATGGTTATAGCCTTGAGTATGAGTATCTTTCCATCCTCATTCATAAAAATATCGGGAATTTTGATGCTTTTAGGAGTCATCGTTTTCTCTGGTAGCTTGTACATGCTAACTTTCACTGGTATTAAATTATGGGGTGCTGTTACTCCTATTGGTGGAGTTACTTTTTTAATTGCCTGGATGCTCTTTATCATTGGAATATTTATGTAATACTCATTCCAACAAATACTTATTGAGGTTTTGTTAAATTTGGAATCCCAGCTTTTAAATTTCTCTTTTTAGCGCTTCCGATTGAAGGTCTTCTAAACGGACACGAAACTCGTAAATAGAGTCCCAAAATGAATCGCTCTGTACGCTTAACACTTTGGACTGCCTGTCTTTACTCGACGGAACCTCTAAAACTTTAATTAAATCTAGGATCTCTTTAATAACCCTACAGTCAATTTTACTTTCGAACTTATCTTTCCCTTCCAGTAAGAGCGAAAAGTCGTATTCATTATCTCTAAGGTCTTCAAGGAAGCGCCCATAAATATCCGCGAGCGCACCCTCATCCTCCTTTGAGGTTTCATGATACAGATTTTCAAAGTCTGATAGATTATGAAGAGAGCTAGAGACAACTTCTGAAACACTAGGGGACGAAAACTCAGACACTTATCAACCTCCATGCCGATATAATTAGTCCTTAATCTCACATTACAACTAAACAGGTAAACTGTCAAATCATGGAATACAAGGGTTATAGCTTCGATTTCTGAATTTTAGACATCGCGGTAGAAAATAATCTAGTGTATCAGGTAAAATACTGGACAAACTCTTAATCAATTAATCAATGGAACAGATCAACAATGAACAACCGTAAAAATAATAAGTCTACTTCATGGGAAGGTGTCGGAAAATGGTACAACAAAACTGTTGGGACTAAGGGCATGCACTACCACCAAAGTATTGTAATACCCGGTGTACTTCGCTTTTTAGACTTACCCCTGCAGGATAACTGTTCATTATTAGATATTGCATGTGGGCAAGGCGTCCTCAGCAGAAACATTGATAAAAAGATTCCTTATACTGGAATTGACATCTCCCCTAAACTTGTAAAACTCGCAAAATCTCAAGAAACAAGTAAAAAACACCAGTTTTTTACGGGTGATGCATCTAAAAAATTCCCTTTCAAAAAAGACGATTTCACACATGCAGCTATAGTTCTCGCAATCCAAAACATGGAGTACCCCGCCGATGTATTTTCCAATGCAGCCACGCATATGACACCAGGCGGCAAGCTAGTCATCGTGATGAATCACCCTTGCTTTCGTATCCCTCGTCAAACTTCCTGGAATATTGACGACAGAAAAAAACTCCAATCGCGACAGATCGATAGCTACATGAGCTCTCAAAAAATCCCTATACTAGCGCACCCCAGTAAAGGTGAAAAATCAGAGAAAACAATTTCTTTTCACCACCCCTTATCAAAGTATTTTCAGTGGCTGAATGAAGCTGGATTTGCTGTAGACAAAATGGAAGAATGGTGCTCAAACAAAGTAAGTACAGGTAGCAAAGCGAAAATGGAAAACCGCGCTCGCGATGAGTTTCCCCTCTTTCTAGCATTACGTGCAGTCAAAAAATAACCTAGAAAGCAAATTTACATTTAAAATTTTACTTTTGTGTTGACGAATAACAGAATCCGAAGTAAGTTTCACTAAGACCAGTTACAATTAATTTTTTTATAAAATTAAGAACGAAACCTACTTGAAAGGAGGACATTATGTCAAGACAAGTATTTATTACAGCGAAAAGCACTGAGCAAGACTGCAGCTGGAAGGGGCAAGTGGATAGATGGGGACACAGACCACTAATTACAGCAAACAAAGAGCTTGCTAGCATGGGTTCATTCACTGGACGTGGCTACTGTGCATTAGAGTTCTGTCATACAATAGTCAGAGAACCTTACCGCGGCTTTAAAAACGTATTATTAGTATGGGAGAAAATCTATCAATTCGTAAGAAATTTCTTTGAAACCCTATTTAGTGAAGACGGCACTAGCTGGAAAGCTTTAAGTGCAGATGGTAAGGAGTTGGCAGGTAGAGTTTTAGCTATTTTTGCTAGAGTGCTCACTTACATGCTAGATCTAGTAAAACTAGCTACTGGTATACTGGTACCTGCTGCTGCTATACGTAAACTTGAACTTCTTGCTCCTATTCCTGTGGCAAACCCTGTTTAGATATTAGTATGAACAAAAAACCTCACACCGCATTCATCGTGCTTTGTGAGGTTTTTGCACATTTTAAAATTTCTCTATTTATTTTTATCGCAAAAGAAGCAAAGATCTCGTATTACAACCCACTCATTAATAAACTTATCACTCCGGAGTCGACTATGCGCGAAGTATTATTAGATGGAAAAGACCTCCCCTTAAAAAAAGCTATTGAGATAAGCAAAGGAGCACCTATCGCACTTTGCTTAACAGTACGTAAAAAAATTGAAGAAAGCAGAGAACTTGTTAAAAACTTAGCTTATGACGACCAGCCCTACTATGGGATTAACACGGGTTTTGGTTACTTAGCGAATAAAAAAATTTCTAAAGAGGACCTACACCACCTTCAGCATAACATCATTACAAGCCATGCTTCTGGCTGGGGAGAACCAATTGGGATTCCTGAAACAAGGCTATCCATGGCCCTAAGGCTCAACGTTCTGGTCAAAGGTTACACCGGGGTACGATTCGAATTATGTACTGCTCTACAAAATCTCATTAATGCAGAAGTTTACCCTATAATACCAAAGTACGGATCCGTAGGAGCCAGTGGCGACCTGGCCCCACTCGCTCATTTAGCATTACCACTGATCGGTAGAGGTAACGTATTGTATAAAGGAAAAAAAATGAGTGCATTAGAAGCTTTGGAGCTAGCTGGTCTTAAACCGATTTCACTTGTGGAAAAAGAAGGGCTATCTCTCGTTAACGGTACCCAAGTCATGTTAGGCATCGGTTCTATTGCACTCCAGAAGGCATTAAACCTTGTAGAACATGCCGAGATTATCACTGCTTTAACTTATGAAGCTCTTGATGGGCACCTAGCTCCATTACAGCCACAACTTCATGAGGTTCGACTACAAATCGGACAAATCACATCCGCAAAAAAAATATTAAAAGCATTAGAAGGCTCATATTTACACGACACATCTATACCTCGATCGCGTGTCCAAGACCCCTATTCGATGCGATGTGCTCCACAGGTACATGGAGCAAGCAGAGACGCCTTAAACTACTCAAAAACGATTATTGAGCGCGAGCTAAATGCTGTAACAGACAACCCACTTGTATTCACCGAAGAAGGAGCCGTTATCAGTGGCGGTAACTTTCACGGTCAACCCCTAGCATTTGCATTTGACATTGCTTCAATGGCCATGGCAGAAATAGCAAACATTTCAGAGAGACGTCTCGAGCTACTTCTGAATCCAAACACAAACAAGCTTTCTCCCTTTTTAACTACCGACCCTGGTGTTGATTCTGGACATATGGCTGCGCAGTACCTCTGTGCATCGCTTGTCAACGAAAACAAGTTGCTTGCAAATCCCGCTTGCACGGACTCTATACCCGGAAACGTAGGGATAGAAGACCACGTTTCTATGGGAATGACATCCGCTAGAAAATTCCAGTCGATCGTAGAAAACACAATCACTGTACTCAGTGCAGAAGCTCTATCTGCAGTACAGGCAATAGACCTAGGAAAAAAGACAAAATTAGGAAAAGAAACGCAGATTTTATATTCAAGCATAAGATCGCATATTCCGCCCTGGGCTCCAGAGAGAATTTTAGCTAACGATATTGAAAAAGCAAGATCTGTCCTAGAAACATGTATTCAATTATCAATATAAAAGGAGTGACTATGAATACGAAGCAACTCATTAAAGAAAAGTATAATGATTCATTTGTGGACGAATTTATCGAAAAATATGCAAATCACCCTCATTACCACGCTCCTACAGGCTCTAAACTAAATGCCATATCTTGGCAGACAGAAGCCCCCTTGCGCATGCTCCTAAACAATTTAAATGAAGAAGTCGCTGAAGACCCTAGCAATCTAGTCGTTTATGGCGGGACCGGTCAGGCTGCTAGAAACCCTGAATGTTTAAAAAAAATTATTCGAGCACTACTAATTTTAAAAGAGGATCAGAGCCTACTAATCCAGTCTGGAAAACCTGTAGGAATTTTACCTACACATCCCGATGCCCCACGAGTCCTCATTGCAAACAGTAACCTTGTTCCTCACTGGGCAAACTGGGAACATTTCAATAAACTGAAAGACGATGGTTTAATGATGTATGGGCAGATGACAGCGGGAAGCTGGATATACATCGGCTCCCAAGGAATTCTACAAGGTACCTACGAGACTTTTGCTTCGGCTGCTAACAAACATTTTGAGGGAACTCTAGAAGGAACTCTCACAGTTACAGGTGGACTTGGTGGTATGGGAGGTGCTCAACCTCTCGCTGTTACCATGAATAAAGGTGTAGTCATCGGAGTAGATATTGATCCATCACGCATTAAAAAACGCTTAGAAACAAAGTATCTGGATATGATTTCCTATGACTACCAAGAAGCAATTCATTGCGCTTTGAAAGCCAAAGAAGAAAAACGCTCCCTTTCTATAGGCTTAGTTGGAGACATTGGCACAGTACTTCAAAAAATGATCGATGATGGAATAACCCCAGACCTCGCAACCGACCAAACTTCTGCACATGACCCCTTAAATGGATATATTCCAACAGGCCATACTCTCGATTCTGCTGCAGTCCTTAGGAAGAGTGATCCAGACACCTATAAGAAACAATCTCTTGAAAGTATGGCTAAGCACATTCATTGTCTTTTAGAGCTAAAAAAACGAGGAGCCATCGTTTTTGATTATGGCAACAACTTAAGAGAGTTTGCCCGTCAAGGTGGAGAAAAAAATGCTTTCAACATTTCAGGATTCGTTCCTGAGTACATTAGGCCGTTATTTTGCGAAGGAAAAGGGCCCTTTCGCTGGGTAGCACTTTCAGGTGACCCTGACGACATTTACAAGACAGATGAAGCTTTAAAACGCTTATTTCCGGATAATGATCATTTAATCCAGTGGCTCGAACAGGCTGGAGAAAAAGTTGCTTTTCAAGGCTTACCCTCAAGAATCTGCTGGCTTGGGCTAGGAGAAAGACTCAAAGCTGGAATTCTCTTTAACGATATGGTTCGTAGTGGAGAGCTCAAAGGCCCTATCGTCATTGGCCGAGATCACCTTGATACAGGATCTGTGGCCTCACCTTACAGAGAAACTGAAAACATGCTTGACGGCTCTGATGCTGTTTCAGACTGGCCTCTATTGAACCTTCTCAGCAACTGCTCTGGAGGAGCTACTTGGGTATCATTTCATCATGGTGGAGGAGTTGGTATGGGCTATGCTCAGCATGCAGGAATGGTAATTGTTGCTGATGGAAGTGTTGAAGCAGAGTCTAGACTTAAACGAGTTCTTCATAATGATCCAGCTATTGGAGTTATCCGCCACTCTGATGCAGGGTATGAAATAGCAAAGCAATGCGCCGAAGAAAATAAACTTTCTACGTACGAGACATTATAATATGAATACTATTGAAATTTTTGGACCTTTTAAGCAGATCGTCACAATGGATAATCTACCTGGATATGGCCCTTTAAATGACGAAATGCTCGATATTATTTATGATGGTGGCATACGAGTACTTAACGGAGTCATTTTAGAGATTGGCCCTTACCATCAAATAAAGCAAAATAACGATAAACCCATTGCACTTCCAAATCCATCAATTGTAGTCCCCGGATTTGTTGATGCACATACCCATATGTTATGGGCAGGATCAAGAGCTAATGACTACGCAAAACGTTTAAGCGGAGTTAGTTACCAAGAAATTGCAGCAAACGGTGGTGGAATACTTGACACTGTAAACCATACTCGTAAAGCTTCATCTCATGAACTCGAAACGATTTTACTTAAACATGCTGAAAAACATTTTAATCGCGGTATCACGACCTGCGAAGTAAAAAGCGGGTATGGTTTAAATGTTGCTGATGAACTAAAGATGCTACAAGTCATTAATAATGTGAATGATAAAATAAACCAAACTCTTATTCCCACATGCCTAGCTGCTCACACAATACCTTGGGAATTTAATAACCCCGAAAAATACCTAAACCATCTTATAGAAGAACTATTACCTGAAGTCAAAGAAAGAAACCTATCGCAGCGTATTGATATTTTCGTTGAAGAAGAGGCCTTTCCTTGCGAACTAGCTCAAAAATACCTAATGAAAAGTAAAGAGCTTGGGTTCACGACATGTGTTCATGCCGATCAATTTACCCGCGGGGGAAGCTCTATTGCTTCACAAGTTGGCTCTGTGAGTGCAGATCACTTGGAACAGTCAACAAGTGATGATATAGTCAATATGAAGAAACATAATGTTACACCGATCGTCCTCCCTGGTGCTTCTTTAGGATTAGGTATGCCCTTTGCCCCTGCTAGAAAAATGTTAGATGAGGGATTGCCGTTGGTACTTGCCAGTGATTGGAATCCTGGCTCAGCACCTCAAGGAGACCTTCTCATGCAAGCTGCCATATTGGGTGCTAGTGAAAAACTCACTATCGCTGAAACCCTTGCTTCGATAACATGTCGACCTGCGAAAGTATTGGGTTACAATGATCGAGGTACCATCAAACCTGGTTTTCGGGCAGACTTTGCTATTTATCCTACCCGAAGTTTTCAAGATATCGTCTACTTTCAAGGCTCCCTTCACCCCTTCAAAGTCTTTGCAAATGGACACAATTTTTGTTAAAAATAAAATAAATATTTATTGCTAAATTAAGATTAAGTAAGGTAAAAAGACAAACGCAAACAACAGGAAATGAAATACTTTACAAAAAAAGCATCAAAATCTAGCACTGGAGGATATTTATGAGTAGTTGCACCAATACAAATATTTTTTCCAACATTAAAATTTTCGAAGATTACGAAGGAGTACAGGATTACGAAAATAGCCCTCCTATCCCTATAAACTCATCTAAAAAGAAGGCTACAGAAGCTACTCAATGTAGTGTTTCACCCCTAATTCCCATCTCTTTATATGAATGCTGCAATAGTTTCGAAAGTTACAATAGTATTGAAGACTACTCTAAGCTAAAGAAATGGTCATGGACGCCTACCTACCCTACTAATAAACTTCCACTTTTGATATTCACTCCTCTTATTAAATAGGTCAAATTTGTGAACATAGATTTAAAAAATTGCGTTGAGAGATATAACCAAGAAAATAAATCTGCCTGGAAAGGAAGAAGTGAAGGCAACGATCCCTCATATATCCATGAAATCGTAACAACTATTGATATTATCAACTCTTCGATACAAAACATTTCAGGGGATATTGGACTCATCGGATTTGCCTCCGATGAAGGCGTCAGAAGAAATTCAGGACGACCTGGAGCCTCAAAAGGCCCAAAATCCTTAAGAGAATCTTTAGGAAAACTCCCACTAAACCGTGATATTAAATCCATTATAGACTTTGGCGATATCAACTGTAGAGATGGAAAGCTTTTAACCTCACAACAAGCTTTAGGTGATATAGTCAACCTAATGTTCTCGTCGAATTTACATCCCATCATTTTAGGTGGTGGACATGAGGTTGCTTACGGTACCTATCAAGGAATCGCAAAAGCCTTTCCCGATGAACAGCTAACTATTGTAAATTTTGATGCACACTATGACCTGCGCCCACTTATGGAAGGTACAAAGGGAACTTCCGGGACACCATTCTACCAAATCGCCAAGGATCGTATTGAAAACGGTTTAAGTTTTGAGTACACATGCATAGGGATACAAAGGTATGGGAATAACAAACATTTAATAAAAAAGGCCAAAGAACTAAATGTCTACACTATATATGCTGAAGATCTTTTTTTTAACTCATTAGAATACCTACGCGAGATCGCTGATAATATCATTGCAAATAGCAAAAACATTTACGTAACAGTCTGTTTAGATGTATTCAGCTCAGCTATCGCCCCAGGCGTGAGCGCACCGCAGTCACTTGGCATACATCCTTGGCATGTCATCGCAATTCTACGAGAACTTGCAAAATCCGGTAAAGTAATTTGTCTAGACATTGCAGAGTTATCGCCTTTACATGATATAAACATGAAAACTGCGCAATTAGCAGCCTCTATTGTGTCTGATTACATACACCACATAAAACTTTAGACTTTAAAACCATGCTGCTATGAGTTGCGTACAAGAATAAATTTATAAGTATTAAAAAATGAATAAACTTTTTCATAAAGGTATCTACGGTATCATAAAACAAGATGATACAATTCTATTAATCAAAAAAACTCGGGGGCTATACAAAAATTATTTTGATTTACCCGGTGGTCGACAGGAAGAAGGTGAAACACACGAGCAAGCCTTGGTCCGTGAAATTGAAGAAGAGACAGGAGTAATTCCCAAAAAGTGGAAATATACAGAAACCTTTCACTATCAATGTGATTACCTACAAAATGGAAAACTCTATGAATTTCATCATGAAGGATTAATCTACATGATAGAAGAATTTGATGCGCAGAATATCGACTTTTTTCGATCTTTGGAAGATTCAGGAGGTTGTGAATGGAAGGCAATCGACAAAGATATACAATTTAGCCCATTCGCAAAAATGATCTGCAAGCAACTCAGTACAAGACATTAATCACTTAAATTTTTGCAGCAATTGCCGCTATTTTTTTTCAAATGTAACACTTGTATAATCAGACATTTAAAAAATATAGATTACTGACTCACTTACGCAAGTATACCAATCAAGGATTCAACTACCCAAAGTTAATCACTCACCTTACGCAGCTAAAGCTCTCATGTGGCTATGATTGCTTCTCTACAAAGGATATTTAACTTTTAATGAAAATATATTTGAGTGTAATGGCAAACACAAATAGTTCTCAACGATAAGAACGATAAGGAAAATTATCCCTCAATTCATTTCACAGTTATCCGTGCATCTGAATTGTCTTAAATACTTTGTAATTTTTTTATCGTTCGTATCGTTATATCGTTCTTATCATTGAAAAGTACGACCTTAAAACCTATCAATCACGCTAGGTAAACATACTCTCACAAATGACTTGGATATGGATGCTGAGTAAAAATGTTAGCGTATCTAAAAATAGTGTCGAATATAATAGAATTACAAATTTTAAAACTCTCTAAGTTCGAAAAAGCTGCGTTTAAAACATATTTACTTCAAGGGTCTGCTACGTAAGGTGAGTTAATCACCAATACAAATACCAATCCTAATTAATAAAGCTGCAAATAAGGATGAGATGCCAGTACAGAATTTGACAATTTTTTTGATATTTATATTACTGAATATGAATGAAAAAAGATTGATCAAAAGATGCCCGGAAAATGATTCTTATTTGCAGATTTATTTATTGGGCTTGGTATAAGACCCAATATCCCATTCCTATTTAAGGTTGTATTTATTGTAAATGGTACTAACTGACATATTCTTTTGAATTTAAAATAGATTTGTCTATATTATCAGGTTAAATTAATGTATTTCGAGATTTGGAATGAAAGGAATTGCTGGCATAGTCTACCCAGATGTATATCAAGTTGATCATCTAATTTTTCCCATGTTAGATGTCATTCAAGATAACCCAAACACACAACGTGACGTTCACTCCTTCAACAATATCCAAATCGGTGTATCCGAATCAAAACTAGCTTTTAACGAAAAAAAAACAATCGTTTGCGGTTTCCACGGCAACATTTTTAATGCTCGGGAGCTGTATCAAAACCTAATCAATAGTGGTCACCACCTAGCATCAAATAACCATGCAGAAATTCTCGTTCATGCCTATGAATTGTGGGGTCATAAATTTTTAGAAAAAATTGACGGTGATTTCTCAATAGTAATTCTCGATCCTTCTAAGGAAAGAATTCTTCTTGCTCGAGATCGGATCGGAAAGTACCCTCTCTATTGGTTTCATGATAATAACCACTTTATTTTTGGAAGTCAGCTTAAGGCTTTATTGTCTACAGGAGTCATTCCCCAAGCACCGGCAGCTGATGCTCTCGCCACTTATTTTTATTTTGGCTTTATGCCTCAAGATATTACGCCTATCAAAAAAGTTAACAAATTATTACCTGGACATTTTTTACAATACAATTTTAATCAAAGCAAAACCATTGAACCCTTTTGGTCGTACAGTTCTTTTTTTGAGCAACAAATTCGTAAACACAATAACACTATAGCAAAAGACCTAGACCAGCTTCTGATTACTTCTACAAAAAAAAGGCTCCCTGAGGGAAATGATATAGGCTGTTTAATTTCAGGAGGACTTGGATCCGCAACCGCAGCATACTATACAAAAAAAGTGTCGGGAAATCGAAATATACAATCATTTAGTCTAGGATTCAAAGAACATAATGAAGAAGATGTCGAAGTGGCGAATGCAGTTTCTAACTGCTTAGGAATTAACAATCAATCATGCTTAATTACAAAAGATAATTTTCTAAAAAACATAGTACAAATTGTCTGGCACCTCGACGAACCTGTAGCAGACCCAAATATTGTCGCTACTTGGTCATTAGCTGACCTAGCTTCAAAAAATGTAAATAATGTATTTTCAGGAATGGGAAGTGATGAGCTTCTTGCAGGTCACAATCGCTATACAAAGCAAGAGCAGCAGGTCGGTTATTTAACGCGCTTGTTACAAGTACCAAAGCCCATTATCAATCAATTTCTTGTCCCGCTAATCAACAAAGCACATAAACCATTTGCACTAAGACTACTAAAACAACTAAGAACTAATCCATGGCAATTTGACTACCTTACCCAAAACTCTCTTTTTGAAGATCGAATCCTCAAAAAAGTGGCCCCTAAGTTATCTGGATTATTTGACCCCGAGGTATTTCTACATAAGTTTCACAACCTCAGCCGCATCAAATCTACACTCGCCTCCTTCATGTATTTTGACGTAAAAACTCGCCTTGCCGACTGCTACATCCTTCAATACGAACGCCTCATGCAGGCTAATGGATTAGTTTGGAACTCTCCTTTCCTCGACCAGCAGTTAATAGAATTCCTGGCTTCATTGGCAGATCCTGAACAACTTGATGCTGATGAGACGGCCAAATTTTTAAAAACGTTAATGAAAGATGTTTTTCCTAAGTCTATTGTAGAAAGACAGAAAGTTACAAGACCACATTTATTAAGCGATTGGATAGAACACCCATCGATTTTAGAGGTCTTTCAAAATTTAAGGTATGGCACTCTTGTTGAGACTGGTATAATTAGTGAGGAATGGTTAGAAAAAGTATTAACCTCCAAAGAGGAACGCAAACGATCCTTTAGATACCTTTGGAGTATTTTGATACTTGAAATTTGGTTCCAACTTTTTATTAATCAACCCATAACATACACACACCCTAAAATTTCTATTCAGGAACTACTCGTAAAGTAGGAGCATCAATTGTCTTTACCCAAAAAAAATCCTCTCAATATTGTATCCGTAGAACAACAATCACCAGAGCCTGTCGGTAGAACCTCACAAATAAGTCGACGAGAAGAAGTTCAAGCCCGTTATGATCGACTTTGGCTAAGAACCCCTGAGAAATTTAATCCCAATAATTCCACTTTAGAATTAGACAAAATAGAGAGAACATTAAATTTAATCGAAAAAACGATCGATTTGACGCAAAAAAAAGTAGCTGATTTAGGATGTGGGAGCGGATATCTTAGTAGAAAACTCCGAGACCAAGGGGCCCTTGTAACAGCAATAGATATATCCCATAACGCCCTAAAAGAATTACAAAAATACAATTGCCAAAATATTACACCTGTTCATGATTATATCCCTAAGTCGCTACTTCCAGATGACACTTTTGACGTAGTAATAGCCGCAGACCTCATTGCCCACTTGAACGAAAGTGAATATAGGATATTTTTTTCAGAACTTGCTAGACTTGTAAAGGCTGAGGGTGTTGTCGTTGCCACAACAAGCATCGATATTCACTCAGAAAACGCGCTTCAACGATTTGCTGATTTAGCAGCTACCGAATTTGAAATTTTAGAATGGAAGTTTAGCTATCACTCTCTTTTCATTCGACTCACGGATATTATCAAAGCCCCAAGCAGGTTTATCAAAGCTAGCAAGGATAGTAACTATCGAGACAAGTCACTTGAGAATCGCTACTCCCTGGGCAAGTGGTGGTTTCGGCTTAATAGCCACAAAGCTATCTCTCCATTTTGGCGTCTGATAAAAATGGCAACGACTCCCCTCTTGAGTTTTTTACAAAGTAGTCAATCTTGCTTGTATTACTTAGAAAAAGTATCAAAATTTATTTGGAAGGAATCTGCAATCAGTCACGCTATCATGATAGGAAAACGTCGGTCAATGATGCCAAACACTACAGAAGAGATGCTCCCCAAAGAGTTGAAGCACAAAAAACAGGTTTGGGAGTAAATAAAAAAGCCGGAGATTGTCTCAAGACACAAAGCTAAATTCTTAAGGCTGCTACATTCCTGTCCTGACCTGGTTCGAACCGCTCTACCTCATGAGGTCCCCGGCAAAATCTTTGTCACTGATTGTATATCATTTAAGATTTAAAGAAAAACCAAAATTTTCAATGATTCCCTTCTAAAGCCCGGTAATGAGACTTTTATAGTAATCGCAACCAAAAAAAAAGCCTTAGGAATTCCCCTAGCGCAATAAACACGTTCCTCCTAATTTTCAGTAACTTATGAAAACCAATCCACCATTCCCTTTACGAAAACCGTTCTTAATAAACTAACTAGCACATAAACAAACAACAAAACAATAACTTGATATTATATCGCAAAAAACATAATATAATTATATACATAATTAAACAAATCTATAATAGGCAATACTATGAAAAACAATAACTGGTATTTTATAGAAGTAGACGAGTTAATACACTACTTTGAGGAACTTGAAGTAGAGCTAAGTGATGACTTCGACAATGTATATAACTGGGCTGAAGAACAAAATCTACCTGAAGAAGCTATCGAACAATTCATAATTGAACTTAACTGTGAAACAGAAGAAGAAATGTTAGCCATTCTACACTACTATTCTCCTGATTTTATGGTTAATTGTGGGGTGAAAGACGCTCCTGACCCAACAAATAGGTGGATGATTCCCTCAAATTTCGACCACAAAAAAATCCTCGAAAAGGGAGTTACCTACAATCAATTCATAGTAGCGCCTGAAATGACAGGTCTTAGAGGTTTTGCGAAACCGGGAGAACTTTTGATTCCTGCCCCTATCAACTACCAGCCCCCTAAAAAAATGAGAAACTACCGCTACCACTATAATATTTCGGATAAATCTCACATGCCATCAGAGGCAGGAGTTGTTATTGGTTCAAAGAATATAAATCCTGAATTTTTTTTACATCAAGTAAAAAGTCTCTCCCTACCAGATTATGACGATTTTAGTATTCGCGAATCAGTCTATTTTTTAGATCTAATTTCGAAGTTCAAATTAGGTGATCACGTTGAGTTAATTCAGTTTGAATACCTTTTTGACTCAGGACAAGAAACTGCATTAAAAATGTTTCGGATACCATTATTTTAAAAAATCAACTTTTACCATTGATAAGTTAACAGGACTAATAAATGATAAACTTAAATTTCACTACGGAAGTCGCTATTTTCAACATTTAAAAACCTGTTGAAATAATGTACATCTAGTTTATAATCGTACCCAATGCAAAGCATTCAATAGTAGTAGGAGTCTAACATGACAACGAAAATTCCCCCTACGCGTGATGACTACCGAATTTCTAATGAATGCTATTTTTGCCAGGACCATGGTGATTATGCGGAGGAAATAAACAACCGTCTGGTTTACGAAGGAACATTAGCGAGGGTAGTACTAGATCGCTCTCCAAGCGTTACTGGGCATGTTCTCATCATACCTAAACGCCATGTTGAGAGAATGGAAACTTTGTCTGATGAAGAAGTTTTAGAGATTCATAAACTAAAAATCAAACTCAACAAAGTCTTTACCATCGCTTATGAGATGACAGACTTTCTGGACATGGAAAGAAATGGTGCTGGAGCTGGACAAAAAATATTTCACGTACACTACCATATGTACCCTGCAAATCGATTAAAGAGCAGTGATATTCTAAACGAAATAGTAATCAGAGGCCCAAAAGCTGATGATGACGAACTACAACAAGAATCTAAACGTCTAGCTAAAATTTGGTTAGACTTATACCCTGAGAGATAAAGTGAAACGACAGTTCTGTGCGACAACTTACATCATAAAAGAAGAGAAGTTCTTATTAATTTTTCATCGAAAGCTTCAAAAATGGCTACCTCCGGGTGGACATGTTGAGCCTAACGAAACACCTCCTGAGTGTGCCAAAAGAGAAGCTCTTGAAGAAACGGGCCTCGTCATAGAAATCCTTAAACAAGAGAATATATGGGTTGAAGACTGGAATGCAAATAGTTTTGAGAGACCTTTCATGTGCATGCTCGAAGAAATCCCTGAGTACGGTAAAGAACCAGCACACCAGCACATGGATATGGTTTATGTCGGTACACCCGTAGGAGGAAAGTTGAAGCATAACGAAGGGGAAGTTGATGACATCCGTTGGTTTACACTCGACGAGATCGAAAGACTTCAAGAAGATGTTGAAATTTATGCAGAAACAAAAAAATCCACTCGGGAAATATCAAAAAATTATTTTGGGGCTAAAGTCTAATATACTCAACTTGCGGGATATATTCTTAAAACCCGGTTTGCGTCCAAATCCAGTAGTAAGGCTTTCGTAAAAAAGTGAGATGCAACGAAGATTGTGAAAGACATGACGAAGCTATGGCTAAACCATCTGAAGCAGCAGGTTGCTGTTTTACGAAAGCCTTGCTACTGTGAAATAATCAGCGTCGCTCTTTGCTAAAAGAAGCATAATAAGTTTTAATTCAAAAGCTTTAGAAGCCCTTGCTACGAATGCTTTTGGAAATAGCCCCTGCAAACAACTAATTGTTGTATCAACGATTAGAACGATAAATAGATTGCATCGCTAATTTAGCTTAATAATTACAGTGGATTAGACACCGCTCTCTCTCCAAAAAATACGCATTATCGATTGAAATAAGCTTCCAAGTTTAGATCTCCAAGGACCTTGAACTTCGATGACACCAGTTTGTCCAAAACGGAGTTGAGCTTCTGGAGTTTCCAATTCTATTTTTACAGTGTAGTAAGACTCAACCATTCGTAACTGCCCTGTTTGAGGATCCTTAGATACTGGTAAATCACCTTTGTAAACAGATGCGAGAGGAAAGTACTGTAATGTGACTTCCCTTACAGGATTAATACTTACAACCTTACCTGGAAATAAGTCGTTTGTCGATGGAACACGGAAAGTAATTTCCTGATCTTTACTGATGATGTGAGCGTCAACTTCAGGAATAAAAGCAATAACCTCAATCTGTTTTGTATTTGCAATTTTACCTACGATCGTATCTTTAGCAAGAAACATTCCTTCTTTAAGTTCTTGATCCCATAGGTAAACAGTTCCCGGAACATTTACATTAACATCGAGTTCTTTTTTCTTACTTTTTAATCCGTACAGCCTTTCATTATTTGAAGAAAGCTTTGCTCTCCTCTCAGGAATATAAGCTCTATCAGAATCATAAAAACTAAGTAAATAGATTTGTTTTTCGAGAATTTTTTTCTCATAATCAAGTTTTAATACTTCGTGAGAAAGTTGTGGTGAAACCAACTCCATGATAGGTTCACCTTGAGTCACCTGCTGATCTCTCTCGACATAGATCTTTTTAACAACAGAGTCAATAGGCACATAAATCAATTGCTGTTCGACCGGAGTCGTGATAGCTGGAAATTTTTCCACATGAGGTAATGGAATTATGAACCAGCCTAAGGCTGCTAAAATAAGTGTAACTGTAAACATCATTCTCGGATTGGTTTGTAAATATTGTTTAAGGCTTGCTAAAGCTCTTATTTCACTGGAAATTGGCCAGATAAGGAACACGGCTATTTCCAAGCAGAATAAGAAAACTCCTAATGCCTTGGTAAATTTATAATAAACAAATAGGGCTATTGCTGTGTATAGGAACACACGGTAAATCCACGTATAGATTGAGTATACGATCATGCCTGTAATACGTTGGTGAGTCAACCGTTCTTCTGGAGGGGGCGTTTTTAATCCCAACAACCATTCACGTAATTTCCAACGGGTCACATTAAATGCTCTATGTTGAAGGTTATCGATCCCCCATAAATCCCCAAGAATATAGTACCCATCAAATCGTATAGCAGGGTTTAGATTGATTACCAAAGTCGATACCCATGTAATTGAGGCTATGACAAAAAAGATACTCTGAACAATTCCTTTGGGAGAGTAATACCAACCGATTGTGCATAAGCCCGCGACGATTAACTCAGCGATGATTCCAGCTGCAGAAATAAAAAAACGTTCCCTTCTGTTCTTTAATTTCCACCCATCGGTAACATCAGTATACAGCACAGGCCACAATACTATTAAAGCGATACCCATAGAGGGCACATAAACACCGTAATTTTTGGCTGTATAAGCGTGTGACAGTTCGTGGATAACTTTTACACAAGAGATAGCCACTGCGTATAAAATAATCCCTTCAAAATTAAAGAAGTACGTAAAAGTACTTATGAACTCACTAAATCGAGTTAGTAATAATAAGATACCAACTAGACTCAAAAAACCGTATATAGCAAAAGCAATTTTTGATCCGAGTGGACGTACAAAATTTATCGTTTTTGAAAGAAATGGGTCGGGATTAACAAGGGGCAGTCTTATATATAGATAGTTGAACAGTAACCACTTTAGAACCCCCATATCTTTACTATCATGAATTTGCTCATAATAATCCGGTGACTTCATCACAGCTAACAAGTCATGACGAAAGGCGTCGATGAAAAAAAACTTTATCTCATCTTTTGAAACTTTTAATGTTGTTTTTTCTGAGATATATTGATGCAATTCATCGAGTGTCATCCCCTGTTTAAGGTGTTGAACAATGAGCGATTCTGGCCAGCTGAGTTTGAAGTATTTCGCTTTAACTGGGTCATATAAATTAAACGTTGGTGATCCGTCCGACTCAATTGGCCCCTCAAAAAGCTCTAAGTCTTTTCTAAAGAGTGGTAACGGTTTGTCATCGGCAATAAGCTCTGCCATACTGACTTTCCCCTTCAATAAATGTTGATCTGATAGTGCTACCTTAACATAACCTCTAAACCATAGGATTAGATGATAACCTCAAATCGATTCAAGTATTTTTTTACATTTCTTTACAAAAAACATAAATTCAAAAAAATTTTTATTTTTTTTTTGCATATATCAAGGAAGTGGTGTATCAATTGGTTAAAACGGAAACTTGTTCGCTATTCTGTGGGGAAGGTAAAGATCATTTTCTTTATTACGAACAAGTAATGGATTATCAGATTTATTTGTGGGGAATCTAAACATGAAATTCAAATCAATGGCAAAAATGCTATTAATTCCAGTGTTAGCGGTGACACTATCTGGATGTAGCAGACAAAAAAACGACCAAGACTGGTGTAAACTGCGAAATGTTAATAAAAATCAAGACATGCGCTGCCTCTACACACGAACAAAACTACCTGACCACGCTCTGACCATAGAAGATATCATTGATATAACGATGGATGGAAACTTAACTCTTTTGAAAAAGCAACATGAGTATTGTATCCAAAGAGAACTGGTAACCAGAGAAAAATTCAATATGCTCCCAAGACTAATTGTCAATTGGGAAAACTCCGGAAGAACTGAAAATACAGCATCATTTTCCGAATCATTACAACCTGGTGTGCCACCTGCTCCACTAAGCATTTCATCTGAGCAAAATATTGTTAGATGGGACTCAGGAGCGATCTGGAATCTTGTTGATTTTGGTGTATCATTTTTCAGAACACAACAAGAAAAAAATAAAGTCCTAATGGCACAGCTTGACTATGAAAGACTTCGCCAGACCTTAATTGCTGATATCGCCCGTCAGTTCTGGAAAGCAACCGTTTCCAAAAATGCACTGACAAAATCGATGGAAATCATTGATAAAGCCCTTGATCAGCAAGCTACTCTGCAAAGACAAATGGACTCAAAAATCATTTCTGAAATCCAGGGACTAAGAAATGAGAACCAGTTAATTAATATTCGCGGGCAGCTACAAGCATACTCAGCTGAATATCATGCTGCAAAATCTGAACTAAAACTAATCATGGGTGTACCTGCATCTTATGATTTTGAAATCGCAGATTTAGAGAGCATGGGACTAGACATCACTCTTTGCGACATTCGCGAGTTAGAGAACTGGGCACTAGCTAACAGACCAGAGTTATTTTCATTGGATGCTGAAGAACAGATTCGTGCAGACGAGGCTCGCGCAGCTATTGTTCAAATGATGCCTGGAGTAGAGCTCTTTGGTGGACCTTACCATGATAGTAACCGATTCTTACTACATAACAACTGGTTAGCTGCTGGTATTAGAGCCACATGGAACCTGTTGGATTTCCCAACATACTTCAAAGAGAAAGAAATTGCTTGTATGCGTAGAACTTTTGCTAAAGCGACACGTGTTCACCTTTCAGCAGCAATACTTACACAGGTTAACTTGTCATACATTTTATATACTGACCATTTAGAGTCTTACCTTATAGCTAAAGAGTTAGAGTCTGTAAACAAACGTCTCCTTCTTGCAGCTAAAAATGAACAAAGACAAGGAAAACTTCACGAGGCAGACATCTTGAAGTATGAGGCTGAAGCACTATTTTCTGAAATAGATGCTATGACAAAATACGCTGAGCTTCAGAACACTATTGAGCAACTTAATAGTGCGATAGGAATGCCTAGATATTTTAAAACAAATACAGTATTCAGAAGATCTAATGCATGTGTGGCATCTAACGACAGTTGCCACATGAATAACAGCCATAATTATCAAAATTGTGGATACAACAATTGCAATGAGCAGCCTTGCAAAAATAACGGTTGGTATTACTAAGAAAGGATCAGTTGGATGAGACTAGCACTATCATTAATTATCGCTTGTAATTTTACCTCGCTTTCAGCTCAATATGAGGATGAGTATCTTAACTTTGACGTAAGCGAGGAATATGAAGAGTTTCCTGAGGAAATGTACCAGGTTGTGATAGACCCACTACATCGCACTCAGCTCTCTGCAGAAATACAATCCCCTGTCACACAAATTAACAAGTATATGGGGGAAAATTTTAAAGCTGGTGAAAGTCTTATCCAACTTGACGATGTCGTCTATCAAAGTAACCTTAAAAAAGCCCAGGCTATACTTGATCGTGCAAACGTCGAGCTCGAAGCTAAAAAACAACTATTTAACGACAACGTAGCTTCTCTATTCGAATTAAAAGAAGCTGAAGCAAACGTTGCCGTTGCACAAGCGGATCTCTCTATAGCTAAAAGAGATTTAGACGCAACCGTCGTCGATGCTCCGTATGATGGAAAGGTGGTTTCTCTGAATATAGAAGAACATGAACTCACCCAAGCAGGTGAAGAAATCATCGAAATCATTTATGACAAAGTTTTACTAGCGAGGCTTCTAATCCCTGCCAGTAAACTAAAAGAAATTAAAGTTGGACAAACATTCAATATTGAAATTCTCGAGGCAAACAAAAACTTCAATGCTGTTATTAAAAGGATTGGATCAGTTATAGACCCATCAAGTGCAACGATCCGTATTGAAGCGGAAATTGACAACAGCGACGGATCACTAAGAGCCGGTATGACTGGCAGAGCCCTCTTTGATGTCGAACAGCCAAAAGCTCCTAAATTAAAAGAAGATGTATCCAAACCCAAGAAAATACATCAAACCAAAGTCGAAAAAGATACTCCCAACAATTATGCTATTCCCAGCACACCTCAACCATATGCGGAAGAAGCTATCGATCAAGACCAAATGGAAATGAACAATGATGAAGCAGATGTTCCTCTAATCGACAAACTTGACTATCAAGATGATATGGACCCTCTCGACACTTTCTTCGATGAAGATCATGTCGAACCTACTTCAGATGACTTTTCTAGCGGCCAGGAAGAACAAAACATTCCACAACCGACTAATGAAGTTAGAAGTGAATCAAAGAAGCCAAAGGGTTGGCATTTCTTTGAATAAGAAGTTTATGAGTACTTTGAATAACATATTTTAAAAGGTAATCGTAGAGATGACACAGACTGAAGGCAACCAAAATCAACAAATGCTTCAACATATGGCGACAATCAATCGCTTAAATTTAAAGGCCTTCGATACTAAAAAACGTCAAACGCTAATTTTTTCCATTCTCAATGAAACAATACACGCTATAAGATATGATCGCGCAGTTCTCTGGGATATGGAAAAAAAACACCCTAAATTACTAGGTGTATCTGGGCAGTCTGAACCAAACAAAGATGCGCGTTTAACAAAACAGTGGCTTGCTCTTGTTTCAGCCATGAATACTCCTGAAGAGGCACAACTACTTACACCTGAGTCGATTACAGGAGAAACTCACATATGGAATGATTATGAAGAAGGCACAAAAGCCTCTGTAATCTGGTTACCAATAAAGCACGATAACAAATTAGTGCTAGGATTGTGGTTAGAAATTTTTGGCAAGATCCAAAATCCTGAATCGGTTAAAAACACCTTAGATTTTCTTACCACTTACTTAACGCCTGCATATGGGATTGCATGGGACAACCTTAAGCCAAAGTTTGCCATCAAGGAAAAGGCTGTCGGAAAGAAACCTTTTATGATAGGTTTATTCAGCATACTTCTTGCTTCCCTCATCATACAAGTACCATTACGAGTAGTAGCCCCTTGCGAAATCGTAGCAAATGATCCAATCCTTATCACAGCACCACTTGATGGTATCATAGAAGAAATCACTGTTGATCCAGGTGACTCTGTCCTTAAAGATGACGTCCTTATCGAATACGACAAACGCGTCCCCTTACGAAACCTCAAAGTTGCTCAAAAAGAAGTAGAGATTCTTAAGGCTGAAGCAAATAGAGCCCGCACACTTGGACTAGATGACAAAAAATCTAGAACAGAACTTGGGATACTCAATTTGAAACTTGAAAAAGAAAAAGTAAATCTAAACTTAGCAAAATGGCAAGCAAGTAAACTAACGGTAAAAGCACCAAACTCAGGCGTCGTTATGCTTGACAATCCAGACACCTGGAGAGGTAAACCCGTTCAGGTTGGTGAAAAAATATTATCGATTAATGATCCACAAAATACAAAAATTCGAATCTGGATTCCTGAAAGCGATAATGTTGTTCTCGACCCAGATAAACCTATTAAAGTATTTTTAAATATCAACCCAGAAGAAAGCTATACAGCAAATATTATCTATATAGCAAATGAGAGCGGTCTAAGTGACGATTACCTTCCAAGTTTCGTTGCAGAAGCAAATTGGGTAGATCAACCTGATGATATTAAACTTGGTCTTAAAGGCACCTCAATTTTATATGGTGAGCGCGTTTCTTTACTTTACTACTTTATAAGAAAACCTTGGGCTGCGGTTCGTAGTTTTTTAGGTATCTAGTTGTCAAAGAAGTTAATTAAAAGATAACTTACTCAACTTACGCAACAGAGTCTTGAAGTAAATATGTATTATCACAGATTTTTTGCACGTTGGTTCATTTATAGATGTATAATTCTATTAGATTCGACACTATTTTTAGATACGCTACCCATTTAATTCAGTACATATCCAAATCATTTGTTAGAGTACGTTTGCCTAGCGTGATTGACAGATTTTAAGGTCGTACTTTTCAACGATAAGAACGATAAAAAAATTACAAAGTATTTAAGACAATTTAGATACACCGACAACTGTGACATAAGTTAAAGAATAATTTTCCTTATCGTTATATCGTTGAGACCTATTTAAGTTTGCAATTACACTCAACTACATTTTTATTAAAATTTAAATATCCTTTGTAGACAAGCGATCACAGCCACATCAGAGCTTTAGCTGCGTAAGGCCAGTAACTTATGACAACAAAGTTTCAATTAGCGTTTTTTCTAACCAATTTTCATACTCTTGAGAGGTCCAACCTCTCTCAATAACGAACATTCGGTAGATATCGCGACCGGTAAGAGTCCATAAAATATCACGAGCTTTTGTAAGAGATAGAGTTGATGAAAGATGATTGTTATCCATCATAAAGCTGATGAATTTTCCTTGTCTAGCATACCTTCGCGTTTCACGTTCATATTCAAGTTCCTTAAATTCAGGAGCAACTAATGAAGCATTTGAAAGTATCCCCATTAACTCCCTTTCGGCATCATAGATTTTTCGTGCCATTCTAGCTGTTTTAGCTAACCGTTTTTTTGCTGACAATTCATTCATTGACTCTTGTACAAGATCAGAAAACTCATCTTGGGGAAGAGCTTCATCAATTAAACTCTGCAGCACTCCGCGTTTAGACTTAAAAATAGCATAAATTGTAGGCATTGAAACGTCCGCAGCCTGAGCTAACTGTTGGATAGTCACACGGTCGAACCCTTCGTTTTGAAATAATTCTTTTGCAGACTGTAAAATTCTAGATTTCGTATGTTTAGCCTGGTTTTCTCTATTTTTTGAATTGTAAGTTCTTTTTTTTGTCTCACCCATTTAGATACACCTTGATATATCGAATATACTTTGCTATAATGAACTATGTTGAATAGCAACATTCAACATGCTAATACATATTCTACTTGTAAAATATTTAACTAGGAGATCAAATATGCAAGAAAATAACATTAAATTAGCTGTAAGTTATTATACATCGATTGGGAAAAAAAATTTAGAAAAATTCACAAACTTATTACACCCCGATGTGAATTTTTTTGCCCCGATAGCAAACTTAGTCGGGAAAGATGCAGTTATTGAAGCAACTGAACATTTTATGAACATGATCAGCTCTCTTGAGATAAGAGCAAAATTTGGATCTGAAGAGCAAGCTTTGATTATTTATGATATTTTTATCCCGAAATTAGCAAAAAAAATTTCTGGAGCATCGCTAATTAATATCAAAGAAAATTTAATTACACGTATCGAACTCTTTTATGATGGAAGTTTATTTATCGATTAATGAAAGGCCTTAGAGTCACCCAAAATCTGGATATACTGAATGAAATCGGAAATTACGCTTGATAACCATTCTTTTTTCGTCTGATTTTGTGTTCGATCTTGATAATTTGTCTACGTTACCTGCGATCTCCAAACTTCATCAGAAGCAAAAACTTCTGAATACCAAGCGTAATTTCCGATTTCATTCAGCATAAACACTCTACTATAGATATAATTGAAGTAAGTATAATTAAGAGAATCTAATAAAACAGCTCTAATTTATATTACTATTCAAAATCTCATAACAACGCTCGATTGAACAACTTTGTTATATACCATATCTCTGATCCAAGAGTCCGTTCTTCCAATTACTCACCCGTCGTCTACTAAAATTCATCTCCTATGCCCTATTTAATAATAAACATGAAGCTTTCTAAAAACCTGAATCAACTCCTAACTAAGTAATTTCTTTTTTAATCGTATGTCCATTTATCTAAATACATAATTCAGTCGCTTAAAGTAGCTATTTTTACACTTTCCAAAAAATTCCCTCTTGAACATACCTATTAGGTTATCACTGAATCAAATTTTACCTAACAAACGAATATTATCTTATATTGCTAAATCTCAAACAAGTGAAGCTACAACCAGTGATAGATTTCACCTCCATCACACAAACAAGCGAGTATTTTTCTTCCATTTATTTTAAGATAGAGAAAAAGCAAAAGGACATTTATCAATCAAAGAAAATACACTTATATATTCCAATACTATTATAAAAAAAATTTACACGTTAAGAAAGTTTACTACCCTAAATTTGTCATCGTATTCTGAATCGAGTTAACAAGGAAACACCAATAATTAGTTTCTAAATCTAAATTTAAATAGAAATAAAGAGCTGTAGCAGATCATGACGATACGTAAGCTAACAACGTTTATATAATTTAGGAAAGTCATTTTGTTAACTTTATTAAATACTCTTCCCAAATTAGATCATGTTCGACATTCTGAACAAGGATCATATTAGCGTCAATATATAAGAAGCTCTCGAGAGAAGTATCCTGCATTATATATGATAAATTTAACTTCTCTGCATTGTGCAAAAATTTCATCGAGCAAACACATTTGATCTTTACCCTAATTTAAATCCAACATCTAGGTAAAAAAAATGAATCTAGACAAAAATTGGCAGAAAAATTGCATACAACTAACTAAAAAATAAAAAAATGAAAGACAAATAAATAAGAAAAACCCGTTTTTTAATTAACTAAAAACCTGAAAAAAATAATTAAAATA
>JAYZJO010000059.1:0-12520 GCA_036164375.1 Chlamydiota bacterium | reverse complement strand
CTGAAGTCATAAATTCACCTTAGTTGTGTTGATTTATTGTAGAGAGAGCACAAAATTCCTCAAAATTATAAGTTATAACGCTTTTATTATGAGATATAACGTTTTTATTATAATAAAATAGCTATATAATTACAAGTTATAACGTTTTTATTATAATAAAATAGCTATATAATTATAAGTTATAACGTTTTTAAATGCAAATAGTTATATTTGCATGAGTGTGCCTGGCATGAGCAAACTCTAGCTAATGAAAGTTTAACTATAACCCAGAAAGGAGGGAATATATAGATAACAGCAAGGGGGTCCGAAGAAACCGAGTCGTTGCTCCACTCGTGTGGGAACCATAGGGACGATAAGGCCAATGAGGAATCTGAAGGAAGCTCAAATCAAAATTGTCACCTAAACGAAAGTGAACCTTCGTAAGGCAGGGTTTGTGGGTGAGTTAGCTCAGATTAACGAAACCCTATATCCTATGCGTAAAATAAATCATGTATTGAAGGTAGGTGGGCAAGGAAAGAGTTTGCTCATGCCGGGCACACTCAACTGGGCCTACCGGCCCACTTTTCAATCTTTTCACCTTAATCTCGTGCATTTAAGTGGTGTATAGGTAAGAGATTTGGACACAAACCGGGTTTTAAGGAAGTTTAGGGTGATTGACACTCTTGACAGAGGCCGTGGATTTCTAGGTTCCAGTTCGACGGTAAAAAAGTGTTTTTTGTTACCATTTTTTGTAAAGTGTTGGGCATTTCGCAGATATGAACTTCAATCACAATGCCACATTCGTCACAGATCATAAATTGGCTCCCTTTGTGTTTATGTCCCGCGTGACAAGTTGTATAAGCGTTCAAGCTTTCAATGCGATGGATGAATCCATTTTGTAGCCAAAATTCAATGGCACGATAAACAGTGGGCGGCTTGGGCATATGAATGACTTGTCCCAGTTTTTCGAGAATTTCATAAGCCCCTACAGGTTTCAAACTTTGCGAAATAATTTTAAGTACTTCGACTCTTGGCTTTGTAAGCCGTTCTTTATGCTCAGTGCAAAATGCTTGTGCATGGTCAATAATATTTTCCATTAGAAAAACCTCTTTCTTGAATATTATGCCAATCCCAATAAATAACTTTGCACATTGAGTGCTATGATTTAATGGGACTGGTATTCATTAATTTATCCAAAGCCTTAATGAGTATAGCAAATTTTTGTAAATCCTACTATTTGCTTTTTTCTGTCCTTATTTAGGCAAGAGTCTCTCTGGGTTTGAGTTTCACGGGAGACTCACTTTGCTGGAATTCTTTGTTGACAATAGCTGTAACGCATGTATCACTCCACACATTAATTGCACTCTCAAGCATGTCAATCAGGCCGTAAAATGGTAGAATAACTCCCATCATAGCCAAGGGAACATTCATAGAAGCAAGTAGAGCACTTGACAGGAGGTAGCAGCCCATGGGGACGCCTGCGTTTCCTATGGCAGCGATGGTGGCAACAAAAATCCATAAAAGTAAGGAAATCGGAGAATAGGTCACGCCGTGGGCCATAGAGACGAAAAGTACCGTTGTAAGGATAAATCCGGCGCAAGCATTCATGTTGATCGTTGTACAAAGAGGGATGGTGAAGTTTGTTACCGTTGCATTGAATCCTTTGCGTTTGTTTAAACACTGAATCGCTAATGGAATCGCTGCGTTCGAGGATTTTGAGAAGAAAGCGACAGAAAGAGCAGGGCGAACACTTCGTAAAAGGTCGAGGGGAGAGATCCCTTTAATGATTAGTAGGAGGGGGAGAATGATGAATCCTTGAATAAGGTTGGCGCCGACAATACACGAAAGATAAAGGGCGATAGGTCCCATTGAGCTGCCAAGACCCACTTCATGGATAAATAATGTGGTAAATGCAGCTACAGTTATTGGCATAAACCTTAAAAGATATGTGACGATTTTTAAGGTAGCTCCATAGAAAGAAGAAAAAACGCCGTGAAGGAGGTAGCGTTGTTCTTCAGGAAGAGAAAGGGTTCCTAAGCTGATAAGGACAGAAAGGAAAAGGACGCCAATGACGTTGTTAGTGATAAAGGGTTGTAAAATATTAGAAGGAATAGACTCCATAAGATGTCCAAGGTAGCCACTTCCATCAGTAGGGGTTTCAGGGACTTCCATAGAGCTCATGATAGAAAAAGCTGTAGAGTCTCGAAGAGGGTCAACAGAAACATAAAGAATCAGTGCGACAGAAGCCGCAATCACTGTTGTAAGTAATGTGTATTTAATCACATGCTGACCTAGATTTTTAAGCTCATCAACACCTTTCATGCCACTAACTGTTGAAGCTACAGATAAAAAAACGATCGGTAAACTTAGCATTTTCAAAAGGTTCATAAAGAGATCAGAGATCACCTGAGCGATTGTTAATAAAAGAGGGTGATCTATAAAGCCGGCGATAGCCCCCACTCCAATGCCGATAAGGAGTGAGATGCCGGGAAGAACAAAGAAATGACGAATTGATGTAAACATATTATATTCCAATGGTTGTGTTTTATTAGTATAATTATTTGTTTTTTTGATTAGGATGCTTCTTGTTCAAACCACTGCGGAAAAGGGTCTTTCGAGTCTTGGTAAATACCACTTTCCACGCTAAAGTCTTTAACAGTGCAGGAGTCAAGTAGGTTGCATATCTCCTCTTTATTCATCATATTTTTAAGGCCGATGAATACAATTTCTTGTCTACGATCTCCAAATTCTTTATTCCAGTGGTCTTTAATCATCTGATCAAAATCCTCCCCATGAGGCCACTGCTCTTTCGGAATTACCGCCCACCAACGGCCGATTCCTTGGTGCCGTACAACAGAGCCTGCTTGCGAAACTTCCCCAACAAAATCCGGTCTACTTGCAAGCCAGAAAAATCCTTTTGTTCGCAAAACGCCTGGCCAATCTAGGTTGAAGAATGCATGTATTTTAGAAGGGTCAAATGGATCTCTTGCGCGATAGACGAAGCTGGTGATTCCGTACTCTTCAGTTTCGGGAACGTGTTCTTTAAAATTGTAGAGTTCTTGTGCCCATAAAGGATGTTTTTGTGCCTCTTCAAAATTAAAAAGCCCTGTATCTATAACTTCACGAAGAGGAACCGAGGACTGTGTCGTTTCTATGATCTTTGCTTTTACATTCAGGCTTCGGATGATTGATTTTACAGTTTTCAGCTCGTCTTTTGAAACAAGATCTACTTTATTGACAAGGATGACATTTGCGAATTCAATCTGCTCAACTAGTAAATCCACGAGCGAACGATCGTCTTCGTCATCGCGTTCTTCTCCTTGGTCGTAAAGGAATTCTGTTGAACTATAGTTATTGATCAGGGTGGCGGCGTCTACCACAGTTACCATTGTGTCTAGTTTGGCAACATCTGATAGGCTATTTCCCTCTTCATCGCGAAAGTCAAAGGTTGTCGCTACAGGTAAAGGTTCTGAAATGCCCGTACTCTCAATGAGTAAGTAATCAAATTTGTTTTGCTCAGCTAAATCTCGAACTTGTAATAAAAGGTCTTCACGTAGAGTGCAGCAAATGCAGCCGTTACTCATTTCAACAAGCTTTTCTTCTGTTTTAGATAAATTGCTTCCACTACGTTCCACTAAGTTTGCGTCTATATTGACTTCGCTCATATCGTTGACAATGACAGCAACCTTCAATCCTTCTCGGTTGTTAAGGATGTGGTTCAACAGTGTTGTTTTTCCGGCTCCCAGAAATCCAGAAAGAATAGTGACAGGTAGTTTTTTTTTCATTTTTGGCCTCGTGTTGTGAGTTTATGTTATGTTATAACATAACACTATATGTTGAGGAGGAGTTTTTATCAAGGTTTAAAACACGGTTTGCGTCCAAATCTCTTGCCTATGCCTCTTAAATAAAAAAAGTTGTAGGAGCTGACTTTGCATTTCGAAACTCAAATGAACTTGATTTGCAGCGTTTGCGGTGAATGTGTAGAAATTTACGATGTTAAAGGTGATTCTGAGTTTAGGGTTTTAGGGTGTGTGAATAGGGAATATGGTGTAGAGTTGTTTCTTGAATTAAGGGGGTAAAAAGCTGGTATATTGATAATTTTGAGAATCAATTTAATATAGAATTTATCAATTTTTCAATAATTCGTTTTACAAAATCCTTTACCGTAAATCGTTGAGATAGACATGTTTAATTTTTATCTGGATATATTAAGCACCACATATTATGATACAATTAAGAGACTTTTTCTTGACATTACGCGCTACTGTTATTTTGTAAAAGTCTCGTCAATTACAATTGATTAAACGAAATGGATTAGTTAAAAATTGGTTACATATCAAAGGCTGTAAGAATCAGTAAGAGGAACAGGTCATGAAAGAATTCGTAGCATATATCGTTAAAAATCTCGTCGATAACCCGGATAAGGTAAAGATTAACGAAATCGGCGGTACTCAGACACTCATTATAGAGCTTTCTGTTGAAAAGTCCGATATTGGAAAGATAATAGGGAAAAAGGGAAAGACTATTAACGCTATTCGTACGCTGTTAATGTCAGTCGCTAGCCGCAATGGCATCCGTGTTAATCTTGAAATATTAGAAGAAGATGGTGAGTCTGCTGAGTAATCGTTCTTTTTTTAAAGAACGGACTGAGTAGGATTCGAACCTACGACCACCCGCTTAGAAGGCGGGTGCTCTATCCGCTGAGCTATCAGTCCCTATAGAAGTAATATCCTACCTTTTTCGAGTCTAAAGATCAAGGTTTTTTATTTTTTTTCTTTTTAAGCTATCCTACCCCCTTCCTAATACGTCTATGACAATTGCTTTTTGCGTAAAAAAACTTTATAAAATATAAGCGTGTTTCCTTTTATACCTAGAAAAATATTGGTATTTCTATGTATTCTCTTCTTGTACTCTAAGTAACAGATCTATTTCTGAAGGGGTAAAGGTCATGAAAAAAGAAAAAATTTATTTAGGGTTGGGTGGCAATTTAGGGAATCCCATTGCGACTCTTAAAAAAGCTAGCCTTTTAATTAGTCAGATCCCTGAAATTGACAATTTTGAATGCTCTCGACTTTACCGAACATCGCCAGTTAGCGATATTCCCCAAGAGGATTTTATAAACGGAGTCTGTTCCTTTAATACAACTCTTCAACCAGAACTTCTTTTTGAAAAGCTGTGTGAAATAGAATTAAAACTAGGTAAAGAGCAGAAAGAAAAAAATGCTCCTCGAGTTGTCGATATCGATATTTTACTCTATGGCGAGGAAGTCTACGTAAAAAATAGTCTCATCATACCGCATCCCCGTTGGATGGAACGCCTTTTTGTATTAAAACCTATGCTTGATATCTCCAATAAGGTAAGAGTTCCTATTGAAGGGAAAGTAGTTGAGATAAATCTATCTGAATATATAGAAAATTTTGAAAATATCCATCAGGAAACTGTGTCAGTCGTAAGCGAGGAATAGAATGAAAAACCAAGAGTATCGTAGCATACCGGTAGGAAGTTTTAAAGTAGGTAAAGGGGAGCCACTGACTTTAATGTCAGGCCCGTGCGTTATTGAAAGTGAAGATCTTTGTTTTGAAGTTGCAGAGAAATTAAAAGCAATATGCCTTGAAAGAGGAATCAACTATATCTTCAAGGCAAGTTATGATAAAGCGAACAGGTCTTCAATTAGCTCCTACAGAGGTCCAGGTATAGAAAATGGCTTAAAAATCCTTGAAAAAATTAAAAGTCAGCTAGGTGTTCCTGTAGTCACAGATGTTCATAGTCCCGAACAGGCTACCATGGCCGGAGAGGTGTGTGATGTGATCCAGATTCCAGCTTTTTTATCGCGTCAAACCGATCTCGTTGTCGCTGCTGGTATGACTGGGAAAGTCGTTAGTATTAAAAAGGGACAGTTTATGGCTCCTTGGGATATGGGGAATGTTGTCGATAAAGTGCGATCAACAGGTAATGATAATATCATTCTAATTGATAGGGGGGCTTCGTTTGGTTATAACAATCTAGTCAGTGATATGCGCGCTATCCCCATCATGCATGGGTATGGAGTGCCAGTTTGTTTTGATGCCACACACTCTGTGCAACTGCCCGGAGGTCAAGGGGATAGCTCCGGAGGACAGAGAGAGTTTATTGAAACTCTTGCACGTGCAGCGATCGCAGCTGGAGCTGACTGTTTGTTTATGGAAGCGCACCCGGACCCTCAAAATGCGAAAAGCGATGCAGCTTCACAAGTACCTATCGATCAGTTGCCGAAAATACTGGATCGAATCATTAGAATTTATGAAGCTGTACAAGCGGTTTAAATATGAAAAGACGCTTTGCTGTATACCTAATAATTTCTTTTGTGATGCTTGCTTTTTTCACAGTCATTACGTTGTTTCCTACAGATAATGATGCTGTAGAATATCAGAATATTATGCGAAAAGCGTCTGCAAAAAGTCGTCAGGAGCCCAAAAAAGAGCCTTTTATGGCAACTCAGCATCGTATCGGTGTTAGAAAAGATATCTTTTATCAAGAAGGGGAGTCTCGTCTTCAGATGCGAGTAGATAGTGACAAAAGTGATTTAGTATATGATCATCAGGGCGATAAAACAGAAATTATCGAAAAATTGACAAACTTGCGATGTTATATGCAGGAAGAGCTTTACTATCTACTTCCTGACAATCGTGAAGTTGTCTCTACAAAAGATGGAAGATATAAACTCCGTAATACAAATCCGGATAACGAATCACCCTGGGTTGATGTCGATCAGTTAACGATGCAACCGATGCAAGCAGTGAGGTATATAGAAGCTGATACTGCTGCATATCGAATGACTAGTGACTCCTTGATTGCGGAACAGGCAGAAATATTCCAGTATAAACTTCCGGGTCATAGTTTGGACAATTGGACTTTGCCAGAAAAACCTTGTATGAAAGGTGTAGCAAATAAAATAGAAGTCAAAGTAAAAAGTAGTGGGCTAGATATCAAAGCGTCAGGACTTAAAGGGAAAATTCTTTTCAAGATTGGGGGGCGGAGTGGTTAAAAAACTATTTTTTTTGATCTTTATCTTTACAGTTTACTGCAAGCCCTCTATTGCAGGCGATGATGCTCTTTATGAATTAGATGCTGACATAATTAACTACAGTGGAAATAGAGTGGAGCTGGAGGGAAATGTGGCCTTTCAGTATGATTTAGCAAAAATATCAAGTCACTCAGCATTTTTAGAGCAAAAGACCTCGGGAAAAGAGAAAAAAACAGCTCGGCTAGGTTTTTGTGATGATGTAACTATTACTATGAAGGATAGAGGTGTCATTCACTGTATCAGTGGAGAAGCGGATCTTTCTAAGAATAAAATAAGTCTACAAGGTGAGCCCGTCCATTATCAAAAAGAAGTGGCAGTGTCTTGTAAAGATATGGTGCTACGCTATGACGAAAGTCATACCATTACTGAAATAGTTGCAACTGGTCATGTTTTTATAGAAGACCCACACCAATATCGAGCACGTGGTCATCAGGCGATCTATAATGGAGAAGGTCTTGTAACATTATTACCCAAAAAAAACGAGCGCTGTTTCATTGACACCCCTTATGGTGTAAATATTGAGGCAGAAGAAGTTATCTTTGACACACTTAACCACCAAATACTCTTGAAACATACACAAGGTTCTATTCGATTAGTCAAAGGGTTACCTACAGCAATTGAAGCAGACCTAGCCGTTTGGGATGAGACAGACGGTGTTCTTACGCTGCTAGGCAATGCAATAGTGAGTCACCCTCTAATGGCTTCGATTAAAAATACAGGCTTGATTTCTTTTATATGGAATGACTCTGATCTTCAATACATGACGGTAATGGGAGACTCTAAAATTACATGTTTCAATAAGCAGGGAGGAGTAGACTACCATTTGACCGTTAATGGTAATATCGTTCTTGATCACACTCTTAAGCAGCTTTATATTGAAAAAATGGAAAATCAAATTCAGTACTCAGATAAATTAGGTCACGTTTTTGGCGATACGCTAATTGTCGATTACAAAATTAACAACAAAGAAATTGAGCCTTCTAAAGTACAACTGAGCAATAATGTTAAACTCTTGAGTATTGCTTCAGTGTCTACAAGCATAGATAGCTTTACCCCTCAGTATGCGCTTGCGGACACAATGCAGTATTTTCCCGATACCAAAGTGTTACATTTATCTGGTCAAAATGGTGGACGCGTTCTTTATTATGACAAAATCAATAACGTGCAAATTAGCGCACCTAAACTTCTTTACTCTAAAAATGCTAAAGAAACTGTTAAAGGGATTGGTGATGTTCGCTTTCGTTTTATGGAACAAGAGCTTAATGAAATAAAAAAACGTTTTAAATTCGATGGTTAATATATGCAAACTGCACAACTTAATGTCAATGAACTTGTCAAAACATATGGGGGAAGAAGGGTTGTTAATGGTCTCTCTTTTCACGTGAATACCGGTGAGATTGTCGGTTTGCTGGGACCTAATGGTGCGGGTAAAACCACAGCGTTTTATATGACCATCGGTCTTATTCAGCCAGAGGGAGGAACAGTGTTTTTCCAAGGTCAGAATGTCACCACCATGCCAGTCCATCAAAGAGCGCGAATGGGTATGGGATATCTAGCGCAAGAGCCTTCGGTCTTTCGTCAGCTTTCTGTTGAAGATAACATACTATGTATTCTTGAAAATATGGGGCTGTCAAAAGCTGAACAAAAGCATCATCTCGAACAATTGCTTCATGAACTGCATCTTGAACCCCTTGCTAAAAAAGTTGCGGTCGCTCTCTCTGGAGGAGAAAGGCGGCGCCTAGAAATTACTCGAGCTCTTGTAACGAATCCAACATTTTTATTACTTGATGAGCCCTTTGCCAATATCGATCCGATCTCTGTTCAAGAGGTAAAACAGCTTGTGAGAATCCTTTCCGATAAAGGGATAAGCGTTTTGATTACTGATCACAATGCAAGAGAAATTTTATCGGTAGTGCACCGTAGCTATATTGTGAGAGAGGGTAAAGTGCTCCTGTCGGGAACGGTCGATGAACTTGTAAATAATGAAGAAGCAAAAAGACATTATCTCGGTGAAAATTTTACAATTTGATTGTCGATCTGGATGCAAACCGAGTTTAAAACCTGGTTTGCATCCAAATCTCTTACCTATGCACGAGATTGAGGAGTAATATCAATCGCGAGAAAATCCATTTTTTTAAAAACGCCCTTTAATTTCTTTGTCGCTAAAGAAAAAAGAAATTTCTGTTTTTGCTGCTTCAGGTGAGTCAGATCCATGAACAGCATTGCTACTAATTGAAGAGGCAAAATCTTTTCGGATGGTTCCTCGTTTTGCAAGCTCTGGATTCGTCGCTCCCATGATGCTACGATTTTTTAAGATCGCATTATCACCTTCAAGGACCATGACGACTACAGGGCCTGAGCTCATAAACTCAGTAAGTTGGTTATAAAAGGGGCGTTCTTTATGGGCTTCATAAAATCTACCAGCCATTTTTTTGTCGATATCAACCATTTTGATGGCCGCTACACGTAGCCCTTTGGACTCAAAACGTTGAATGATTTCTCCGATATGGTTGCCACTAACGGCATCTGGCTTGATGATCGATAGAGTTGTTTCTTTTGTTGGAGTCCGTTCTTGGCTTGGTGAAGCGCAACTGATTACAGATAGTGAAATCAGAAATATTGCAGACATGAGTATTGTAGTTTTAAACATATTTTGCTCCTCGAGTTACATTGCTGTGAGTAGAATAGTTGATGAAATTTCTTAACAAATCGAAACCACATTCAGTGAGTATCGATTCGGGGTGAAATTGAACGCCTTCAATCAGGTGGTGACGGTGGCGTAACCCCATAATCACGCCGTCTTCGGATTTAGCAGTCACTTCTAGTGAAGAGGGAAGAGTGTGAGCTGGTACGACAAGAGAATGGTAGCGTGTTGCTTGGAAGCCTTGGGGGATGTTTGAGAAGACCCCATCATTTTTGTGGTAAATTTTACTAGTTTTTCCGTGAATCGGGTAGCTACCACGCACCGTTTCTCCACCAAAAACCTCGGCTATTGCTTGCATTCCCAGGCATATTCCAAGTAAGGGAACTCTTCCTGCACAAGCGGTAATTAGAGGTTTGGAGATGCCAGATTGAGAGGGAGTTCCCGGACCAGGGCTGATGACAACTAGGTCCGGATTTAGATCTAAACATTCGACAACAGAGATGGCGTTATTTCTAATAACTTTGACGTCCTGTCCAAGTACTTGAAAGTACTGAACGAGGTTGTGTGTAAAAGAATCAAAGTTGTCTATAAGAACGAGCATCTCTGAAACCTCAGAACTAGCGAGTGCGCGCTAATACTTCTTCAGGTTTGAAGAAAAAGTTTATTTCAATAGAAGCATTTTCAGCACTGTCTGATCCGTGAACAGCGTTTTCGTCGATTGTTTTCGCGAAATCTGCGCGGATTGTTCCTGGATTTGCTTCTTGTGGATTTGTAGCACCCATGATGTCTCTATTTTTAAGAACAGCATTTTCGCCTTCGAGCACCATAACGACAACGGGGCCCGTAGTCATGAAGCTAACAAGATCGTTAAAGAAAGGACGCTCAGCATGAACAGCATAAAAACCTTTAGCTTGCTCATCGCTAAGATGCATCATTTTAGCAGCAACAATTTTTAAGCCATTTTTTTCAAAACGGGAAATAATATCGCCAATGTTATTGTTTCCAACAGCGTCTGGCTTGATGATAGATAAAGTTTTTTCATTACTCATAGTATTCTCCTTACGTTGATAATAATTGTTAAGCCTTATGGAGTAATATTGTATCAGGGTATTGAATATTGATCTATCTCAAATTGGTGATTTGAAAATAGCAAAAAAGGGAAGGCCGAGGCCTTCCCTTTTAGCTCAAGAATTTTGTAGGTTCTTCATACAAAGATGTATATTACTTCATATTATTCAGGTGTATAAGTCTATTCATTTTAACAAACCGGCTTTGAGCAGCTTTCTTTACCTCTTGGAGATCGGCTGTTTGAGGTCCTATCTTGATCTCTTCAACTTTGACTTCTTCAAGAACCCCTTTAAGTTTATTAAGATCGTTGATTTGTACTGCTACTTGAGCTTTTAATGCGTTGAGCTTCTTTACTTCCCTTGGGATATTGGTGTTAAGGTTAATCTCAATTTTTCCTTTACACTCTTTACGTTCCTTGTTAATTGTCGTTAGCCTTTTCGCAGCTTCATTTACGCTCAAGCTTTGGTTATTACTAAGGGTAATTACCTTATCACCTAAAGAATGTTTGTCGCTCGCAATTGAAGCCACTTGCGCAGTGTACTTAGTCTTCAAATCTTTTAACTCTTCAATGTCATCCAACAATTCTTGTAATTTAGTTGCGAACTCACTTTTTGATAATTCTACCTTGCAGACTGTGTAATCTCCATTATCAAAACTCGTTTTGTACTTTTTGTATGCGTCGACTGCAGCTTCAATATCTTCTTCACAAGTTTTAACAACAGCCTTGAGACCTTTGAGGGAAGCAACAGTAGTGGCGTACTTTTTAAGTACATCAATATTTTTATAAAGACCTAATTCAGCGTCAAGTTCACCCGTTTTTAAATGGGATCTTCCATTTTCAGCTTTATATTTGGCTATCTCTGCTTCCACTGCGCTGATTTCTTGATCTAATTTTTCAATTTTTGAGTTTAATGCGGCTTCTTTTTCAGCTTTAGTTGGTACTTTAATTTTATTTGAACCTAAATGAGGTGGAGGTGGTGGGACATTAGGTGGAGGTGGAGCTCCAGGTCCTGGGCTTGCTTGTCCTGGAGGGGGAGGGGGTGGTGTAGACGGAATTCCACTATTTTCAGGATATGTCGCGTCATTTTGGAAATTTACGATTTTACCGATAGGTTCATTTTTGCTGGTTGTTTCATTTTTGAAGAATTGCTCAACCTTCATCGCTAACTCGTGGTAAGCGTGGCTTGTAAAAGTTTTCTTTTTATATTGATTTGTTAATCTTAAAAGTGCCACATCGTGTACAGCACGTAGCGTTTCGTTTAATGCTTTGAGGTCTTCGGGAGTCTTTGCTTCACTTTGGGTTTTGTTTAGGTTATCAATGACGTTATTTAGACATTTGAAAACTTTTTTGTTTCCTTTTGAGTAGCCTTTAATCGTGTGTGAAAAAAAGTTAACCAAAAAGACAGATCGTAAGAACTCAACAAAGCCGTTTCTTTTATTGCGTGTTTTAAAAATGATGCCTTTCTTAGTAGCTTTAGCATAGATATGTTGCTTTTTATCGGCTTTCGCCAGAACTTCCAGGTTTTTGAATGAAAGAGAGTTTTTGAATTCGGGTGTCATTCCTTCTGTAGAGATCGCTTTTTTTGACACGTTTTCAACTTTATTGTTTTTTAATGGATTAGCTGGTGGAATTGGTGCAGATCCAGCTAAAGGTTTTGATGTTACAGGGTCCATTATTAACTCCTATTAATAATATGTTTATTAGTAAGTGTTAATTGTAGATGTTATTTATTAAATAAGTGTAAAGATTAAATAAAATTAATATT